>JAOAHH010000162.1 GCA_026415325.1 Thermodesulfobacteriota bacterium | reverse complement strand
AAGAAGTAAAGCTCCATATCCTCCTTGAACATCAGCTTCCCCATAGGCACCACAATATCGTTTTCCCATATCGTTGTGATAAACGTGTCGATTCCGTTCATGTTTCCTTGAATCAAGGTTTCGTTATCCTCTGGTTGCAGGACGGCAAGGCTTTCTAAAAACGCATTGACATACAAAGTCATCACCTCGTATACAGTATCCCAGTAAATCCTTAGTGTCTCGGGGTCATCGGTGTCAGGCTTTTCAATTTCAATCCGGTATGCGCTTTTGTACGGGTCAAGATGGGGCGTGTATTTTCCGCGATTCCCTCCCTCTTCAATCGGTTTCCGCTGATACGGCAGGGCACGGACAAGCCCTCGGTTTATTTTGTCGATGCGGTCGCCCAGAAAAACATCCACACTGACGCTTGTAGGATTGACGTTATAGATGTCCATGCTAAAAGAGGTTGACAGGGCGTCTCCGTGCATAATAGGTGCCCGCAGATCGGCATTCGGTCTGATAACAAATGTGCAGTCCATGTATCTGCCTGAGTCGGGGGTGATTTCAAACTGGCTGATGCAGGCATTGACGAGGCTAATGCCCTCGTAGGCTGCAAGGATCACCTTGAGCTTGGAGACCCCAAGCCGTACGGTATAGTCGTCAAACGAGGCAAATACCGGCCGCAGGAGCGATCCGGGAAGTTTTTCAAACCTGTTTTTGAGAAACTCCCGCATATTGCTGAGAGTTTGATCACCGTAATTAGGAGTAGGAGGGCTGCACGACATAAGGACAACCATACACCATGCGGCGATGCTCGTATGAAATTGCATGGGGCCTCCTTTGTACAGCATGAAAAATGTATTGTGCATTTTTTTCATGGTGTATACTTTGTATCAAATTGTAAGTCAAGAAAGCAAACAGATGAGGAGGATCCATGGCATTACAACATTCCGATAGCAGTGGGGTACTGTGTGCACTCGTCGTTTCTATCTTTCTGTTTGCACCAGCAGGCGCTTCAGCGTTTGTATGCGGCGGGCAAGGGGCACATGTGTTGGTCGCCTACGACACCAAGTACAACTCGACCGCCGATATTGCAGCCTTGATCGGACTTGTCTTGTGCGCCCGCGGTTTTGACGTCAGTGTGTTTCGCGCCGACAACGAAGATCTTGAAGATATAAGCTCCTATGATGTGGTGATTGTAGGCAGTCCTATCTATTACGGCGTGTGGCTGCCGGCAGCACAGGCATTTCTCAAAAAGCACGAGCAAACGCTTGCGGGAAAAACGGTTGCCTATTTTATCGCCAGCAACCTGCTGCGCGAAGGCTATGCCTCTCCGGAAAAAGAACAGATTGCCTTGCAGTATTACGTGCAGCCCGTACTTGATGCTTACCCTGATATCAAGCCGCTTGAGCCGATCGGAAACTTCGGCGGCAAAGTTGATTTCAGCGATTTTACCCTTTTTGAACGGATTATTATGAAGGCGTTTGGCTACTATGACAATGATTCGCGCGACTGGCAGAAAATCGCCCAATGGGCGGATCAGATTGCTGCACTTGTGAGCGTTCCCCCTTTACAGTCCCAGGGCACACAATAGAAGGAAGGATATAGAAAGCCCCCTTTTCCAAAGGGGGTCTGTTCATTATGGGTAACGGTGCTGCAGAATGAATCCTCCGATCAGGTGCATCGATTGTGGATGTTGAATGGCGTTTTTAAAACCGATGTGATAGTTCAGGAAGACATATAATCCAGGAAGACATATAACCGTTATGCCTCCCCAAGATACGCAGCGATGACGTCAGGGTTGCGCTGAATTTCCTCAGGCTTTCCTTCGGCGATTTTTTCACCGTGGTCGAGCACGATGATCCGTTCCGCGATCTCCATGATAAGATCCATGTCGTGTTCGATCAGCACAATGGTCATACCGCGCTGTTTCAGCGTTCGGATGATGGCCATGAGCTCTGAACGCTCCCGGGCGTTCATCCCTGCCGCTGGTTCATCAAGCAGCAACAGCACCGGCTCACCGGCAAGCGCCCGCGCAATATCCACCAGCCGCTGCTGTCCGAACGGCAGATTCCCCACCATTTCGTGGGCACGACGTTCAAGGCCAAGCAGACGTAAGGTTTCGAGCGCGGTGCGCGTCATGCGCACCTCTTCTTCAAAAAAAGCGCGGGTACGGAATGCTGCAGAAAAAATATGTGTTCGCGCCTGACCGTGGCACCCGACTTTTACATTATCTAGCACGGTCATCGTGTCAAACAGACTGATGGTTTGAAACGTGCGCACCATGCCCCGCAGCGCAATCTCATGGGGCTTTAAGCCGCTGATGCGTTCACCGCGAAAAAAGATTTCACCGCAATCAGGCGCCAGCACACCACTTACAAGATTAAAGGTGGTCGTCTTCCCGGCTCCGTTTGGGCCGATGATGGCAAAAATTTCTGACTGCGCAACAGAAAAACTCACCTTGCTCACTGCGGTAATACCGTCAAAGTTTTTGGTAAGATTGCTGACCACAAGCAGTGCCATGGCGTGAGCTTTTATTGGCGTATCGGATGTTGGGTCAGTGTGTTTTCTGCCGGAATAGGCAAAAGCCGCTTCCGGGTGCGGGTGGAGAGGATCATAACCATAATCAGGATAAGGCCGTAACACGCCATTTCAATGTCTGTTGAGCTGATTCCGTGGAGGAGACTGCTCATAAGGCGCAGCACTTCGGGGAGCACGGTGAGTCCTACAGCACCGCACAGTGCGCCCCAGCGGTTGCCCATGCCGCCAATAACGACCATCGTCACGAATTTGATCGATAAGATAACATGGGCGACGTCATCGGGGTTGAGGTATTTCAGCGGTGAACAGTGGGCATAGAGGAAACCGGCAAACCCTGCATATAAGGCACTGAGCACAAAGACCTGGAGTTTATGGCCAAACACATTAATGCCGAGTACTGCTGCGCAGACTTCGCTTTTATGGATTGCCATGAGTGCGCGGCCAAACCGTGATTCGAGGATGTTGGTGCTAAAAAGAAAGACGAGAATGACGGTGCTCCACACAATGGTATATTGTGCTCTATCCGAGTCTGCAGCATGCCCCAGTATCTGCAACGGCGGGATGTTTGGCATGCCTTGAATCCCGCCAGTCATGCTACCCGGATCCGCCCTCAGGATGGTATACATGATAATACCAAAGCCGAGCGTTGCCATGGCAAGATAGTGCTCTTTGAGTTTTAAGGTGGGGATGCCGATCAGCACCGCAACACTTCCTGCAGCGGCAACTGCAGGAAGCGCACAGAGGATCGGCGACAGGCCATAGCGCGTCGAAAGGATCCCCGAAGTATAGGCACCGATTGCAAAAAAGGCCGCATGGCCAAGGGAAATCTGCCCTGCATATCCCATCAGCATGTTCAGCCCGATCACCACAACAGCATAGATGCCAGCAAGAGAGAGTATTGAGAGGTAGTAGGACATCCTGCCGGAAAATACGAGCGGCGCTGCAGCAACTATGAGGATGAGCACACCATACGGCAGCCATCTCGGGCCCGTGCCGGGCATGAAGAGCTTTTGAACGGTGAACGGTGAGCCTTGAACCATATACTATCGTCCTCTGCCAGTAATGCCGCGGGGCCTGATAAACAGTACCAGAAGAAAGAGCGCAAAGGCAATTGCGTCTTTATATCCTGATACAAAAAAACTCCCAAAGGTTTCCAAAAGCCCCAAGAGCAGCCCGCCGGCTACCGCACCGGGGCTGCTTCCGAGGCCTCCCAAAATCGCCGCGCAAAACCCTTTTAGCCCGAGATCCATACCGCGGTACCATGCCATCTGGGTGGTCGGCGTTACCATAATGCCGGCCACGGCACCGATCAAGGCGCTGAGGCCGAACGAGAGGAACGACATGGTTTCAACGTCGATGCCGACAATATAGGCAGCTTCGCGGTTAATGGCACAGGCACGCATTGCCTTGCCGCGAATCGTGAAGTGAAAAAACAGCGAGAGGAGAACCATAATACAACAGGCTGCCCCGATGATCCATAAGCTTTGGCCAGGCATTGACGCACCGAAAATCCTGACATGCTCGGGGCCGGGGAAGGGCGGATAGGTAAAGCTGTCTTTGGTGATAAAAGCTGTCAGGGCCTTAAGCGTTATGGAAACGCCGATCGTAATGATAATCAGCGTAACAACCGATGCACCATGTGCCGGTCTGATGGAAAGCCGCTCGATCAAGAGCCCGACGACAACGACACACGCAACAGATATGAGGACACCCGCCGGCACCGGCAGACGGAGTATATGGGTGCATCCGACCATACACATGCCGCCGAGCATAACGAACTCTCCCTGGGCAAAATTGATGATGCCGGTTGTGTTGTAGATAATGGTAAAGCCCAAGGCAATCAGCGCATAGATGCTGCCGATCGTTATGCCGCTAAAAAGGTATTGTGCAAGCTGATCTGGTGAAGTCATGTCGCGGTATGACTCAGGTTACTCAAGACGACGTTTTATACCATTGCCAAAGCATCAAATCAAATGATTCCCGAATGCGGTGGTGCGAACGGGGGTGCGCGGAGTTATTGGGTGATGGGTGCATGATCACCTGCCTCGGGAAGAAACCGGTCAAGACCCGGATCTTCACGAAGCTCAAGAAGGAGTCTTTGTGCTTCTGAACGATAGGAACCGGAGCTGAGGCGCAGCGCTCCGTGCGGGCTTACGATGATGGCAGAGGTACCCTGGACCGGGCATTGCTGCTCGCACAATCCGCAGCCGTTGCACCTGATATCGATGACAAATGGTTTGCGCTCGCCATCGTGCCATTTAAAGACGATTGCATTGTACGGGCACTGTTCATCGCAGATAAAACACAGACGGTGCTGTGCCCAGACAAGGCAGCGGTTGGTATCGATAAAAGCGGTTCCGATTTTTGCGTGTTTTTTTTCATCAAGCGACAGTGCCCGGATCGCGCCGGTGGGGCATACCTCGCCACAGCGGCTGCAGGTCTGATCGCATCCGGCAAGCCGCGGCATGAGGCGCGGCGACCAGATGCCTTCAAGTCCGGCTTCAAAAAGGCAGGGCTGCAGAGTATTTGTCGGGCAGACGGCCATGCACTGGCCGCAGCGGATACACCGACTGAGGAACATATCCTCGGACACGGAACCCGGCGGCCTGAGAAGCCCTTTGCCTGCAAGTCGCCCGACAGGAGTTGCACGGACAGCAACACTCCAAGCTATGCCTGCAGCAAGAGAGGTGATCAGGGTGCGCCGACCGATAACTATACCCTGTCGGAAGGAGAGGACTTTGCTACGGCGGGTAAAAGAAATCGCTGCTTCTGGACACACGCTGCTGCATGTGCCGCACACGATACATTCCGCTAAGCGGCAACGGGTAGGATCTTCATTGATCGCATCAACCGGGCAGATGCGCCTGCATGCCATACAGTGTGTGCACGCGTTGCCAACCCTGCGGCGCAGCGGCGCAACGAGCGACACCACGCCGAGCAGCGCACCGAGCGGACAGAGGCTTCGGCACCAGAAACGATGTGCATACAGATTGAGCAGACAAAGCCCAAGCACAACGAGCGCAGACAGCCCTGCCGCATTATAGAGAAACTGAGGGATGATGGTGCGCGACAGCGAAAAGAGGCGGAGCCGTTCGGCAAGCGGGCGAACTGCATCCAGCGCAGTATTGCCTGCCGCGTCAGTTATTGGTCTTATCACAAAGGCGCTGATGCGGGTAAGTATGGTAAGGGGATCGACAAGGCCTGCTGCGTTGATGCCTGCAAGGCTGCAGAGGGCAATGCACAGCAGCAGTCCATATTTTATGTTGGATGTTGCGGATGCGATATGACGGTGTCGGCGGGGCAGAAAGTCAAACAGCGTTCCCAGCGGACATATCCAGCCGCAGAAAATTCTGCCACCAAGCAGTGCCGCGAGGAATACAATCAGCGAAATCACGAGCGGCTGATGCAAGGAACGGGATGCCACAGAAGCGGCAAGTGCGATGAGGGGATCGGCACGCAGCAGGATATCGGCAGGGAGTCGGACGCCGTAGGCTGCTGCAAAGAAAAGGAATCCGATAAAAGCAAGGACCGCACACTGGACGATGCGTCTCATACCTGCTTTTTAAGGAGTGAGATTTCATCAGTGCGCATAGTTCCAAGACCCATCCGGGAGGCGGCAACGATGTGGTGGATTTGTGAGGCATTACACTGCTGATTATACCACGGAGCAAGTGAAACGCCGAGTGCATCGACGGCAACCGGATCGGTACCGGCAATGATCGTGTTCGGAAATACAACTGTTCCCGGCCCGGACGGCCCACCGGTCACAAGTGCCCGCGAACCGTCAAGTACCGTGAGATGCACGTTTACACCGCTTACAAGATCGGCGATCGCCTGATTGATATCAACTTGTGCATGGAAATAACGGCGATCCCAGATAAGTCCCATGAGACCCTTCATGCCGAGGCTGACTCCGGTGGTAGTATGGGATTTTGCCGTCGGCAGGCTGATCAGGATATCGCTTTCGAGCACATCGCGCATAAGCAGCACCTCCCGCACTGCTTTGCCGCGCGGCAATGGGTGTGGTTTGAAGAACTTTTGCTGCGCGATGGCATGGACATAAACGTTCTTTATGCCACGGCAGGCATCGGCAATCCCTGAGAGCGTTACACATCTTTCCGGAGGGTTAAACGGATAATCAAGCACGAGCACTTCAGCGGCTCCTGCGTCGCGGCATAGGCGTGCGACCGTGGCGACTACTTCAGGGTGGGTGTTGGTTGCGCGGTCAGGCGGATGCGGAAACGACATGTTCGGCTTAAGGACAACTCTGCTTCCCCGCGGCACAAAACGCTCGATACCGCCGAGCAGCATAATTGCGGCGCGCACCGCAGCAGGTCGATCGCCGGTGACCATGGCAACGGTTGTCGGTGGCGCTGCTCTCTGTGCCAGCGTATGCAGGGGCTTTGCGAGTGGCACACCGCCGATCAGTGCCGAAAGGACGGCTGTGTTTTTGAGAAATTCCCGCCGGGTAATGTTCATGTGCAGGTTTCCCTCCTCTGATGGAAAAGTGCACACCGGCTGCCGCTTACGGTGCACCACCTCCACCTGCGCCTTCAACGGCGCCTGCAATCTTGAAGATCGGCAGATACATGGCGGCAAGCATGGTGCCGACCGTGCTGCCGAGAAATACCATCATCATCGGTTCGATCAGGGTGGTGAGCGTTTCAACCGCCTGATCGACCTCTTCTTCATAAAAGTCAGCTATTTTTGCAAGCATGGCATCAAGGGCGCCGGTCGACTCGCCAACCGCCACCATCTGACAGACCATGGGTGGAAAGACGCCACTCTGCATCATCGGCTCTGAAATGCTTTTCCCCTCGCTGATGCTTGCGCGTGTTGTCATAATAGCATCCTCGACGATCCTGTTGCCGGCTGTTTTGGCAACAATATCAAGACCATCCAGTATCGGTACGCCGCTCGAAATCATGGTTCCCAGCGTCCGGGAAAACTTCGCAACGGCAACTTTTCTGAGCAGGTCGCCAATCACCGGCATTTTGAGCATCATTTTATCGACAAGGTATTCGCCACGATCGGTGCTCTTGAACTTTTTAAACGCCACGCCTACTGCTACGACCACACCCAGAATGATCCACCAGTTTGATCGCATAAAATTGCTGATGTTCACCACGGCTTGGGTAAGTCCAGGCAGCTCGCCGCCGAAGCTGCTGAACATTTCAGCAAAGACCGGAATGACAAAGACCAGCATCACGATCACCACGGCAATGGCGATTATCCCGATCACCGAGGGATAGACCATTGCGCCTTTGACCTTACTCACGAGGCGGGCATTTTTCTCGATATAAGCAGCAAGGCGCTGCAGGATGGTATCGAGCACTCCACCCAGTTCACCGGCCGCCACCAGGTTGGTATAGAGGTTATCAAAAACTTTTGGATGTTTTTTCAGGGCATCGGCAAAGGATGAGCCTCCTTCGACATCGCTCTTCACCTGCATGAGCACTTTTTTAAACGTTGGATTTTCGGTTTGGTTGGTCAGGATTTCAAGCCCTTGAATCAAGGGGAGGCCTGCACTGATCATCGTTGAAAATTGACGTGTGA
Source organism: Thermodesulfobacteriota bacterium (assembly GCA_026415325.1). Taxonomy (GTDB): domain Bacteria; phylum Desulfobacterota; class WTBG01; order CAIYCZ01; family CAIRTM01; genus JAOAHH01. The sequence goes on along the minus strand of JAOAHH010000162.1, from coordinate 29,755 downwards.
ACAGGATAAGATCCCTGGTCTTAACGCCGGGCTGGAACAGCTTGATATTGGCAAAGATATCCTTTGGCTTTTGTTTGATCTGTGTTGGCCTGATGTTTTGCTTGCGCAACAAATCCCGTACGGCGTTTTCGTTTGCCGCTTCAAGCTCCCCCTTTTGCACAAGCCCCTGCTGATTTCTGCCTTCCCATATAAATGTCGGCATACCGAACCTCCCTTGCTAAAAACTATAGCCGGTGTTTCATGAATATACAACACCTAATCATCGCGGGCCGTTGCCTTCAACACCTCTTCAAGCGTGGTAATACCCTCAATCATACGCGCAATACCGCTTTGGCGCAATGTTTTCATCCCAGCGCGCATTGCTTCACGTTTGATGTCGATCGCAGAAGCGCCCTGCAGTACAAGTTCCTTGATCGTTTCGGTCATCGGCATCACCTCATACAACGCGATGCGACCCCGATACCCGGTACCGTTGCAGGAATCGCACCCTGCCCCTTTGTAGAGGGTTGCCGTATGGAATCCTTCGGGCACCGGCCCGAGTTTTTCAAGCAGTTCCTCGGGAACCTGAGAGCGAGGTTCTTTGCAGTCCGGGCAGATTTTCCGGGCAAGCCGCTGGGCAAGGATCAGGTTGATCGAGGAAGACACAAGGAACGGCTCAACCCCCATGTTTAAAAGACGGTTGACGGTACTGGGAGCATCATTGGTATGCAGGGTGCTCAGCACCAGATGTCCGGTGAGCGCTGCTTTGATCGCGATCTCTGCGGTTTCAAAGTCGCGTATTTCGCCCACCAGAATGATATCAGGATCTTGCCGCAAAAATGAGCGCAGTGCAGCGGCAAAGGTCAGGCCGATCTCCTCATGAATCTGTACCTGATTGATGCCCTCCAGGTTGAATTCGACCGGATCCTCGGCAGTCGAAATGTTTTCGGTGGTTTTGTTCAGCTCGGCAAGCGCAGAGTACAGGGTTGTGGTTTTGCCGCTGCCGGTCGGGCCGGTGACCAGCACCATACCGTAAGGACGGTGAATGGCGTCCTGAAAGTCGCGAAGTTGCTGCGGGTCAAACCCGAGCTTGGTCATGTCCAGTTGCAAGTTTGACTTGTCGAGGAGCCGCAGCACAACCTTTTCTCCGAACAAGGTCGGCAGCACCGAGACGCGAAAATCCATTTCTTTGCCTTTTGCCATTTTGAGTTTTATGCGACCGTCCTGGGGCAGCCGGCGCTCGGCAATGTCCAGTCGCGACATGATTTTGATGCGCGAGACAATGGCGTTCTTCATCTTGATCGGCGGCTTCATCACTTCATACAGGCTGCCGTCGATGCGAAAGCGGATCCGAAAAACTTTTTCGTACGGCTCGATGTGAATATCGCTGGCGCGCTTTTCAACGGCATCGGCTAAAATCGCATTGACCAGCTTGATGACCGGCGCATCCTGACTCTCCTGCGCCAGGGATTTCACGTCTACTTCATCTTCCGCGTCGATGTATTCGACGCCTTCGGTGTCAAAACTGCTGAGCAAACTTTCAAGGCCTGCGGTTGTCGTCTGGTAATAGGTGTCGATAGCGGTGGTGACGGCATTTTCAGAGGCGATCATCGGTTCGACGCGATAGCCGGTCAGAAATTTAATATCGTCGATCGCGAAGATGTTGGTAGGATCGACCATGGCAACAAGGATGGTGGAGTTTTTTAAGGCGACTGGCATGACACTATATTTTTTTGCAACCTCAACCGGGATGAGCTTCAATACGGCAGGATCAATTTTAAACTCCGAGAGTTTAATCGCCGGAACGTTGAACTGCTCGCTCAAAAACTGCAAAAGTTCTCGTTCCGAAATAATGCCCTGTTTGACCAAAATCGAGCCGATTTTTCCTCCGGTCTGCCGCTGCAGCTTTAGTGCTTCCTCGAGCTGTTCACGGGTGATGAGGCTCTGTTTCAGCAATAACTCGCCGATTTTATTTGACATGGAATACCTCAGCGAAGCATGCCCTGCAGCACATAAAAATTATTCAAGGCTGCACGGGCCGCTGACGATGTACCATATGCCGCGCATACAGGCTTTTAGGTGCATGCGATACGTTTTTCTGGGCATATGAGGATACGGCAAAATTATTTGTCTTTTTTCGGTTCACTTGATATGTAGCTTTATGAGAAAAACACCGGTGCTGCGGGAGCGTTACCGGTGTGGTGAGGAGCGTGAAGGGCATGAAGAAAAACCTCGTTATCGGACTTATCATCAGCGGTATCTGTGTCTTCTTTGCCGTGCGCGGCATCAATTTTTCAGAGGTTGCCGCAAGCCTGAAGAGCGCATCGTATGGCTATCTCGTGCCCGTCATTATTGTCGTGGTGCTCGGTCTTTACCTGCGGTGCTACCGGTGGGGCATTATTCTTCGGTCGCTGGCGTCTTATGATCAGAAGACGCTTTTTTCAATAGGTTCAATCGGGTTTATGGCGGTATGTGTGCTTCCTGCCCGGTTGGGCGAATTCGCCCGACCATATCTGGTAAAACGAAAAAGCGGTGTCAGAATGTCGGCAACCATGGCGACCATCATCGTCGAGCGGGTGTTTGATCTGCTTGCGCTCATGCTGGTGTTGTTTGCCGTGCTTCTTAAAGTTTCTCTTCCACCTGAAATTTTCAAGGCAGGCATTACCATGTTGACGATATCGTTTTCTTTGTTTGTGGTGCTGATATTCCTTGCGGTGAAAAAGGAATTTTCCCTGAATACGATTGAACGAATAACCATCGCCTTGCCTCCCCGAATAAAACAGCCTCTGCTGCGCCTTGCGCATTCCTTTATCGAAGGATTACAGATGCTGCCGGATATCAAAAAGACCCTGTATGTCGGCGCGCTCTCGTTTGTCATCTGGCTGGTGGTGGGACTGTCGAACTATGTTCTGTTTTTTGCGTTTTCCTTTGATCTTTCCCTTATCAATGCATATGCGATTCTCGTTGTGGTTGCTTTAGGGGTTATGCTGCCGGCAGCGCCCGGATTTGTCGGGACTTACCACTATGCATGCGTTCTTGGACTGACGGCTTTTGGGATCAGCAAATCGGCTGCGTTTTCCTATGCCGTTGCGCTCCATTTCATTCAGCTGGTACCGGTGATTATGTTAGGGCTTATCTTTCTGCCGCTTGAGCATCTGTCGCTCGCACAGGTTGTTGCGTCAGAAGCGAGCGAAGATGACGGAAACGGGCAGCAGGGCTAACGCCACCGCCGTACCACACACACACATTCCTTCATGGCTGCTGCGGATCGAGCAGTTTCAGCCCTTCCTGCATACTTTGTGGGGCAATGAGCACCAGTGACATCACCAGCGTCGTAATCACCACGATGATTGCGGTAAGGGTAAGCGCAGCCTGCCGCGGCGGCAGGTGATGGGTTTCCTGGAGCCCGAGGAACATCAGATACAGACCGTAACAATACGGTACGACACCCACCACAGGTATCCAGGCCGCAAGATCGACAATACTCGCGTAGCAGACGATGCGTAAGGTTGTACCGATTCCTGCGCGTGGATTGGTGAGCCGCTTTACCATGGCATGCAGCAGCAGTCCGCTAAACAGGGCCGATATGATGTTAGCACCCATCAGCAGAACAAACACGGAAAACCCAACGCCGCGGTAGTTTGCCATGAACAGCGCGGTCAGGAATGATGTTGTTGCCAGAAACAGAAGCGGGCTGCGCAGCGGGGCATTCAAGGGGAGCTGGCGGAAGAACGGTTTTGGGCGCAGCAGCAGCTCACGGGCAACCCAGAAAAAACTTTCAAAAAAACGAGACGGCTCAAATTCTCGGCTTTCACCACCCACGTCGTTCATTGTTGCCTCATCGGAATTGACACAGCACCATTGATAGGATACGATGATAAACGTCGTACAATGCACCATATCGTACATTAAAAAATTTATTATACCAATGTTATTGGGTAATAACAAGCATGGCCAAGAAAAAGACCTTAACAACCACACACAACCATCTTCGCCACATTGACCAGACCTGCCTGTGGCATCCGTTTACCCAGATGCAGGAATATGCACGCACCGAGCCGCTCATCATCGAGCGCGGGAAAGGTTCGTATCTGTACGACCATGAGGGCAGACGGTACATTGATGGGGTATCTTCATTATGGGTCCTGGTCCACGGTCATGGTACACCTGCAATTGATCGCGCTATGATCAGCCAGATCCGGCGGCTTTCCCATAGCACACTGCTCGGACTGACGCACGAACCTGCAATCCGGCTTGCGGAAAAACTCGTGGCCATCACGCCTTCAGGATTGACCAAGGTTTTTTATTCAGATAACGGCTCCACAGCGGTTGAAATCGGCCTTAAAATCGCCTTTCAATACTGGCAACAAGTCTCAGCAACAACGCGGAAAAAGAAGCGCTTTCTTTCCCTTACGAATGCCTATCACGGCGATACATTGGGTGCGGTAAGTGTGGGGGGGATCGATCTGTTTCACCGTATCTACCGGCCTTTGCTGTTTAGGGCCTATAAAGCGCCGAGCCCGTACTGTTACCGGTGTGCTTTCAAACTAAGCTACCCTGGCTGCGGTATGGCATGCCTTGAGCGTTTTGCAGAAATTCTGAAAAAACACCATCACGAGCTTGCCGCATGTATTATGGAACCGCTGGTGCAAGGTGCTGCCGGCATGATCGTTTTTCCGCGCGGCTATCTGCGGGAGGCGCGTGCGCTGTGCGCGCGGTACGATGTGCTGTTTATCGCCGATGAGGTTGCTGTGGGTTTTGGGAGGACTGGACGGATGTTTGCCTGCGAACATGAGCGCGTCCGTCCGGATCTGATGGCCGTTGCCAAGGGTATTACGGGCGGGACACTGCCGCTTGCAGCAACGCTTGCCACTGATCGCATCTATGAGGCGTTTCTCGGCAAACCCGAAGAATGCAAAACATTCTATCACGGCCATACCTATACTGGCAACCCTATCGCCTGTGCTGCTGCGCTGGCAAATCTTGAACTGTTCGAGCGCACCGCCGTGCTTGAGCATTTGCAGCCGAAGATTGGCCTGCTCAAGAAGCGTCTTGAGCACTTTTGGAACCTTGCACATGTGGGCGACATCAGGCAGCAGGGCTTTATGGTCGGAATTGAGCTTGTCGCCCACAAAAAGACAAAGGCGCGGTATCCGCTTGCAGCGCAAATGGGACACCGGGTTATCCTTGCCGCCAGAGCGCGCGGGGTGATCATCAGGCCGCTGGGCGATGTTATTGTACTTATGCCGCCGCTCTCGATTTCCGTGGATGAACTGTCAACGCTGCTTGATGTCGTGTACGATTCCATCAAGACGGTCACCGAACGCTGACCTCGTCTTGAAATAATACTTGACAAACCCGCAGTGTCAGCGTATATAGTGCTTCCTCTTCTTACCGGATAGAACCTCGTTCACTACCGCTTTTACAGATCGTAACCCGATACTGTTACTGCGACGAACTCCCGGTATTTCTCGATACAAACACTTGTGGTGTGTGGAGGTTGTTTTGTGATACGTGACTTGTCAAAAATACGCAATATCGGTATATCCGCACATATCGACAGCGGCAAAACGACGCTCACCGAACGGATCCTCTATTATACAAAGCGCATTCATGCGATCCATGAGGTGAAAGGCAAGGACGGTGTGGGCGCGACGATGGATTTTATGGATCTCGAGCGCGAACGCGGCATTACCATTACCAGTGCGGCAACCTATTGCTCATGGCAGGGGCACCACATCAACATTATTGACACGCCAGGCCATGTGGATTTCACGATCGAGGTTGAGCGGGCGTTGCGTGTCTTGGACGGTGCAATTCTCGTGCTGTGCGCCGTCGGAGGGGTGCAGAGCCAGTCCTTTACCGTTGACCGGCAGATGCGGCGGTACAGTGTTCCGCGCATTGCCTTTGTCAATAAGTGTGACCGGGTGGGCGCACATCCGCTGAAGGTGCGTGACCAGCTCAGGGAAAAGCTCGGGCATAATCCCGTTCTGATGCAACTTCCCATCGGACTTGAGGACAAACTGCAGGGCGTCATCGATCTGGTGCGCATGAAGGCGCTCCTGTTTTCAGGAGCCGCAGGAGAACGGGTTGAGGAAGTGCCGATCCCGGATGATCTCATGGATGCTGCGCATGCGGCACGCGAGGAGATGCTTGATGCAGTGTCCATGTTTTCTGATGAACTCACGGAAGCAATTTTGGAGAATCGGGTAACCGAAGAGCTGATCCATACGGCTGTCCGGGCAGGCACACTTGGCCTAAAACTCACGCCTGTTTTTGTGGGATCTGCCTATAAAAACATCGGCGTACAGCCTCTGCTCGATGCCGTAGTGCACTACCTTCCCGCGCCACCCGACATTACAAACGAGGCAATTGACGTAAGTGCCGAGGATGAGCGGAAAGTTTTTATCCACAGCGATGTGGACAAGCCGCTGGTTATGCTTGCCTTTAAACTCGAAGACGGGCGGTATGGACAGCTTACCTATCTGCGGATCTATCAGGGCACACTGGTACGCGATGCCACTATTGTCAACACCCGTACCGGCAAGAAACATAAGGTCGGCAGGCTCGTGCGGATGCATGCAAATGAGATGGAAGAAATAAGCGATGCCGGCGCCGGCGATATTGTTGCCATCTTCGGGCTTGATTGCAATTCAGGCGATACATTTACCGACGGCATGATGCCGGTGTCAATGACGTCGATTTTCGTGCCTGCACCGGTTATTTCCCTCTCCATTAAACCGGTTGACAACAAATCGGAGATTAACCTCAGTAAAGCACTCCGCCGGTTTACTAAAGAAGATCCCACCTTCCATGCAGAAGTTGATCCGGAGTCCGGTGAAACGATTATCAAAGGCATGGGAGAGTTGCAGCTCGATGTGTACATCGAGCGCATGAAACGTGAATACGGCGCCGTTGTCGAAACCTCGGCGCCGCAGGTTGCGTACCGTGAGACCATCACGCAACGCGCGGCATTCAACTATACCCACAAAAAGCAGACCGGCGGTGCAGGCCAGTACGGCAGGGTCGCCGGCTATCTTGAGCCGTGCGAGGAGCATGAGTTCGAGTTTGTCGATGAAATTGTGGGCGGCGCGATTCCGCGGCAGTTTATCCCCTCGGTTGAAAAAGGGTTCCGTTCCATGCTCGCCAAAGGCACCCTGATCGGTGCTCCGGTCACCGGTGTGCGTGTGGTCATCAACGACGGTGCTGCCCACAGCGTGGATTCCTCGGATATCGCCTTTCAAGAGGCAGCCCGGGGCGCCTGGCGCGAAGCATTTGAGCGGGCACGGCCGCGGATTCTTGAACCGATCATGAAGGTCGTTGTGGAAGGCCCGGCAGAGTTTTCCGGCAACGTGCTCTCGACACTCATGCAACGCCGCGGTATGATCATCGGTTCGCATGAGGACGGCGGTATTGCGCGCATTGAAGCCGAAGTGCCGCTTGCCGAGATGTTTGGCTATTCAACGGTGCTGCGCTCAAACACGCAAGGCAAGGCGGAATTCACTATGGAGTTTTCGCGTTATTTGCCGGTGCCGCCGCAAACATCCGAGCAGCTGGTTGCGCGTGCGCGTGAAAAAGCGGGACAGAAAAAATAACGGTGCGCCGGTAGGGGAGTGATCCGTGCCGGCAGTAAGGAGTTTTTGGGTATGAAACAGCACGACCTCGTTGCCGCATTCCCCCTTCGTCTGCTTGAGCGACTATTTCCATCAGGTCTTGCGCAGGGAATGCTGGCGGTTATCATGGCGCGGGCAGGCGTTGGCAAAACTGCATTTCTTGTGCACCTCGGGCTCGACGTGGCAATGGAGGAACGGAATGTCGTTCATGTTGCCATCGGACAGACGACCGATCATGTCCATGCATGGTACGACGCACTGTTTGAAGCGCTTGCGGATGCAGCAGGAATTAAAGAAACCGAAGATCTGCGGTCGCGTATCGCGCGACACCGGCTTATCCAGACCTATCCTTCGGATGTCGTGTTTACCCCCCAACGACTTGATCATGCCGTCGCACTGTTTGTCAGGCATCTTAATTTTAACCCCGATCTTATCATGATTGACGGATTCGATTGGGAACGGCTTTCGCATATCGAAACTGCGGCGATGCTCGGAGCGTTCAAGGCATGCGCCCACCGGTATGGTGCGCGTTTGTGGATGAGTGTGCACACGCACCATGCCATGCCCGGCATCGGCACCTCCCTTGTGCCACCCTGCGATGTCTTTAACGATATCATCGATGCCGTGGTGTTTCTGGATCCTCGGGATGGACAGGTCATGATCCGCGTGCTCAAAGACGGGAGCCGCGAACTACTGGATGACGGGTCGCATCTTCTGCTCTCCTGTGATACGTTTACGGTCTCAACAGAGCAGCCAGGGGCGCGGCTCACGCTGCCTGCTGCCGGATACACCCTGCTGTCAGGAGGAGCCCCGGGAGCCGAGGCTGCGTTTGGCGAATGTGCAGAAATATGGGGCATGCAGGAAATCAACTTTTCCTTTGAAGGTCATCAAACAGTACGGACGCGGGGTGTCGTAAAACTTTCTAACACCGAACTTGCACAGGGACATGTCAGCGATCTGTATATCAAAACAAAGATGCATCGCACCTATCCAGCAACACCGCTGTTTAAAAAAGTGCTCCAGTCAATCTGGCATCAGGTTAACACCTCGGGCGAGGTGTTTGTCGTTGGCACCATCCTGCCCGATGCAACGGTGCGGGGTGGCACCGGATGGGCGGCAGAGCTTGCCAAACACTGGAGAAAACCCCTGTGGGTATTTGATCAGGAGCACGGTAGCTGGTTTACATGGCGAAACGGTGCATGGCAGGAGGAACCTGCACCGGTGATTACCAGAACACGGTTCACCGGTACCGGCACCCGTTTTCTGAACAAAGACGGGAAGGCGGCGATCCGCGACCTGTTTGAACGCTCCTTCGGTCCTCCGCCGCGCCGCTGACCTCATATCGCACTTGCCTTTATCATCTCGGTACGGCTACAATCATTATAACAGCACAGAATCAGTGATGTGGTTTTCGAACTATGTGCTGCGGATAAACAATCCACCACGGAGTACGAGCCACAAGTTTTGCATGAGGCTGTCATGTGTGAGTCATCATGGGAAAGATGTGGCAACCTCATGGGGAACCCATCCACATTTTTAGATTTCAGTATATGTTGCCAATGACACGTTCCGAGATGCGGCGCCGCGGCTGGGACGAGCTTGACGTTGTCCTTGTTTCCGGCGATGCATATGTTGACCATCCTGCATTTGGCGCTGCCGTGATCGGCAGGGTGCTTGAGCAGGCGGGATATCGTGTCGGCATTATTGCACAACCGGACTGGCACAGCACCCGTGATTTCACCCGGCTTGGCAGACCGCGTCTCTTTTTCGGCATTACGGCGGGGAATGTCGACTCGATGGTCGCCAACTATACGGCCAATAAGAGACCTCGCAATGACGATGCGTATGCTCCGGGCGGCAAAGCTGGTCTCAGACCCGACCGTGCTTCTCTCGTGTATGCAAATCGTATCAGAGAGGCGTTCGGTCGCGTGGTGATTGTGCTCGGTGGCATCGAGGCAAGCATGCGTCGCTTTGCCCATTATGACTACTGGGATAATCGGGTGCGGCGCTCACTCCTGGTGGATGCCCGCGCAGATATACTGGTGTACGGTATGGGGGAGGTGCAGATATGCGCTCTCGCCCAGCGTCTGCAGCAGGGGGTACCGCTTGACGCATTTCCCGGCATTCCCGGCACAGCGATAGTGACGTCAGATATTGCGTCTGTGCGCCAATGTGTGCTGCTTCCCTCGTATGAGGAAGTAGCCGCGGATCAACGCAGTTTTAACGAGGCCTTTCGACTTGTTTCCTTGCACCAGCATCCCCGCTCGCAACCCCTTGCACAGCAGCACGCCAATCGATGGGTTATCTGTTTCCCGCCGCAACCGCCGCTGCAACCCCGGATGCTTGACCGCATCTACAGGCTTCCGTTTACCAGGCGCTGGCATCCTGCGTATGACCGAGACGGCGTGCCTGCATGTGAACCTGTTCGCTTTTCGATCGTTGCACACCGGGGATGCTGCGGCCAGTGCTCTTTTTGCAGTCTCTCGTTACATCAAGGCAGAATTGTGCAAAGCCGCAGCACCGGCTCGATTATCGCGGAAGCGCGTCGCATTGCCGCCATGCCCGATTTTAAGGGGACGATAACCGATGTCGGCGGACCGACGGCAAATCTGTACGGCGCAACCTGCCCCCGCTGGAAGCACGGCGATTTTTGCGATCACCGGGCTTGCCTTTACCCGTCGGTATGTCCGCAGCTTAAACTCGGTTATCAGGAGAGCATTAAACTGTACCGAACGTTGCGAAAGATAGAAGGTGTACGCCATGTGTTTATCGGGAGCGGCTTCCGCCACGATCTTTTATGCGGTGACGAAGCACTGCCGTATCTTACTGAAATATGCACGTATCATATCAGTGGGAGGATGAAGATTGCACCGGAGCATATCGATGACAATGTGCTGCGGTTGATGGGCAAGCCCGGGCATAACATCTACGAAGCATTTGTCGATCGGTTTTTTCAGGTCATCAAAGAACTCGGGCGCGAGCAGTATCTGGTGCAGTATTTTATGTGTAGCCATCCCGGTGCAACGCTTACATCGGCACTTCGGCTCGGCCGTTATCTCATGGAGCGGCGCATATATCCTGAGCAGGTGCAGGATTTTATTCCGCTGCCGATGACCCGCTCGGCTGCACAGTACTATACCGGCACGGACCCCCTGACCGGTAAGAGCGTCTCAGTACCCAAAACGTTTCGAGAGCGCAAGATGCAGCGGGCACTCGCCCAGTATTGGAATCCGGGTAACCGTCAGCTCATCATCCAAGCACTTCGTTTGCTGCGTGTCGAGCACCTGATCCGCTCGTTTATGGATGCAACGGCACAAGCCGGAGGGCGAGGTCATAACGAAACAGAATCCTTGTGGCAAGAAGAATAGAACACTATCGTATTGCTTTTAAAGAGCGAGATCGGGTAGAATTGCTTTAGTTGCCTATATGCTGCAGAGACTGGAGGTGTGCATGAAAAAGATATACATGCTTGGTGTGCTGGTGATATGCTGTATTCCTTATCAGGTCATTGCAGGTGATAATGCAACCCGTGAAACCATCCGCCCTGCAGAGCGGTTTGGCCGCGGGATGATCAATATTCTGTCCTCGCCGCTTGAGCTTCCTGCCCAGATGTATACCCGTGCAGAGTATTACAGCAATACGCGTGAATATATGATGGCAACGATCGGCGGATTTATCGAGGGCATTCCGATGGGTATGCTGGTCTATTTTCCGTGGCGGCTTGCGGCAGGAGTGTACGACGTGTTCACGTTTCCTTTTCCTGCCTGCAACCGATGCATTATCGATCCGCCCTACCTGTCGTTTTCGACAAAATTTTTGGAAAAGCCATAGCTGTATATTAAACGTACAGCCACAAGAATTTTTATTGCAAAGAAAGTGAAGCAATCACAATGCGCAGGACTACGTGGTTGCTGTGTCGTTGAGCTCTTTGCAATTTCTTGAATAGAATATAATGCAGCACTGTATTGGAAGGAGTTTTTCTTATTCTTCGGCCACCTCTGAGATGTCCGGTGCCGCATCCTGCCGTTGTTGTGCCATCCCCTCAACCTGCCGCGCCTTAGAAAGCGGTTTGTTGACATAATCAACGGCACGTTTGCTCATCTCTTCATTCGTGCGTTTGGCAAAACCCTTGTCATCGTTCCGTGACTGCCCGCAACCAAAGCAGAGCAGCGCGGAGATCGGCACAGCACAAAGCCATAACCATTTCATGTGCACCCTGGCCCCCTGTTTTCGACCATTTTAACACATGTCATGCCGTGCCTGAAAACAGCCAGAGGCGGTTTGTTTCCGGTTGCACACCCAGCACTGCATCGACGTTTTGCTGGAGGTTGCAGATCAGATCATCAGCATACGGCTGCATCTGTTCGAAATCAGGATCAAGCGTTTCGCCAGGGTTAAAGTTTTGCAGCCGCAGGCGTTTGGCGCCGTTGAGCGTGCGTGCGATTTCGACGATCGAATCCGGATCATGAAAGTGCGGCAGCACCGTACACCGGAATTCATGCTCAATGCCGCTGGCGAGGATCACTTGAATGCTTTCTTTCACCGCCGCAAGCATGTTCTGAGACTGGGTAACGGCACAATAACTTTCTTCATCGAGCGGTGCTTTCACGTCCATGGCAATGTAATCAAGGAGGCCGTTTTGGATCAGCATGCGGAGCACGTCGGGACGGGTTCCGTTGGTATCGAGTTTTGTGGCAAAGCCCATACGTCGCAGCTCGGCAAGCAGCATCGGCAGGGAAGCATGCAATGTCGGCTCGCCGCCCGACACGCACACGCCGTCGATCCATCCTCTGTTGGCGGCAAGATACGAAACAATGCGGTTTTTCTCAACAGTCGTAATATTTTCGGGTTCAAGCACCAGCGCAGCATTGTGGCAATAGCGGCACCTGAGGTTGCAATAGGGAAGGAAGATCACCGAGCAGATTTTCCCCGGCCAGTCCACAAACGAGGTTTCGATAAACCCTTTGACCGGGACCGACACATCGCTCAGCATTGCATCTGACCTCCTGCGTTATTGTAGAACAGGTCGTGAATCTGCTGAACGCTCGGCACCACGCCCCTGAAATCGGCAATCGTGTTTTCCTGCTGATCTGCAACGATCAGGGTTGGCGTTGCCTGGACGCTGTAAAACGACGCTTCGGCAAGACCGTCGGGCGTTTCAACATCGTATTCAATCACATTGAATCCGGCTTCCCGCAAGGTATTGCCGACCTCCTTTGCCTGCGGGCAGCGGGGGCATTTGTTTTTTACAAACACTTTAATGATGCCCATGGCGTTCCTCCGTGTCAATTGTTGGAAAAATAACCTTTGTTTCTGTTGCGGTCACGAAGCTCGCCGAGCTTTCCTTTGTTCCAGCTTGAGATTTTGGTAAAGTAGCCAGTGATGCGGGTAATCCCGTCAACCTCTTCAGAACCGCAGTGCGGGCAAGAGCTGCGAAGCCCGCGCACCGTGCGGTAGCATTTAAGGCAGTTGGTGAATTCCGGCGAAAAAGCGATTTGGTCGTTTTGGGTTTCCCGGAAAACCTTCACCACAAAATTTGCAAGTGATTCTTTGCTCGGCCGCGCCTCCCCGAGCCAGATATGGGTGATGGATCCTGCTTCGATGAGCGGATGAAAGAGCCCTTCGATTTTAACTCGTTCGATGGGGTTTTCACGGGAGCCGACCGGTAAGCACGTTGAATTGGTGTAATAAATCTGGCCAAACGGGATGCTGCCCTTGACTATGCCGGTTGCCTTATCGGGAAAATCGCGCAGATCAAGCTTTGCAAACCGGTATGCCGTGCTCTCTGCCGGGGTCTGCTCAAGCACAAAGTGCATGTTGTACCGCTCGCTGAATTCCTTGCACCACAGGTTCATATGGGAAATCACCTTGAGCCCGTATTTGAGCGCCTTTGTTGATTGGTTAAGCTCCTCCCCGGTCTGAATTTTCACCAGTTCGTTCAGCCCGACCATACCGATAAGGTAGGATGCGCGGTGCATCCTTAGATACGGGCTGCCGTCTTTCGCCATGGTGAGGAGGGCAAGGGGACCGCTCTCTCCCAAGGACAGTAAACTTTCGATAAAAGCCTTTTTTTCAAGGTGCGCTTTAACGGCAAGTTCCATCATGGCACGCAGGTTCTTGAACAGCAGGGCATCGTCGCCGTTGCTCTTATAGCCGAGGCGGGGAAGATTGATCGTCACGTTCTGCAGGGCGCAAAACCGCATTTTCCACGGCTCGCGCGCATCCAAAAGATCGTTTTCGTTCAGCTTAAAGCTCAGGCGGCAACATTCAGATACCTTTGCGGTTTCGCCGCGGTCGAACACAAAATAGGTAGTGCCTTTTTCACTGGCAACATCGCAGATATGCAGGAGAAAGTCCTGCGCGCCTTCGGTGCGGAAAAACTTTTCGGTGATGTGCACCAGCGGTTTTGGGAAAAAGAACGGTCGCCCGGTGCCGTCACCCTCCTTATACACATCAAACAGGGCCCACACAAAACGCTGTGCCTCTTTTTCGTATTCACCGTAGGTTTTGCCAGTAAACTGTCCGCCCGGTCCTATGGCAGGTACGTTTTCAAAATGGCGTGGTACTTCCCAGTACAGATTGATATCGGTAAATATTGCCTGACCGCCGCGGGCAACTGCCTGTTGGGAAAATTCATAGACCATCATTTGCGCAAGCTGGTGCACCTCCCGGTCGCTGCGGTCCACCAAATACGGTGCAAAAAAGAGATTGACCGCATCCCAGCCAATAGCACCTGCAAAATGACTCTGCAAGGCTGCGGCGAATTTGACCATGTGCGCGAGCAGCACCTCAGGCTGTTTTGCAGGCTTTGCGTTTGACAGGGAATTGGGGAGGCTTAGGCCAAACCGTTTGATGTATTCAAGCGACTGACCCGAGCAGTACGGCCGATCGATGAAGCCGAGATCGTGCAGGTGAATGTCGCCCCGCATATGCGCATCGCCGACCTCTGGAGAAAAAACCTTGAGAAGGGCATACTCTTTTTTGATGCCTTCGGCAAGCGTCAGATTGGTTGCCTCAGGTCCGTGCGGCACATTGGCGTTTTCTTTGTTGGGGTGCAGGATGAGCTGGTCAACATCATACAGGGGAACGCCGAGCCGGGTGTGGCGTTTGCGCGCTTCTTCAAATCCACGCTCGATGAGTTTTGCATTAACAAGTTCGCGGATCAGCGGCGCGGTGACGAACTTGATTTTTGAATCGCGAATAACGCTTTGGACCTCGCGGCTTATTTCATCTGCCACGTGCGGGCTGACGCCTGCTTCTCTGACCATTGCCTCGACGATTTTTTGGCGGTCCCACCCTGCAAGGTCATCGTCTGAGGTGCGGACAAAAAGCGCAAGATCCGTTGTTTCATGGCATTCTTCGCCAATATCCTGACGCTCCCTGAGTTCGACTAAAGCCCCCATGGCCACCTCTCCCCGATAATTGTTTAATTCAGTATGTTGTGTATATCGGTGGTTTAAACCACAATATGTAGAAAATTGTCAAGAAAAAATTGAAAAAAATTTTTTTGCTCAACCTGGCTGATTTTGCTTGTTTTTTTGCCCTCTGCAAAAGGCAGGAGAGGTTTTGATCCTGGGTGGTAATAAGGGAAAGGGGGATGGAGCCGGCGCCCGGGCTTGAACCGGGGACCTGCTGATTACGAATCAGCTGCTCTACCGCTGAGCTACGCCGGCTTTTATGGTTCGTGAGTCGTGATGCGAGATTCTTAAAGAAATGAGAAAAACGAGCGTTTGATGAAGTCGAAGTTGCGTTTAATCTCAACGGCTCCTTCAATAACCTCATTATGACCCGGCAAAAGGTAATCGCATGCATAGGTCGATATTTTCTCAATGCTTTTTTTCAAGGTGCTGCTGCTTCCGCCGGGAAAGTCAGTTCTGCCGATGCTGCCGCTGAACACCACATCGCCTGTGGCCATCACTTTTTTTTCAGGCCAGTAGATGCAAATTGAGCCGGGTGAATGACCGGGTGTATGGATGATCTGCAACGTGATGCCTGCTGCCGTCAAGGTGCCTTCCGAGGCATAGACATCAACCCGGTATTGGGGCGGTTCAAGGCCGAACATCTGAAAAAAGTCAACCCCAACGTGCTTGAGGAATTTTTCTTCTTCCTCATGCAGAGCTATTTTGGCACGGGTCTGAAGAAAATATGCATCGCCATCCAGATGATCAGGGTGGGAATGTGTGTTGATGACAAGGCTGATATCGTCGGGGTTAAGCCCGTCCTTCTTCATTCCCGCCATGATCTGCGGAACATACCGTTTCAGACCGGGGTCGATTAGGATAAGCCCTTCTTTTTGTAACACATAGGTATTACAGTTGTTGACCATCATGTCCGTCCACGGGTACGCATAGATGCCGTCAGTAATCTTCATGCCATATCTCCCGGTTTCACGCTGGTTATTTATGGGTTGACGGTGTTTTTATACTATTACGGCGCAAATTTCAAGCATGATTTCTCATCAGCACATCACGCCGCGATCCGGAAACACCGCTTGACCGTCCCGATAAAATAGTATATCTACATACAGATTGCACGAATGAGCGATCGCGTATTTATTAATTTCAGAGGATAACGATTCTTATGGTATTTCAGATTGACAAAGATAGTGTTGACATTCCCGCAAACCTGCCGCTGCTGCCAATCCGCGACATCGTGATTTATTCCTATATGTTCCTGCCGCTTTTTGTGGGGCGGGAATCATCAATCCGGGCTGTGGATGCTGCTATGGAAAAAGACCGGCTCATTCTGCTTGCAACACAGAAGGATCCGTCAAACGACACTCCTGGCCCTGATGATATTTACACGGTCGGCACGGTTGCCATGGTAATGAAGAAGCTCAAACTGCCCGACAACCGCATCAAGATTTTAGTACAAGGGCTGGTGAAGGCGCGCATTAAGCGTTATGTGCAGCAGGAACCGATGTTTGTAGTCGAGATCGAAAAGATCGAAGAACCGGTTGTGCAGGAGATGACGGTTGAGGTTGAGGCGCTGATTCGCAATGTGAAAGAGCAGTGCGAAAAAATCCTGTCCCTCAAAGGTCTTGTGTCGCCTGAAGTGATGGAGGTGCTCGAGAACGTTAACGATCCAGGGAGGCTTGCTGACCTTGTTGCCTCAAACCTGCGGCTGAGTCTCGAGGAATCGCAGAAAATCCTTGAAATCATCGACCCGGTGGAGCGGCTGCGGAAGGTCAATGAGCATCTGTCAAAGGAACTTGAGCTCTCGACCATGCAGGCAAAGATCCAGTCCCAGGCAAAAGAGGAGATGTCAAAGACCCAGCGCGAATATTTCCTCCGTGAGCAGCTCCGCGCAATCAAGGCAGAGCTGGGCGATCTTGATGAAAAAACCCAAGAGATTAACGAGTTTTCAGAAAAGATCAAGAAAGCAAAGATGCCGGCAGAAGCAGAGAAGGAGGCGCTCAAGCAGTTGTCTCGGCTTGAGCAGATGCACCCTGATTCTGCAGAGGCTTCAATCGTGCGCACGTATCTTGACTGGATGGTTGAACTGCCGTGGAGCATCTCCACCCGCGATAACCTTGACATCACAAAAGCAAAACAGGTGCTTGATGAGGATCACTACGATCTTGAAAAGGTCAAGGAGCGGATTCTTGAGTACCTGTCGGTTCGCAAATTGAAGAAGAAGATGAAAGGACCGATTCTGTGTTTTGTCGGCCCGCCGGGTGTCGGGAAGACCTCGCTGGGAAAATCAATCGCACGCGCGCTGGGACGGAAATTCGTGCGCATATCGCTGGGCGGAATTCGTGACGAGGCTGAAATCCGCGGCCACCGGCGCACCTATATCGGTGCACTCCCCGGCAGGATCATCCAGGGGCTCAAGCAGGCCGGCACCAACAACCCCGTGTTTATGATGGACGAGATCGATAAGGTCGGCGCTGATTTCAGGGGCGACCCTTCGGCCGCGCTGCTTGAGGTTTTGGATCCTGAGCAGAACTATGCATTCAGCGATCACTACCTGAACATCACCTTTGATCTTTCTAATGTGATGTTTATCACCACGGCGAATATGGTCGAGCCGATCATGTCAGCCCTTAAAGACCGCATGGAAATCATCGAGCTCTCTGGATACACGGATGAAGAGAAACTGCACATCGCACGGCAATTCATCATTCCCCGGCAACTTCAGGAAAATGGTATTTCGGAAAAGTATCTGCATCTTACCGACGATGCTCTTTTGGGAATCATTAATCAATACACACAAGAGGCAGGGCTGCGGAACCTTGAGCGCGAAATCGGCTCCATCTGCCGCAAGATTGCGCGCAACGTTGCTGAAGGGAAAAAAGAAAAACAGGTTGTTACCCGAGAGAATCTGAGTAAATACCTTGGGGTGCCGAAGCGGATTCCCGAGGAGGAGCAGCAACAGCACGAAGTCGGTATTGCAACGGGCCTTGCGTGGACTCAGGCCGGTGGAGAAATACTCTATATCGAAGCCACGCTGATGAAGGGAAAAGGCAACATGGTACTGACCGGCTCGCTCGGGGACGTGATGAAAGAATCGGCGCAGGCCGCTCTGTCCTATATCCGATCTCGCGCCGATGCATTCGGCATTAAACATACCGTCTTTGAAAAGAACGATATTCATGTCCATGTTCCTGCAGGCGCGATTCCCAAAGACGGACCGTCTGCTGGCATCACCATAGCTACGGCACTTGTGTCGGCGCTCACCGGTGTGCCAACAAGCAAAGACATTGCCATGACCGGCGAAATCACGCTGCGCGGGAGAGTGCTTCCGGTCGGCGGGCTCAAGGAAAAGGCGCTTGCGGCGCTGCGACACAATATTACACAGGTCATCGTTCCGGAACGCAACCGAAAGGATCTTGAGGACATTCCCGAAACGATCAAAAACAAAGTGACCTTTATTTTTGTCAAACATATCGACGATGTGATCGATAGAGCGCTGGTGAAGAAGATCAGAAAAAACGCAAAACCCCGCCTTGCTGTGGCATCTGCCCGCGGGAGGATTCGGAGAAACGTTTCTCGGTAGCGCCGCACCGTGCAGCTGAAAGATATCGGCGAATTCGGGCTCATCCGGCGACTGGCAAAAACCGCGATCCAGCATGATCCCTCTCTGCACAAAGGTATCGGTGACGATGCTGCGGTGATTGCCCTTGGCTCCAAAAAGTGCCTGCTGGTCACTACCGATACACTCCGAGAGAACATCCATTTTACCCTCGACACGACGCCCCCTTTTTTGCTTGGCAAGAAAGCGCTTGCTGTTAATCTGAGCGATATTGCGGCCATGGGCGGTATGCCGCGGTACTATGTGGTATCGCTCTCCGTGCCAGGTACAACACCGTTTGCCTTTGTTAAAGACCTGTACCGGGGCATGTGCTCTCGTGCGCGATTGTGGAATGTGCTTCTGGTTGGGGGTGATACCACAGGGTCGAATTGTGGCATATCTATAACCATCACCGTGATCGGCACGGCAGCCCGGAATCACGTCGTCTATCGCCGTGGAGCTCGACCCGGTGACCGCATTTACGTAACCGGAACCGTTGGCGATGCTGCGCTTGGGCTTGCGCTGCTCAAGCAGGGTGTAGAACCGCAACAAGCCCGGCAACTTGTGCTGCGGCATCGTGATCCTGATCCCCGTATCGCCGCCGGCCTGATGCTTGCCCACAAGCGCATTCCGACCAGCATGATCGATGTTAGTGACGGCATACTGGCAGATCTTCGCCATATTCTTGAGCAAAGCGGCACCGGTGCGCGTATTAGGAGCGATGCCATACCGCTTTCGCGCCAGTATCTGCGGTGGGTCAGGCAGCTCGGGGGCGATCCGTACCGATATGCATTGTGCGGCGGCGAGGATTATGAACTGCTGTTTACCGCGCCCCCGCAGCGTCATGCCGCCATAGAGCGCATTGCCTACAGTCTCGGACTTACGATAACGCCGATCGGCGAGATCACCGCTCGGCGCGGTCAGCTTGAGGTTCTTGATCGCACCGGTAAGCCGATGCATCTCGGCAGACAGGAAGGTTTTGTCCATTTTTAGTTGCACTATGTATACAGGAAAGGGATGCTGATGAACGAACAGGAATTGCATCAATTGCTTCGCGGTGTTCGAAATCGAACCGTATCGATCACCGAGGCAATTGAGCGGCTTAAGACATTACCGTTTGAGGACATCGGCTATGCGGCCATTGATCATCACCGGGCGCTGCGCCGGGGGTTTCCCGAGGTAATCTGGGGGCAGGACAAAACCGGCGCGCAGATTGTCGGTATTATGAAAAAAATGGCCGCCCATAAAGATCCCATTCTGGTTACACGACTTGACCGGACAAAAGCCCGCGCCGTGCTCAAGAGTTTTCCCAATGCACAGTACCATCCGGTGTCACGAAC
Source organism: Thermodesulfobacteriota bacterium (assembly GCA_026415325.1). Taxonomy (GTDB): domain Bacteria; phylum Desulfobacterota; class WTBG01; order CAIYCZ01; family CAIRTM01; genus JAOAHH01. The sequence goes on along the minus strand of JAOAHH010000162.1, from coordinate 9,810 downwards.
CCTCACGTTAACGGTTCGCCCTATCAGACAAGGCGGCCGCGGCACTATTCTGGTCATATCTGCGGGGACCTCAGACATTCCGGTTGCAGAGGAAGCATTGGTCACGGCGCGGATCATGGGCAATCGCGTTGAACATCTTTATGACGTGGGTGTTGCCGGCATCCACCGCCTGATCAGCCGGTATCAGAAGATCACCGAGGCACAGGTACTGATTGTTGTTGCGGGCATGGAAGGCGCACTCCCCAGTGTTGTGGCAGGCCTTGTTTCCCGGCCGGTAATCGCGGTTCCGACCAGCACCGGATACGGGGCAAGTTTCAGCGGGCTTGCCGCACTGCTTACTATGCTCAATAGCTGTGCAGCAGGTGTGGCTGTTGTAAATATCGACAACGGATTTGGTGCCGGCTGTATTGCCAGTTTGATCAACCGGACATGAGGGGTGTCAGATTTGCCTTGACGGTCATGCATGTTTATCGCTATGATGCCGTCTATGGCACTGCTGGTGGCGATTCTTTTTGAAGACAACCCGGAAGATTCCTACATCGCAGTCCTGCTTGACGGCCCTGAACCGGAAATTCTTTTTTCTAAAGGGCCTGCCTTCACAAAAACCATGGGACCGTTCCCTGTCCCGTATGCGCAGGCGACATTCAAGCGATGGCAATACTGTCTTCTTGAAAACCCTCCAGAAGTTAGTCTCAGCGATCCCCACCGGCTTTGCGAGACCCTCCGGCGCATTCAGCGGACCGGCGAACTAACGGCACGGTATGTTCCCAAAACTGCATAACTCTCCTCTTCTGGTCGGACACGGGTGTGGAGGATTACGCGTGATGAGAAAAGGAGTGCAGTATGATTTTTAGTGCGTTTTCACGCAGTCGCCACAAAGGCGATGAAACAAAGAAGATGTTGATCAATGTCATGCATCCCGAGGAGAGCAGAGTTGCCATTATCAAAAACGGTACTCTCATCAATTTGGTGATTGAAAGCGCCTCCTCAGAAAAGCTCAAAGGGAATATTTACAAGGGCATCGTTCAACGGGTTGAGCCGAGTCTGCATGCGGCATTTGTGGACTGCGGCTTTGGCAGACCAGGATTTTTGCCGCTTGATGAAGTGCAGCGCAATTACTATGCTCCGACGGCTCACCACGGCAGGAACGGGCGGGTGCCGGCAAACAAAATTTTAGCCAAAGACCAAGAGGTCATCGTACAGGTTACCAAAGATGCCCAAGGCACCAAAGCGGCGTCTCTCACAACCTTTTTATCCTTACCGGGCAGATACCTTGTGTTGATGCCAGGATATCGGAGAACGGGCATTTCTCGAAAAATAGAGGATGCAGAGGAGAGGAAAAAACTAAAGGATATCAGCGCTGAGCTCAAGTTGCCCGAAGCAATGGGTGTGATAGTTCGGACTGCGGGGATCAACAAAACGCGTAAAGAACTGCAGGCCGACGCAGATTATCTGGTGCGGCTGTGGAAGGCGATAGAGGCGCGTGCGCGGGAACAGCAGGCACCCTGCCTTGTGTATCAGGAGAGCAGCATGGTGATTCAGGCAATTCGGGACTACTTTACCACAGATATTTCTGAGGTGCTGGTAGATAATCCTGATGTCTATAGACGCGCCCGGGAGTTTTTCAAACAGGTTATTCCAAAACACTATAAAGTGGTGCACCTCTATGAACAAGAAATACCGCTCTTTGTAAAATACGGGGTTGAAGAGCAAATCGAGAAATTGTACCAGCGGACGGTAAAACTTAAATCAGGCGGTACGATTACCATCGATCCAACCGAAGCACTGGTGGCGATTGATGTCAATACAGCGCGGTTCACCCATATCAAAGACCCCGATGAAACCACGCTGATCACTAACCTTGAGGCAGCAGATGAAATTGCCCGTCAACTCAGGCTGCGGGATCTCGGGGGGCTCATTGTCATTGATTTTATCGATATGGACGATCCCAAAGACCGACAGCAGGTTGAACGTCAGCTCCGAAATGCATTCAAAGATGATAAGGCAAATGTTGAGATATCCCGGATCTCGAAGTTCGGACTGCTTGAAATGAGCCGTGAACGGATCCGAGCGCCGCTTATGGACACGCGTTTTATAGCCTGCCCGACCTGTGCGGGGATCGGGAAGGTGAAATCAACGGAAACACTTGCTATGAGTGCACTCAACGAGCTCTACATGAAGGCGTCGCAAGCAGCAAATGCCGAAATGCGGCTCAGCCTTGCCCCTGATGCTGCACTTTATTTACTCAATCATAAACGCAAGGAGATTATGCGGATCGAGCAAGTTTATAGCACTAAGGTTTCGATTGTCTGTGAAAACCTTTCGCCGGTTGATAGCTATCGTCTTGACATTGTTCCATCAGAATAATTATTTATGGTTCATCATAACGGTTCAGAGCGTACCGTGATCACATCCTGCCCGCATGATTGCGGGGGCAGGTGTGTCTTGAAGGTGCATGTAACAAACGGGATGATTACCCGGATTACAACCGATGAGGGAAAAGAACCGCAGCTTCGAGCCTGTGCCCGGGGGAGGGCATACCGCCAGCGTGTCTATGCACCGGATCGACTCAGGTACCCGATGCTGCGAACCGGGTCGCGGGGCGACGGCGTTTTTACCCGGATATCTTGGGACGAAGCACTCGATCGGGTTGCGGATGCACTGAAGCGTACCGCAACGACCTACGGTCCAGAATCGATTCTGTATGTGGCCTATTCAGGCAATACCGGAACGTTTCTGCACAATCAGCTTTCCGTTTTTCGGCTTTTAAGTATGCTCGGGGGATTTACCCCGGTATGGGGTTCTGCATCGTTTTGGGGGAGCCTGTTTTCTTCTGAGGTGACCTATGGCACGGTGACCGCAGGGCATACTTCAGACGATATCCTCAACGCGCGCTTTATCATCATGTGGGGGTGGAATCCAGCGGAGACAGTGCAGCGTACCACTACTGCCTGGTATCTTGCTCAGGCGCGCGAGCGCGGCGTGCGGATCGTCAGTGTTGATCCGCGTTATACTGATTCTGCAGCGACTTTTGCCGCACAGTGGATTCCTATTCGGCCGGCAACCGATACCGCGATGCTGGTGGCGATGGCGCATGTTATGATCACCGAACAGCTCCATGATCAGGCATTTCTTGACCGGCATACGGTCGGCTTTGATGTGTTTCAAAAGTATGTTCTCGGCGAAACCGACGGGATACCAAAAACGCCCGCATGGGCTGAGCACATCTGTGGTGTTCCGGCACAGACTATTGCTGCGCTTGCCCGTGACTATGCAACCGTCAAACCTGCAAAATTGCTTACGCTCGGCGCTCCGGGTCGCACGGCGTTTGGCGAACAGTTTCATCGCGCTGCGGCAACGCTTGCTGCCATGACCGGCAACATCGGTATTTATGGTGGTGAACCTGCGGGCTTTGGCCTGCCGGCTGTAGGTTTGCAGCCGCTTGCAGGCACGGGGCTTATTTCGAGAAAGCTGACTGGCAATCTTCCTGACGGCGCCCGGCAGCGGCCGGCGCTGCATATCACCAAGATCTGGGATGCACTACTCAAGGGGAAAGAAGGCGGGTATGCAGCGGATTTCAAGATGGTGTATATCACCAACTCAAACTGTGTGAATCAGTTTATGAATACGACAAAAGCGGTCCGCGCCCTGCAGATACCTGAAACGATCGTGGTGCACGAGCAATTCATGACCCCAACGGCACGTTTTGCCGATATTTTATTACCGATCAACACACACCTGGAACGTTATGATATTATCAGACCGTGGCAGGGAGGCCCGTATTATATTTATATGGATAAGGCGATTGAGCCCCTGTATGAATCACGATCTGATCTTGCCATCTGTCAAGCACTTGCCCGGCGGCTTGGCATTGAGGGGTACGGCGATTTCACCGAAGAACAGTGGCTGCGGATGTTCTGGCAGGAGGCTGAGAACTTCACCGATACAAAGCCCCTGCCGGATTATGATACGCTCAAGAGGGAGGGCGTCCACAAGATACCGCTTGACGCACCGGTCATTGCCTTTGCCGAGCAGCGTGAAAATCCTGAAGCGCACCCGTATCCGACGCCATCGGGAAAGATAGAGATCTATTCCAAGAAACTCGCCGATCGCAACGATCCGTTGCTGCCGCCTATACCCATGTATATTGAGCCGTGGGAGGGGCCACACGATCCACGTACGGGAAAATACCCCCTTCAGCTCATCAGTACCCATTCCAAGCGACGCATTCACTCCAACATGCACAATCTGCCGTGGTTGCGGGAGCTTGAACCGCATACGGTGTGGATCAACCCTGCCGATGCAGCGCCCCGGGGCATTTTACACGGTGATACGGTGAAGGTTTTCAACGATCGGGGGGCAATTCTCATTACGGCAAAGGTGACCGAGCGGATCATGCCCAGTGTTGTCAGTATCGATCAGGGCGCATGGTATGACCCAGGACCTGACGGCGTTGACCGCGGCGGTTGTGTGAATGTGCTCCTTGAAGACCGTTGCTCCCCGGCAGGCGCATTTTGCAGTAATTCCTGTCTTGTGCAGATCGAGAAACACTATGTCTATGGGACCGATGGATAAAAAAACCATGCACGCCGGACAGATCGGTTTTTATTTTGACCAGACCCGTTGTACCGGATGTTATGCCTGCGTTATTGCCTGCAGGGACTGGCATGATATTCGTGATACAAAGGTGCAGTGGCGTTCGGTTATCGCCCATGAATGGGGCAAATATCCTGATGTCGGGCTTGCATACGCATCACTTTCCTGCATGCACTGCAGTCAGCCTGCATGCAGGGATGTCTGCCCGGTTTCAGCTATCAGAAAACGTGACAGCGATGGGGTTGTCCTTGTCGACCGGGATCTATGTTTGGGCGGCAAGGCATGCGGCAAGTGCCGCGAAGCGTGTCCCTATGAGATTCCACAGTTTGGAACAGGAGACGATGACCGGATGCAGAAGTGTACCTTTTGTGTTGACAGGATCGATACCGGTGAGCAGCCTGTCTGCGTTTTAGCCTGTCCGATGTATGCCCTTGATTGGGGCCCGATCGATGAGCTGCGTCGCAAATACGGCACGGTGCAGCACATTTACGGATTTTCATTAGCATCTGAAGCGCAGCCGTCGATTGTGCTAAAATTCCAATCGGAGTAGAGCACTAAAACTCATAAAGAGCGGGGTCGCGGATCGGTTCGTCTTCCTTTTGCGAAAGCGCGGGTTCTTCAGTTGTCTCTTCGATTGTTCGCCACCGCGGACGCACCTCGTAATCAACGGTAACGCCTGCCCATCGCTCAAATTTTTTCTTGAACCGCTCTGCTTCCCGGGGATCTTTATCCTTAAGGCGGTCAAGCTCCTGCTTTAGTTTTCGCATACCTTCTTCGGCGCGAGACGGTTTCATCGGGAGCGATTCCGGCCCGCGCAGGTTCTGAGAGACCGAGAACATGGACATGCGGCGCTCGAGTGTTTTTGAACACTTCGGACAGGCAGGGATTTTTTTCACTCCGGCACGTTGTGCGTAAAAGGTGAAGATGGTATTGCAGGGCTCACAATAAAATTCGTAAAGTGGCATCGCAGTGCGTTACCCGTATATGCTCTCTTCGATGATAATACCTTGAATTTCTGCTTGCTGCTGCACCGTTAAGGTGACCGTGCTTTGACTATTACACAGTATCATAGAGCGGTGTTTCCCGCATGTCAATATGCTCGGGCCATTACGGATGCTTGCAGTCCTGTCGGTGGGCACACGTTGTTCTATGAAGGTTTCTCCCCAGGTTGGACAAACTCGATTAGGATACCGCCGGTATCCTCGGGGTTGAAATAGGCAACCCTGCTGCGCTTCATATCAAGAATACCGTCCCGGGTTACGTGGCCGAGGCGGACGCCTTTTGCCTGCATAAGTGCAACTGCGGCATCAATATTCGTGACCGTAAATGCGATGTGATTGATTCCGGGTCTCGGATTGCCGAGAAATTGTTTGAACCATTCAGAAATCGGCTCAATAAGCTCGAGTTCGGTATTGCCGATCGGAACAAACGCAAAGCGGGTATCAGGTGCAGGCTCCTCAATCGGGGGTACATATTGGATTGTAGTGTCATCGATGTCAAATATTTTTGTATACATCTGAACGGCCACATGTATGTTCTCAACCACAATGCCAATGTGCCGAAGTCCGGTAATCAGTTCAGATATTTTCATAATGCTTGCCTCCTGCCGACGATGGTGTTTCTTTTTTGTAGCATGTCGGGCGTGAACGGGCAAGATCGGCGCAGCTGCGGTATTAAAGTCGCACGCACAATGCACCGAAAACAGAATCAGCGTTCGTTGAAAACGATACATTTTTCGATACCGTATATGGTGGACGATAAACGGACAGAGAGCAGGTTGACTGAAACGATTATTGAGTTTTTAATCGGTCTTCCGCTGTTTCATGAGTTGAGCACAAGCGAGTTGAGGATTGTTGCACGACACATGAGTTTTATCGAGATAAAAAAAGACGACGTTCTGTTTTATGAAGGAGATCGAGGAAATTACATGTGTTTTGTGGTTGACGGTGCTCTTGAGGTCATCAAGCAAACCGAGCAGCACACCGAAGCAGTCATCAGTACTCTGACACGGGGCCGCTCGATTGGGGAGATGTCGGTCATCGATAATTTCCCCCGCTCTGCGACGGTGCGTGCTACAACTGCCGCAACATTGCTGGTGCTGACACGCGACAGGTTTGAGACGTTGCTTGATACTCATCCCCCGCTCGGTATTAAGCTGCTGAAATCTCTTGCACGGCTCATGAGCATGCACTTGCGGAGGACTTCAAGCCAACTTGCCGATTTTATGGCACCGGTTCATTCACCGCGCAATTTTTGATTCCCTATGGATACACAACCCCGCTTTATTTCGATCATCGCTTCTGCTGATAACCATACGTTTAAAGCCCTTCGGCGCACGGCAGAAGGGAGCATGATCAAAAAGAAAGGCACAACGATTGTTGCCGGCGCAAAACTTGTTGCGGAGGCCGTGCACCGTATTCCCCGTCAATGTCTGCGCCTTATTGTGTATGAGGGTTTTCAGCACACTGACATAGCCCAGATGTTTGCGCGGCAAGGCAGATTAATCGTGCTGAAAAAGGCCCTGTTTCGGGAGATCGATATCTTCAACACCCAATACGCTCTGCTTGAGATCCGCGTCCCGCAGATTTCTGCATGGGAGATGATGGTGTATAGGGTTGGTTGTACGCTTGTGCTCCCGTTCCAGGATCCGGTCAATATCGGAACTGTCGTGAGGTCTGCCGTTGCATTTGGGGTAGAGCACATTGTGCTCCTTGAAGAAGCGGCACATCCGTTTCATCCTAAGAGCATACGGGCATCTTCCGGAGCTGTTTTCAGCGCACAGTTTTTCAGAGGCCCTGGGCTTGTGACACTCGGGCAGCACCTGTTGCGGCACAACGTGCCGGTTTTTGCTCTTGATATGCAGGGAACGCCGCTCCAGGACATTGTTTTCCCGCGCTCGTTTCTGCTGGTTGCGGGTTGTGAAGGGCAGGGGCTGCCGCGAGATCTGAATGCAAACCGTATTGCAATCCCCATGCGCGGCCCAGTGGAATCGCTCAATGCCGCGACTGCAACCGCGCTCGCGCTGTTTTACTGGAGTATGCACACACAAAAAACTGCATAATCCTCAGGAAGGTGAACACGGAATATTTTCGAGGAAACCAGCGAAGGGATTCGGATTAGAGGGTGAGTTCTCTTTTTTTTAGTCGCAGACGGATGCGCAGGGTCTGAATACAGGATTTGAGAGCTGCTTTGAAGAGTTTCCATTTTTTTATCGAGACCTCTCCGGTTGTGCGGCCGGCATGCGGAACCGGGACGTTGGCGACAGGACGTCTGCTCAGAGCAAACATCCCCGAAATTGCAACATTGGGTGCAAAAGTGTTATCCGGTATATACATCAGCATTTTTTCGAGTACAGATGCCCGCATGAGTCTGAACGGACAGTTGACATCCGTAACCCCGGTACCATAGAACAGCCGTACGATAAGCCGTGAAATCATGCTGATAACCTTTCTCGGCAGCGGTTGCTGCCTCCCATCGCGCACGCCGATAAGCATATCGTAACTGTTGTGTTCCTCCCAGAGCATCGGGAAATTAGCGGCTGCAATTTCATTGTCGCTGTCAACCTGAAAAACCCATTGAGCCTGTTTGACCGCCATTCGGTAGCCTTGAAGGATGGTCGGACCGTGTCCTGAGTTGGGTTTGTTAATGACCTGTACCCGAGGATCTGTTGCACAGGCGGCAAGCACCTCCTGAGTATTGTCCTTCGAACCGTCGTTAAGGACAATTATAGTGAAGGACATCTCCATCGAAGAGAGCTGCATTATCCAGTCCCGCACAACCGTGGCAATGCAGGCTTCCTCATTGTATACTGGCATGACTACGGCAAGATCATGTTTCACGGTTATCTGACCCGTTGACTGTTGACGAGTGAAGGGTAGCGCAAGGTGATTTCAGGTGTGCCGAACAAAATGTTCTCAACCGCTTCTACGCCTTGCATCAGGACATGGTCTTGATTGCTAACCTCGTATTTCCATGCGCCGAATCTACCGCGGGAATAAACCCCAAGATGCAGGAGTTCATGCAGCACCGCATCAACAAGTTTGTCTCGGCCCAGAAATGGTGTTGGATAAGCGTATGCAGCACGATGCGTCCAGATTGAGACAATCGCTGCAGGATCGTCAATGAGGTGCGTTTTTATAAATCCGTCTATGGCCGAAGGGATTACGCTTTTCGGATCAACCGGCTTTTTGGGTGATTCCGATATTTCACCCATAAGCGACCAGTACTCACCATCAGGGACATTGCCCGGAGAGTAGTTTGAAAACACCGTAACGCGGTAAAACGGATTATCGTCTTCGGGAAAATACATCCAGCATTTTGTTCTCAGCTTGTCTGGCGGCAGCCCTTTTATGCCGATGCCGACGATATGTGATGCTGAAAAGAGAAAACGGTCAACACAATTCCACGAGCGTGCTGTATCACGGGCAAGCAATTCATTAAGGGGGATAGTCGAAATCAAGTAATCATAGGATCGTTCATCACCGTTTCCAAAGCGCACCATCTTTTTATCAGAATCCCATGCAACAAGTTCTGCCTGCAGATGGAGCTTTTCCTTAGGCAGGCGTCGAGCAAGTTCGTTCCATATCGAACCAGTACCCCCGCGGAGAGGAAAACTGAAGGTGTTGTTTGGCCCCCATGAGCAGTCGTCGCGTTCTAAAACGATGTTTTTAAGTATTCGTTGTACGTCGGGGACTGCCACGCGCTCACCGATCCAGTGGGCATCAAGTTCTTCGGGAGGATATGCCCATACTTTTTTGTTGTACGGGATCATAAAGTATTTCGCAATCCCTTCACCAAAGGAGTTGAGAATCCAGTCACGGAAGGTTGCCCTGTGAATGTCGAAGCTGCCGTGATTACAACTTAAAAGTCCTGCAAGACACTCCAGCATGACGGGTTTCGGCAATCTGCCGATATTGTATTGGAGGGGATACGGGATGAACCGACCCATCATCCAGATCCAGCTTTCCCGCTCATGGGGCACCCATCCATCAGGTGGGATGAGGGCTTGCATCAGGCGGTCGAAGTAATCAAAATGCGAAAAATGCACATGGCCGCCGATATCCCAGGTGAAGCCGTGCTCATCCTGAAAACTTGCTGATAGCCCGCCGACATAATTTTCCTTCTCAAACACCTCAAAGTTTTCAAAGCCAAGCTCCTGCAGCCGCCATGCAGCGCCAAGGCCACAGGGACCTGCACCGAGAATGAGAATATGTC
>JAOAHH010000115.1 GCA_026415325.1 Thermodesulfobacteriota bacterium | reverse complement strand
TGTACAGAAACCAGCTATGAACCAACTTTCTGACGCGCCTGCATACCGGCTTTTCACGCAAAAAATCGTTGATGAGGGCGTGTTTGATTTTTCCCTGATCGGCTGCATGGGGCAGTCGATTGTTTCAACGCCCGTGTACCTGTTAACCCGCTCGGATTACCATTACAATATTACGTCAGCGATTCTGTTTGCTTGTGCGGCATTTTTGCTATTTAAGATAGCATCTTACCTCTACGATCAGAAAGCAGGGATGGCGGCTGCCGTGATTTTTCTTGCGATGCCGATTTTCTACGAAGAGATCATCTCCGGGATGTCCACGCCGGGCATTGCGTTTATGGCTGTGCTGTGCCTTTATTTGTACGTCTTAAAGTCCCCACTTCTGCCGTTTTGCTTTTGGGTCTCACTGACATTTAAGCCGTTTCTTTTTGCGTTGTTCCCGCTGGTTATATTGGCCGGAAAAAAGGATGCGCGCTATTACTTGAGTTGGGTAGGAGGGCTTGGTCTTTTAGGATTGTATTTTTATGGATCATATCAAGACACCGGAAAAATTTATAATGTGTGGAGTCAGGGCTCTGGATGTGGTGCCAGCATTGCACAAAGCATTACAACATCGGCAAGTGGGTATGTGAAAAACATATTCAGATTTTTTCTGGATATTGTGGTCGTTTTTGACTATACGCAGTGGCCGGTGTACCGGGCGATAGTCTCGCCGATTGTTGTTGCGGTCGGCTGTATTGAGGTTTATAGGAACAGGCACAAAGATTTTTTGTGGTGTCTGGTGTTAGGGTTTCTTTTGTATATCCTCCCGACCTATTCTTTTATCCGTTACGCGATGCCGATCTTTTGCATCTGCATAGTTACTGCAAGCCCTGTTATTGCGAAATCCAGGGAATATATCCTCGCCACACTCCTTACGACACTGCCGCTCTGGTATTTTTTCATAAAAAGGTTTTTGTAAAAATTGTTCCGGCGTTCAAAGCAACATTTCCAGAGGAGTTGCGATGAAGCTCATGCAAAGACAGGCAAGCACTTCAACCGATAGAAAACACGAGCAAAAATTCTGATACATGAAACGCAAAGGGTAAATCGTTGAAGCATATCCTGTATATCACTACCGCCCGTCTTCCGACCGAAAAGGCTCATGGATATCAGATCTGTAAAATGTGCGAAGCGTTTGCGCTCAACGGCGCCGATGTGACGCTTCTGCATCCGTTTCGCCATCAGCCGAAGGCACTCGAAGCACATTCGGTATTTTCCTATTATGGTGTGCAGCAACGCTTTACCGTAGCAACGCTTCCCAATATTGATATTTTCAGAATCGAGCGCTTCTTTCCGGGAGTTGTTTTTAACGGGCTTTTTTTGCTTCACTCGCTTCTCTGGTCGCTTTGGGCAGTACGCTATAGCAGGCGACATAGCGCAAACCTCTATTATACGCGCGATATCCCGATTGGATTCTGGCTCACAAGATGTGGCATGCCAACGGTTCTAGAGCTGCATACCGTGCCTGCAGGAGCGCAGGCGTTTTTGCTCAAAAAAATTGCCCACCAAAAAAGCCTTATGCTCACCGCTGCACTGACCACGTTTATCGCAGAACGGCTCATGAGATATGGCTTTGCAGAGGATCGTATTATCGTATTGCCCGATGCCGTTGATCTCGATCTTTTTGTATTGCCCGTAAGTAAAGAAGAATGCCGTAAAAAACTCAGCCTTCCCCATGATGCCATAATAATTGGTTACATCGGCCGTTTTACCACCGTGGGAATGGAGAAGGGTGTACAGACGCTGATCGAGGCTGCTGGAGAGGTGCATAAAAAAATAAGGCAGCTGTGCGTTCTGTGTGTCGGCGGACCGATGGATGCTGTTGCGCAATACCGTACCGTCGGTAAGGCGCGGGGGCTTAATGAGAGTTCACTGTATTTTGTTGACCGCGTGCCAAATACCGAAGTGCCGGTATGGATAAAAGCCTGTGACGTCGTAACCATACCATGGCCGTGGAACGAGTTTTCCGCATACTATACCTCGCCGATGAAACTGTTCGAGTATATGGCATCAGGTGTGCCGATTGTGGCATCGGATCTCCCCTCGCTTCGGGAGGTGCTCAGGCACGGCGAAAACGCTTGGCTTGTGCATCCGGGCGATCCGGCAGCGCTTGCCGCAGGCATCAGCCATGTGCTGCGCACCCCACCGCTTGCTCAAAAGATTGCCCAACAAGCGCTGCAGGATGTTAGGCAGTATACGTGGCAGAAAAGGGCAGCGCGGGTGATGGAGAAGACGGCTTGCGGCGCAAGGAGGGAAAACGCCTCATGCTCAGTGCCACGTTTATGAGTGAAACACTGCTTACACTTCACGTTACCTCTTTCACACATCAGTATTAACCGTGCCTCAGATTATCTATCTCTCAGGAATGGAGGCAATAGACCGGGCTGCGATTGTACGGCTGCTTAGTGATCGCGGCTACCGGATCGGTGTAATTGTCAGCGGTGCCGACGATATTGCACGGTTTTGGAACGGTAATAGGCATTGGTATTTGGCTGCAGGGGCTTCCTGTGTTTCAATGCTTGCAAATCATGCGGCTGCGGTCATGTTGCTGCGCGATTTAGAACAAGGACAAATCCAACGCCTTTTTGCAGACTGTCATCTGATATTTTCGAACCACAACGTAACCGGCTGCTCAGATATTATCGAAGCAATACCGTCAGGAGCGGCGCCCCGTTATGCCGGTGATCCGCGGCTGCGCGCTGTCATCGGAGCAGGCTGCTCTGTTCCGGGTGTCGCTTGTTTTGCTCACGACACGCAGGATGAGCTCTGCAATTTTATCGAAAGCCGGTACCTCAAACCGCACCTTTCCGCAGCGGTGCTGGCGGGAGGCAAATCCCACCGGCTTGGAACGAACAAGGCGCTGCTTGCGATCAACGGCACAACACTCATTGGGCACGTTCTTCACACGGCACGACAGTTTACCGAAACGGTGCGGATTATCGCCAATGATTCAGAAGCGTACCAACAGTTCAATGTGCCCGTTATTGGTGATATTATGCCCGGTGGCGGGCCACTTTCGGGTATTCATGCGGCGCTCACAATAAGCCCTACCGAATATGTACTTGTTCTGTCATGTGATATGCCGCTGCTTGACCCCAGCCATATCAAGCCGCTGATAAGTGCGTATCCGGGGTATGATATAACACTCTATAAGCATCAAAATTTCGAACCGCTGTGTGCAATCTACCGGCGAACGTGTATCGGCGCGCTCGAAGAACTGATTGCGCACGGCGAGTACCGCATCATCGATCTCTTCCCAACGCTTAACGTCAAGGTGATCAGAACCGATGAACCGACCCCTTTCACAAATATAAATACGTGGGCGGATTATCAGCGGCTTAACAAACGGTGAAACGTGAACAAAACGGGGCGCGTGGATCGAGTTTTATATTTCGGGGGGTGAATACGAGGCATGATGCACGCGCAACGATTCACGCAAGAGGGAACCATTCCGGATGTTTATTGATAAAGGCAAGGCTGTGTTCAAGGCCTTCCCGAGAATGCGGCTCGAGTGTAATGGAAGGCCACACATGAGAGCGCCGGAGTACGGTAAACAATTCTTCCCACGGCACACTCCCTTGCCCAAGCCCGCGGTGCTGGTCGAAACTGCCGTCGTTGTCATGCAGATGAAGATGACGCACATATCCGGCAAGCCCTGTTATCCATTCTTCCAGGTTTTTGAGCCGAGCGCCTTGTGAAAAACTGTACCAATGGCCGGTATCAAAACAAGAACCAAAACCGGGGTTATTGATTCTGGCGAGCACATCCGCAATTGGATGATAGGTCTCCTCATAGACGTTTTCAAGATAGATCGGTGGGTGGTCAGGCCATTCCTTCCCTAATACCTGCCACGTTGCTTTACTTCGATTCAGCCACTCCTCGTAAAACTCGTCATACACATCGGTAAATCCTGCGTGTGCAATGAGATGGCAGGGACTGTAAATTTTTGCAACTGCACAGGCAGAGACTAATCGGTGCCGTGTTGCCTGTAAGATGCCGTTGTCGATACTTCCGGGTTGAAGATCAAAAAACGGAAAATGTATTGCGCAGGCAAGGTGCGCTTGTTGTAATGCAGCGGCAATAGAGCGATGCCATCCGTGATCGAAATGTTCTATGGCGATAACATCGAGGCCAAGTTCGGGCTGAAGGCGGTGCTCGATGAAAAAGTCCAGATATACGGTATCGTTATGGATATAGCGCAGCGGAAGATTGACAAACAAGTTCATAGCGATTGTGAATTATTGATGAAAATTTTGTGAGATGTGGGTACTCGATTGAGGCCGTGCTTCACCACGATTCACGCATTCCTGCCGAGCGCCTGTTTCAAAGCCGCAAGGCATTCATACGGAATATTGAGATTGCCTCTCCCGGTGCCAAGGCATATCCCGTTGATTGCATGGCCGTGGAAATCGCTGCCGCCGGTAATCAGCAGATGATATTTTCTGGCGAGCGCAATATAGTGCCGCGTCTGCTCCGCGGTATGGTCAGAGTAGAATGCTTCGATGCCTCTGATGCCCATATCGACCATTGCTTGAACAGCAGCTTCAAGCGATACTTGGTCAGGACAGTTGAGAGAACTGGGATGACCAAGCACGGCAATACCCCCTGCATCGGTGATACATGCAATTGCATCATGGGGTTGAAAGCGAAACTTTTCACAGTATGCTGCCGCGCCTTTTGCCAAAAAACGCTCAAATGCCTCACGAGCCGACCTGACGTAGCCTTTTTTGAGCAGCGCCTGCGCAAAATGCGGCCTGCCGATCTGGCCGCCGCCTGCTTCTGCCACGACGTCTTCCATCTCAATGCTCATACCGAGCGCCTGCAGCTTTTTGACGATTTTGGGATTACGGTCAGCGCGGGCACGTTGGAGTTCGGCAATTTTAGTACAGAATTGCTTGTTATCAATATCAATATAGTATCCCAAAATATGCAATGTCCCGCCGGAATACTCTGCGCTGATTTCAATGCCAGGCACGACGTCCAAGCCGTGGTGCGTGCCTGCGGTAAGCGCTTCAGTGATACCATCGATCGTATCATGGTCGGTCACGGCAAGCGCTTCGAGCTTTTTCCCAACCGCAAGACGTACGAGTTCTGTTGGTGTCAGCGAACCGTCAGAAGCAGTTGTATGGGTGTGAAGATCGATCATAACGCGGTGATGTGTGGTTCGAGAGCTATATTGTATTCATCGGTAACCGCTCATTTGATTTTCGTCCTTACCACGGCCTGAAGATAATTCCCTTGTTCTGGAGATGCGCCTTCAGCAGGTCAACCGATTCCTGGACATTGTCAGGCTGATGCAGCCGCAGGTCATAGGCGATATCGGTCGTCACGTGCTCGCCCGCCCATACCGTCTCTATCTTTTCTGGCGGCACGATGGTCTTTATAATCTCCAAGTCCTCCTGCGTTAGCCCACTAGCCGTCACGATCAGGATAATCCCGGCATCCAGCATGATGTTTGCCACCTCGGCAAGCCGCCGGATGTGCTCCTGCCGATTGTTCTCCCTACCCTTAATGTCTGGATCCACCCCGTACAGCACATTCCCGATCCCCAGAAAATAGACAACCTTCCCATCCTCAAACAGCCGGTCCTCAAGGTTTTTTGCGATCGCCTTCCGATCAACATGCTTCTCGCCGGTAATTAATATCAGCGTCGATTTCTGGTTGTACTTCTCTGCCCGCTTCTCCGGCGCAATAATACTCTTCTCCCATTTGTAGTTGCGCAACATCACCGTACTGCGC
>JAOAHH010000109.1 GCA_026415325.1 Thermodesulfobacteriota bacterium | reverse complement strand
TCGTTAATCCAGTCATCTGCCCGTTCATACGGCCCCTTATAGCGGTGGCGCGCACGGGATGAAATCGACCGACGGTACTCACCGTCAAAATCCGGAACCGCCTCGTGCCACCATTGAAAGAATCCAAACAGCTTAAGATTTGTCTCCTGGCTTTCATAGGCATCATATAGAAGTTCAAGTGTGCCCTTTGTTCTCATCAGTCCGAACCGGGTATTCCGATACTGTCGGTCGACCTTTTTCAGTGCGGTCATGTACGTGCCGAACTCGTAGAATGTTCCTTTGACTCTGAGTTTTTCATCAAGAAACATTAGCGATCCAGAGCAATCATGCGGCAATATCAGCCAGATAAGCCCGATAAACACTGCAGAGGCTGTAAAAAAATGTTTTTTATTCATTGCCCACCCCCCGAAAAAATATGCCGTTACTTTGGTGCCGTGCTTCAAAACGGCGTTGCACCGCTCTCGGGTGCACTTCTAAATATAAAAGAGCGTGCCGAAGGCACACATTACGATGATCGCATAATCCGTTTTGGTTTTAAAATGCACACCAGCGTTGGAACCAAGAACAGTGCACCGAGCATGTTTAGAAACAGTAAAATGGCAAGGAGCAATCCCATTTCAGCCTGAAACTTAAGCGCAGAAAAGACCCAGAGGAGAAGCCCGATCGTCAACGTTGTGGCAATTTGCACAATAGATTTACCGTTTGTCCGAAGCGTACTGTGGATTGCCGATTCAAGAGTTGAGCCCTTATCCTTTTCTTCGATAAGCCTGCTCATAAAATAAATTCCGTAGTCTACTCCAAGGCCGATACCGACCGAAGAGATCGGGTAGGTATTGACCGTCAGCCCGATATGATAAGCACCCATCAACGCAAATGTGATGATGTTGGATATTGCAAGCGGAATCGTTAATATGATACCGACCATACATGACCTGAAATTAAGTGCACAGAAGAGAAAAATGCTCCCGAGTGCCAAGAGGAGATTCCAAATCTGTGCATCGGCAATAACCTCACGCACTGCAGCCTGCACACCGACTGCACCTCCCGCGAGCAGGTATCTACCACCCGGCGGACCGGGCGTTTTCGAGAGATATGCCTGAATATGCTGGATGATCGACTCGACGGTTTTCGGCATTTTGTCGCGACAATAAACAACGATATTTGCGTACTTATCCTGCATATCAACATACCGATCCCAGGTCCCCGGCTCGCCTGCGTATAACAGCCTCCGGCAGATAAAGCTGAGTATTCGGTCTTCCTTGGGAAGATGGCACCATTGGGGATCGTCTTCGTTTGAGGACATCAGAAAGCCCGGAAGGTTGTTGACGATGGAGTAGGTGAACATCACCCGATCGTGTGTTGCAAGATAGCGTTGAAAATGGTCCATTTCGCGGAGGGTTGAACCCTTTGTGATAAAGCCGCCCTCATCGCCTTCGACAATGACATACAGGGGATTGAGCAGCGGCATGCTAAAGGTGATCCGGAAAGCATCTTTGTTGTACCGGTGAAACGGCCATAGGATCGAAGAACCGGGCATGAAATCGCCGACCTGAATACGTTGCGCATATATCCATCCAATTGCCACGACTACGATGGTAAGGCACAGCACATACCATTTGCCCCGCTGCGGTATCCATCGACCGATAAGGCTAAGAAAACGATCGCGGTAATCTTCTTTCGTTATTGTGCGTTGTGCTGCCATGTACCGTTGCATCCGTGCCGTTACCGGCAAGCAGGCAAGGGAAAGCGGTGTAAAGAGCACGGAAAGCACGACAGTTGCAACCGACCAAAAACCACAGGCGATGGCGATATTGACAAGAATAGGGATGGCGGCGATGCCCACCAGGGCAATGCCCAGGGCATCGGTAATAATACTTGTCAGTCCCGGAAGCAGCATGTGTTCGATGGTTATCGCTGCGGCTTTTTTGCTATCACCGGTGCGCTCGAATTCCTCAAGATATCGGCTGATAAGCTGCATTGAATGTCGTGCTGTCATGAGTGATATCAAAAACGGCAGAACCAACACCAGTGGATCAAGATTGAACTTCATGAGCGACATGAACCCAAGCCCCCACACTGCGCTGATTGCAGCAGACAGAATTGGAAGCAGCACCGCTCTAAAATTGCGGTAATAGATATAGAGCATCACTATGATGCCAAATACAGTAACAAGGAGCACCATGAGCACCTGCAAGCTGTGATGATAAATGTACCCGAGGTGCATCGGCTCACCGGCTATATTAATAATATGGTTATCGTCTTCGGTACGCTGACGGATTGCACTGAGTGCGTTAAAAATTGCCCGGTAGTCGAGCTGTTCCTCAAAAAAATCGACCATGATCAGCGTTTTTTTGCTGTCATAGGAAACGTACTGGCCGTAATAGCGCAGGTTGCTGTAAATTTTGTCTTTAAGCTCCTGCATTTCCTTGTCGGTGCGTGGAATGTTTGGGAACATTAAAGGGGTTATGGACAGGGTGCCAGAGGTAAACTTGAAATCTTTCATTTTTGAAGACGCAATCGATCGGATTTTATACGGATCGACCCCCGGTATTTTTTCGACTTCACGGCTGATCCACTGCACCTTCTCAAGTGTTGTGGGGTTGAAGATATCCCCTTTTCTCACTTGTACCATGATCAGTATCTGGTTGGCACCGCCGAAGATATTTCTGATCATGTTGTGGACTTTAATAAAGGGGTGTTTCTGCGGGTATAAGTCGTTGAGGTCGGTTTTCATGGAGAGGCGGGAAACTTCGACGAGAAATCCAAGTGTTGCAATACCGATTGCTGCAAGCACGATTTTTCGATTACGAACCAGCCATTGAGCGCATCGCTCCACAGCTTTTCTCCTTCAGGGGTATTGCGGTGTGGGGTTTCCTGAGGGCTGAGATATCATTTTTTGAATGTCAAACGATTTAATCACAAAAATATTATATAAACATAATTCTGTCAAGTAGTTTTTTAGTAAACCAAACCGTGCGCTAAAAATATGGCGTGGTCAAAGAGAAAACATTATCGGCGAATCAATAAACGTGCGCGAAAAATGCAGGCAAGAAGAATAAGGGCTGCCGCAGTCGTAACTTCTGGGGGCAGGGTATGGCTGTGGCCGGAAACCCATCGCGTGGTATCAAACGCAAGGGCATTGTACAGGATATCGGTTAAAAGCCCTAGTGTCAGTGCAACAGCTGCAATAACGCTTCCATATACCACGGCGATGCGTTTGCCCATCATCTGTGCTACTACGGTGATGGTTGTTGCATTCGTCGCAGGTCCCACAAGCAGGAATATCAAAGCAGCACCTGGGGATAATCCTTTAAGAGCGAGGGCTGCAACAATTGGGGTCGAAGCACTCGCGCAGACATACAGGGGAATGCCAATTATCAGCATAACGAGCATCTGCTGCATGCCGGATCCAAGATACCGTTCGATGCTTCCCGGGGGGAGAAAATATGAAATTGCTCCGGCAATAATTACCCCAAAAAGCAATGGCGGACCGATCTCTGCAAGCAGGGAGTTAAATGCGAAACGCAATCCGTTGGCAATGCGGTTTTGCGGGGCGACTTGGTTGCAGCAGGGACGAAGCTGGTCGGCAGGGTGGCTGCAGCAGGAGCAGGAAGGTTCGGCATTAGTGGAGCGGTGTTTCCCTTCTGGCATAAGCGTGACGATGGCACCTGCAGTCATTGCCGTAAGGAACGCTGCAACCGGACGGATAATCGTCATGATTGGATCAAGCAGCGCATAGGTTATGGCAATAGAATCAACCCCGGTTTCGGGGGTGGCAATGAGAAAAGCTGTGGTGGGCCCGTTACCTGCTCCCTGGCGTCGCAGTCCTGTGGCGACCGGAATGACACCGCATGAACACAGCGGCAGGGGGATGCCGAGCAGTGCTGCCTTAATAACAGAGCGGAAATTGTTGCCTCCCAGATGTCGCTCAACAAAACTGTCAGGCATCATGCTTTTGAGAAGCCCCGACATACACAGCCCGATCAGGCAATACATTGCAAAAGCATTGAGCACTTGCCAGCTTTCTGTGAAGATACCGAAAACCGTATCCAGCATAAGGATGTTTCCCTATTATATGTGTTGCATGGAAGAACGGTCGGAGCATGAAAATAATGTCAGTCACCGTTCACTGATTGTACCTGCCTCTTTTATATCACACTATCAACCCTCTTGCCTTTTTATTTGTGAAGATTTACTGTTCAAAACCGGCTCGATAAACAACGATTATTCAAACCGGACATGATTTACGTAGGCACCAGCGGATTTTCGTTTGAGGACTGGAAAGGGGTAATCTATCCGGCAGCACTGAACAAGTCGGTATGGCTTGAATTTTATGAACGCGAACTTGGGTTCCGTGCGCTTGAGATTAACATGACATACTACCGACTGCCATCGCCGACAGTGTTTGCGCGTATGTCGCAAAGAACTTCTCCAACATTTCAGTTTGTTGTGAAAGCATATAAAGATATGACCCATGGACTCCGTGATCCCGTGACCGGGAAACTTCGGGATGTGAAAGCGGTGTTTGAACGATTCATTGCATGTCTTGCACCGCTGCACGGCGATGGAAAGCTTGCCGGTGTGTTGATGCAATTCCCCTACTCAGTTAAGCCATCACCCGAATACATCGACTATTTGCGGTGGGCACGTGATCTGCTTGCACCCAGTGAGCTTGTTGTGGAGTTCAGAAACAGCGCATGGGCACGCACAGAGATTATGCTGCTGTTGCGGAGGCTCAGTATAGGATATTGTGCTGTTGATGAACCACCTCTTAAAGGGCTTATGCCGTTTATGCCGGTATGCACTTCATCAATCGGCTATATCAGGTTTCACGGCCGAAATACGGCATGGTTTCATGCATCTGCATCAGAACGATATAACTATTGCTACAGTGAAGAAGAACTCCGAACATTTTGCGCGCCGATCCGCACTATGGCTGCCAACGCCCAGCAGGTTTTTGTATTTTTTAACAATTGCCATGCTGGACATGCTGCCAGAAATGCACTGCAGCTTTCCCGTCTGCTATCTGCAGACGAGTAACGATCTGCTGACACTTCCTGTGTTTATGCCGTTCGATGAAGCGATTCGACATATGCGATAAGTCGGTCTTTGTCTTTTCCATCGCACCGAATATCGCCACCGGCAGCAGAGGTAAACAAGTCGTTGCCGTCCAGCGGCCGTGTCCAACGTACGCTCATCAACGCGGTAACAGCTTCGTGCGGTTGTGGAAGGAGTATCCTTAGGTTGATGGTCTGCCTGAAGGGAATGTGTTCCCGAAGAAGTAACCGCACCCCTTCTCTGCTTACATCACTTACCCTGCAGTGCTGTTGTTTGCCGTCACTATCCTGTACGATTGCTTCAAGACTGACCGGATAGCGTTGGAATTTTCGCCGCTCGTCCATGATATGCATGCCTCCTGTGCTAAAGATACGCTGGTTGCAAAATCATTTTTTCAACAGGTTGAAAATCAGTGTCAAAATGATGCTGATAATGATGCATGTCATGATAGGAATATACACCTTAACATGTTGGCCTTCATAGCGGAAGTCACCGGGGAGGCGAAAAAGCGGCAGGGTTTGGGCAAGCAGGCCAAGGACAATCAGCACGATTCCGGCAATGATTAAAAATCGTCCCATGCTGTATCCTCCTGTAAAAACATCACCCGATAAGTTCAAGTTTCATGACCCCGTAAAACGGTTCTACCTGGCGAAGTATAACAAAGACCGCATCACCGGGGGTAAATTTTGTCGTGGGAGGCGACGGTGCCTCTGCTTCCAGCAGATACTCGGTGAGCAAGAGGAGATATCCTCGCCGGGTGGGTTTGAGTACCACGGCATCAAGGTGTTCGCCGATACGACGCTGGAGCATTTTGAGGATCCAGTATTTTTTCCGTTCCTGTGCAACGAAAGCAGCCCGGGTAAGCACGGGCTGGACGGTCTGCATAATCTCCTGAAGCTGGTCAAAGGAATAGCACGGCGCAGCATTTCTGATACCACAAGAGAGCTGCCGCTGGTTTACAAGATCGATGTATTTTCTCATCGGAGAGGTAACGGTAAGATACCAAGGGAGACCAAGTGCAGCGTGGGGGCCGGGCTTTGTGCTGAGCATGACACGATTACAATAGTGCCGCAGACGATAGGCATCCGCACGGGTGCGTATCTGGATCGGGGAGATTGAACTATCGGGTATTGTATGACGTCGGTACAGTGCTGCGTATCCAGCTTTCTTCAATAACGTAGCGGCGCAGTAATTTGCCAAAATCATACATTCTGACACGATAATCTGGCCTGCGGTTTCTTTGTCGCGCATTCGGACAGAAATATTCTTGTGGGCATCGACCCTGACCTGAAGTTCCGGCAACGGCACCAGGATTGCGCCGGCAGCGCGACGATGGCTGCGCAGCCTGCACGTAAGTTCATAGAAGCGGGCATATATGCTGTCGTCGGTTACAGCAGCATCGACTTCGTCATAACAGACCCTGCGGGAAACTCTGATAACACTTGAGAAGCATTGGATATCGCGTATCTCGCCGTCACGTGAAAGGCGGATCAGAAAGCTGATTGCAGGCCGTTCGACACCTTGGTGCAGGCTCACGGCCTGCTCTGATATTACCTGCGGGAGGAGCGGAATTTTTCCTTCGGGGAAGTAAATGGTCGTACCCCGTCGTGCTGCTTCACGATCGAGATCGCTTCCGACCATAATACAAGAGGCAACATCGGCGATATGTACCCCAAGGACAATAGTGTCTTTGTCGAAGTGCAGGCTCAGCGCATCGTCGATATCTTTAGTGTACGGATCATCTATTGAAAAAATATCAAGGCCTGTCAAGTCGGTTCGGACAGGGTCGTTAAGTACGCGGCGCATGGTGTCGGCAACAACGGCTTCTGCCTGTTGTGTGAGTTCATCAGACCAGTGCCACGGGATATCATAACGGTCGGGTAATAAGTTTTCATCTTCATCCCAAATGCCAAGCTGAACCAAGAGATCAAAGCATTGTTTGGCATCTGTCAGGCCGGCTCGTGTAAGCATTTCGCGAAAGGGAGCGTACAGAGAAGAATTCTTCCCTGCAACGGCGACGCTTTTGAGCACGTCGATACAGACAGGGGCAACCCTGCAACAGGTTTTTGGATTTCGGTTGCGCACAGATGCCAACCATTCGCTCCCCTCGGCTATAATGAGTGCGCGTTTCTGTTCTTCCTGCGCTTTTTGCCGCCGTGCTGCTGCTTCTTCAGGTGTGCGCGCATATACGTGCGCACCGCAGAGTTTGAAATATATATTATCACTAGCGAGTGCCCGCAGCACCGCACATTGGTGGTCAAAGGTAGGAGGCTGACCGAAAACGCAGCAGGTGAGGTCTGAGAGCGTGTACGTTTCACCGGTTCTGTTCAAAGAGTTCCAAAGTCTTTCTGGTATGACATCGCACTGGAGCTTTCGTTGGGCTTCAGTGTGCATCTGAAGCGTTTTCAGCAATTCCGTCTGCGGTACGGTATGATCAATGCACTCCTCTGATGCACAGAGGATGCGGTTGGTTGCAAGACGCTGGAGCATTCCATTACCGAGCAGAACGCTCAGGGTATTCGTATGCTCGGCAATACAAACGCCAAGCACGAGTTCCTTGTGTTCAAAAAACAGGATAAGTTTGCCGCGATACATCATGCTGACACCCATTGTGTTGTGCAGGATCTATTGTTCGTATATGCGCAACACCTCTGCCGATCCGTTGAGTGGAACGGCTACAGTATAACAGTGATCGGGGAGTTCGCGGACAAAACGCGACGGTTTGAAAAAGGTTATGTAACCGTTGGCGTCACGGTTGGTTTCTGGAGCACAGAGAATTAGGTGCTCCTTTGCCCGTGTGACCGCGACATAAAACAGGCGTCGTTCTTCTTCTTCATCTTCGGGGCCATCGAAATTGTTAGGGTTGGGAAAACGCCCTTCGACAAGCCATATGATGAACACAAGCGTCCATTCAAGGCCTTTTGCCTGATGGATGGTGCTGAGCTTAATCGTGTCGGGCATGTCCTCAGGACGCACCTGTTCTGATTCGCTGCTGGTAAGAAGGGCAAGTTCGCTGAGAAAATCAATGAGCGACTCATACTGCCATGCAAACGAGATGAGCTGTTCGATATCCTCAAGACGTGATGCTGAATCCGTATATTTTGAACGGAGCAATTCCCGGTATCCGTGTTCAAGCACAAGCTTAACAAGCGCTGCAGGCGAACTCTCTTTTCCTGTCGCAAGGAGCGAGCCGAGTACCTCTTGCATGCCGTGCCAGTACGGCTGTGCACCACGCGGTACCAGCGCCGTTACCTGATCATGGATGCTTGCCTGCAGCGGATCGGCTGCTTGCGCTATATGTGTATGGATTTTCTGAGCTGTTTTTGCGCCGATGCCCGGCAGAAGCTGGAGAATTCTCGACCATGCCGTCGCATCATGGGGGTTTTGGACGATCTTCAGATAGGAAACGATATCTTTGATGTGTGCCTGCTCAAAGAACCGTATGCCCGACCTGACTTCATAGGCAATGCCTCGTCGGCTCAGCTCCATTTGTAGTTCCATTGAATGGTAGTGGGCTCGGTACAGGACCGCAATTTCATTGCTCGGGATGCCTTGTCGGATGGCTGCTCGAATGGCATCGGCAACAAATTGAGCCTGCTGATATACATCATGGGGCCGGACAAGACAGGGGGAGGTGCCGCCGGTTTTTACTGGCCGAAGATTTTTTTGGAATTGATAGGTGTTGCAAAGTATGCTCTGGTTTGCAAGGGAAAGGATCGCGGGCGTTGACCGGTAGTTATATTCAAGCTTAAAAAGACGGGCATCAGGATACCGCTCAGGGAATCCCATAATGTTTGTATAATTGGCCCCCCGAAAAGCATAAATACTCTGGGCGTCATCACCCACGACCATTAGGTTTCGGTGTTCTGAGGCAAGCAGGTCGATGATGGTAGCTTGTAATGTGTTGGTGTCCTGATATTCATCAACGAAGATGTATTGAAAACGCTGGGCGTAAAAATCTTTAAGCTGTTGTTCCTCCTGCAGCAAGCGTAACCAGAGGCACAAAAGATCATCGAAGTCAACAACGTTCATGTTCTGTTTTTTTCGGGTATAGAGGTCTTCGGCCGCCCGCATATCGTCAATGCAGCCGCTAAAATAGGGGAAACGGGTTTCAACAATGTCGTGGATCGGCGTACAGGTATTGCGTGCCAGGCTGATGATGGAAAATAGCGCCGCACCGTGCGGTATCATGGTATCTTTTTTTTTATATCCGAGGTCGCGCAAACATCCATCCAGAAGGCCGACGGCATCGCTTTGATCGAGAATGGTGAAGTTAGGGTCAAGTCCAATACGCTGGCCGTGCACCCTGAGTGTGCGGTTGGCAATATGATGAAAGGTGCCACCCCACAGAGCATGAACCTCGCAGGGCGCAAGTTGTTCAACCCGGTGCAGCATTTCCCGTGCTGCTTTGTTGGTAAAGGTTAGTAGCAGAATACGGTGCGGTTGGACGCCTGATCGAACAAGGTAGGCAACGCGATAAGTTAGGGTGCGGGTTTTTCCGCTGCCAGCACCCGCAATCACCAAAAGCGGGCCGTCGCCTGCGGTGACAACCGCCTGCTGTTGTGGATTAAGCTCATGGATAAAATCGATGGAACGGGGTATTGTCATCGGCTCTCTGTGTGGACTGTCACCCCAAGGGATTCAGCGAGTGAATTCCTTGTCGTTTCTGAGGCACGATGTTCGCAGACCGGTGCGGGTGCCCACAAGTGTGTAGAAATGCTCGGCGTCGTCAATAACCAGTTCGATATCAAGGACGGCTAGTTTGCCTGTTTGTAGCATAGTGAGGTCGAGTTTTGCAATATCTTTCTGGGTGGTGATAACAAGAGATGCACGGGTAAAGAGCTCGTTAATACGACGGTAGTCGTCAGGGCGGTAGCGATGATGATCGGGAAAAGCAATGCATGCAACGACATGCGCTGAGAGCCGTGATAGCATTCCGGCAAAACTGGCAGGATCGCCGATGCTGCAGAACCCTGCGACAGGGGTGTGTGCACACGAAGCAAGGGGGATTGTTTCTCCGGTATGAGCATTTCGCAACCCCGTGATCTGAAACGACGAGGTAAACATCGGTGCATTGGGATTATTGGAGGCAACTGTGTTTTTCAGCCGGGTGAGTTCTGCTTGAGCACCGTCTTTTTTTGTAAGCAGGATGATCGTTGCACGGTCCAGTGCAGAGGGCGGCTCGCGCAATGTCCCGCGTGGCAGGAGATAACCGTTCCCGAAGGGGTGGATGGCATGGAGCAGTACGATATCGACATCGCGATGCAGCTTGAGGTGTTGAAATCCGTCGTCCAGAATAATGAGGTCAACTCCAAACCTGTTTACGCCGAGCATTCCCGCAGCAAAACGGTTGCGGCATGCGATAACAGGGATGCCCGGAAGGAGCGTGCTGAGCATGACCGCTTCGTCCCCCACTTCATCAACCGTTGCACCGACGCGGACCCCATCGGATGCTATGATTGGACGACGTGTCGTTTTCCCCCGATAACCGCGAGTTACAACCGCAATGCGTATGCCCTGATCATGAAACCAGCGGGCAAGTGAGCACACGGTCGGTGTTTTCCCCGTACCGCCGACTGTTATATTCCCCACCGAAATAACCGGGCAGGGAAGCTTTTGGACCGGCAGCATGCCTCTTCGGTAGAGATGAGCCCGTGCAATTATGGCAAAGCGATAGAACACGGAGCAGAGGGTCAACGGCATCAGCAGAAACCGCATTGCGGGATTGCAGGGGTTCAGGTGGAGTACCCGTTCAATTGTTGCGCGGATGTTTATCATAAATGATACAACAAACTATATACAAAACAAGATGCCAGTACAACAATCAAATGGTTTGGGAAAACGCGGTATATATAACGGCGCACGGCGCAAAGAGGCCAAGCGTGCAGCACAAGACAGAACACGGTGACGTCCACTCGTTTTGATGAGCTCATTGCTTGACATCATGGGTGTTACTGTGCTGTAATGGCAACCCTTGTAAGAAAGATATTAGAAAAATATTAGAAAGAAATTATACGCGATATCGGGTTTGGAAGGGAAACGAATGCTATGAAGAAACACACAGGAGCGCGTTGCCCGGGCAAGGCACGCTATCTTTCGGGAAAACGTATTTTGCCGCGGCCGATTACAAAAAAAACCTCAATCGTCGAGCTGATTGACAATCTTGATGCTTACAACGGCGGCAGGCTCAGAGCAGCATGCCACCTGTTGCGCGACCGGTATGTTAACGAGGATGTGACCATAGGATTGAGCCTCGCCGGCGCACTGACTCCGGCTGGTCTTGGACCATCGGCGATCATTCCGCTTATGAATCATGGCTTTGTCGACTGGATCACCGCAACCGGTGCCAATATGTATCATGACCTGCATTTTGCTTTTAACTTGCCGCTGTACCGTGGAACTCATATGGTGGATGATGCGGATCTGCGAAAAAAAGGGGTCACCAGGATTTACGACATCCTATTTGATTATGAAGACGTGCTGATGGAGACCGACCGGCGTTTGCGGGAGATCCTGGTGAAACCCGAGTTCCAAAAGGAAATGGGAACGCGTGAATTCTATTATTTGCTCGGCAGGGAAATGGATCAGATTGAACGGAAAAACCGCCTCGGGCAGGTGAGCATTCTTGCCGCAGCATACCGCAATGGTATTCCCGTTTTTACGTCATCCCCGGGTGATTCGACAATCGGCATGAACGTTGCCGGGCTTGAACTTTTGGCTGATATTTTTTCGCTGCAGGATAGATTTAGGCTCAAGATCAATCCAAGCCTTGATGTACACGA
The DNA here is from genome assembly GCA_026415325.1 of Thermodesulfobacteriota bacterium. Taxonomy (GTDB): domain Bacteria; phylum Desulfobacterota; class WTBG01; order CAIYCZ01; family CAIRTM01; genus JAOAHH01. Next base: position 7,602 of record JAOAHH010000109.1, on the reverse strand, counting down.
CTCAACGGCAATTGTGCTGAACGCAAAGTGTTATGAAAAAGGAAAAACGGCCGTCATTCTTATCGGCGGCGGAAGCCCGAAAAACTTTATGCTCCAGACCGAACCACAGATTCAGGAAGTGCTCATGATCCCCGAGGTCGGACAGGATTACGATATCAATATAACCGATGCACGGCCTGATACCGGAGGGCTTTCCGGCGCGCCGCCTTCAGAAGCAGCAAGTTGGGGGAAAATCGATCCCGGGAAACTTGAGGAAACCGTTACTGCCTATCTCGATGTCACGCTTGCCTTGCCGCTTTTGGTTGCCTATATCATACAAACGACAAAACCAAAGAAACTCAAACGGCTCTATGACCGAGGCGATGAGCTACGTGCAAAGCTCAAGGAGGCATACCTAAAAAACAATAAGGAGATAAAAAAGCTGAAAGGGCTTATGGAACGACTTCCCGTGTAATGTGGCAGTCATAACACCCTGTCATCTCCGAGCTTATTTTGGTCCGTTGGTCATTGCCGTCATAAGTCCACGGTCATCTTTCAACTATACAGCGTCCCGTGTTTATATTTACCGTTATTGTGATTTTTCCCCTTGACGCTTTTGTATAAAGAAGGTAGTATTGAATATGAATTCATATTCATGGCAGCTATTTGTATTTCCTATATAGCTGCGCATAAATTATTTTGCAGATGATCGTCTCCGGTATGGCGGCCTTTAGATGCTATGTAAAACTTCAGTGAAGCCTAAAAAGCTTGACACAAAGCAATGAAAATAGGTATATAAACCTTGCCTACAAAAAATTAGATATCAAATAATTTAGCTCGGACAGTAACAGGTGATTCAGGCACCCCGCATTGTGAAACAATCTTATTCCATTTATGTGACCCGCGTAGTCCCAGCTTTTATCTGGAGACGAGCTTCATTATATTGTTTAAACAACTGCCTACCATGCGTGCAACAATCGTTTTTATCTGAACATAAAAGTTTTTTACAACAGGAGGCTTTGTCATGATACGAATTGACAGGGAAAAGTGCGTCGGCTGCGGCGGCTGCGTTGATCTGTGTCCGAGAACCGCCATTCGTTTTGTCAAGGATCGTGCTTTTATCGATAATCACCTGTGCCTTGAGTGCAAAACATGTGTCAAGGTATGCCCCATGAAAGCGCCGCAAGAAGTTTGACCCGAAGTATTGATTATACCAGATGAGCGCAATGACTACGAGATGAAAGGAGAACGGTTTTGGAAACAACAGCCAAGTTTTCACAGAAAATGATCGAGTGCTCGCTGATCGATACAGGCGTTGCCAAACCATTCAAGCCCGGTGAGCGCATCAAAGCATTGCCGCAATGGGATAAAGATAGGTGCATCAGGTGCGGTGTTTGTTATATCTATTGCCCCGACGGCGCCGTGTATCGTCAGGATGACGGTTTTTTTGATGTGGATACGACAAAGTGCAAAGGCTGCGGTATCTGTCACCGCGAATGCTGGTTCGGCGTCATCAATATGGTACTGGAGGAGTAGGCCATGGATAAATTCAGTTTATATGTTCCGAACTTTTTGCCCCGCAAGGAGTATTTCGACCCCGCAAAGAACAACGCCTGCCCCGGCTGCGGCCTTGCACTTGCCCTACGCCATGTCTATAAGGCAGCGGAAGGGCTGATTGAAAAGGCTGTATGGGAAAGAGCGCCGAAGAGCGATTTTTTAGGTGATACCGGTGCGCTATCGTTTTTGCGAATAACAAAAGGAAGCGCGCATGTCATGATCTGTTTTGACAATGAAGCAGGTGCGCGATTTCCGGACGTGCTCACAAAAAAAATGCCGACCGTCGCCCTTGCCGAAGGATTCGCCTATGTGGCAACCGCATGCCCAAGCTATCCGTTTGATTTATACGATAAGGTAAAACGCGCTCTTGATACCGCCGGAAAATCCTATCTGCATATTCTTTGCCCCTGTCCGGTTGGGTGGGTGTATGAGGCAGAAGATACCGTAAAAATCGGATTCAAGGCGGTCGAGACCAACGTGTTTCCGTTGTATGAAACCGCTAACGGCGCATGCAACATTACGGTTAAAACCATGAAACCAAAACACCCTGCCGTGTATTTTAAGGCACAACAGCGGTTTGCCAATCTGAGCGATGAGGATATCGCACAGGCTGCGGCAACGGTGGAGCAGCAGTACGGGCGGCTTGTGGAACAGTCGCAACCGAAATAGACGGATGTTCAGAGAACGGTCGTTTATCCCCTGAAAGGAGAGCGGGACATGTCAGATATAAAATGGTTACCTGATGGACAAAAGATGTTTGAAAAGCTGATGGCCGCCGTGCCCGAGCCGATGCGCGAGCCGATCAGACCAAAACTGTTGCAAATGCTTGCCGGGAAAGCTGCAGGGCAACCGGTGAGCGGCGAGTTGGTGAAAAAATTTGTCGATGAGGATCTTCCCGAACCACAACGCAGCGCACTGATGGCAGCACTCGGCATGAAGCCAGCAGGCGCAGCCGCGACACCTCCTCCTGCTGCGGCAGCAGGATGGGAAGGCAAAGCAGAGATGATGTTTGAACGCATGCTCCAAGAAGTGCCTGACATGATGCGCGAGGTTTTCCGCGGCAAACTTATGGCGATTGCCAACCAGAAGGCCGCAGGCGGACCGATTAAAGAAGAGCATATCACCGCGATTGTCAAAGAAATCGTTCCCGATCCGTTTAAGACCAATATCCTCAAAGCCTATGCGACGATGGGTGATGTTGATATCAGTAAGGTCGAGGATATTATTGCCAAACACCCGGGCGGTGATGAAAACCTGATCGCGATTCTGCACGACGTGCAAGCACAATATGGATACCTTCCCCGGGAGGCACTGATTTTGATAAGCCAGAAAAAGAACATTTTTTTAAGCAAACTTTATCGCCTTGCAACCACCTATAAAGCGTTTACGCTTGACAAACCAAAGAAAAACGTTGTGACGATCTGCACGGGAAGTGGCTGCCACGTCTGCGGCGGCAGTGAACTTCTCAAAAAGGTGGAAGCTGCGGTATCAGGTGATGGGGCTGATGTGACGCTGGAAAAAGTTCGCTGTCTTGGGTGCTGTGACCTGGCGCCGGCAGTGATGATTAACGGTCAGCTCTACAGCGGTGAAGAAGCTCGGGCGAAGCTTGCAGAAATTTTATGATTAAAGCATGTGTAAGGAGAGCCATCCATGAAGATACAGAAACCAGAAGACCTTACGAAAGTTAAAACGCACGGCAGTCAGCTGTTGGTTCCTGCCACCGTGCGGATCACAGTTGGTGCAGCCACGTGTGGCTGTGCCAAGGGTGCTCTCAAGGTGATTGAGGCACTCAAACATGAGCTGAAAAAACAGAAGGTCAAAGCCGATGTGGTGATGGTAGGATGTAACGGTATGTGTTTTGCTGAGCCGATTGTCGAAGTTATCAAGGCAGGGAAACCGCGAATCACTTACGGTCATGTTAGTGTTGATCGTGTCGCGGATGTCGTGAAATCTGTGAAGACTGGAAAAGTAATCGAAGATTTGGCGCTGCTTCGTTATGATGAAGACAAACCGGCGGTGTGCCAGGAACCGTTATTATATGCCCGCGGCAAGGTGACAGCGGGTTATGCCAAAATTAAAGAATATAAGAAACTCGATTTCTTCAATAAACAACTGAAGCTGGTCAGCCGGAACGCCGGTACGATCAGTCCCGAACGGATTGAAGAATACATTGCACGCGGCGGATATGCAGCGCTTGCCAAGGCGCTCAGTAATATGACGCCGCAGGATGTTATCGATGAAGTCAAGGCATCCAAGCTGCGCGGCAGAGGCGGTGCCGGTTTCCCCACCGGCATTAAATGGGAAGCATGCCGCACGGCATCCGGTGAGCGAAAATACGTGGTGTGCAACGGAAGCGAGGGCGACCCGGAAATTGCCATGCACCGCAGTTTCTTGGAATCCGATCCGCATGTCGTGATAGAAGGTATGGTGCTGGCGGGATTTGCGGTCGGTGCCCAGGAAGGCTTTATCTATCTTAATGATCGGTATACGCTTGCCTATGAGCGTGTCACTGCTGCGATCAAACAGGCCGAGCAGATCGGACTGCTCGGTGAGCGCATTATGGGCTCGCCGTTTTCGTTTACTGTAAAGGTGAAACGCGGTGGTGGCGCATACATATGTGGCGAGGAAACTGCTTTGCTTAATGCGCTTGAAGGGTCTTTTGGAGAACCTCGACCGCGTCCGCCGTTTCCCGTCCAGAAAGGGCTTTTTGGTATGCCAACCGTTGTCAACAACCTTGAGACCCTGGCAAACATTCCGCTGATCGTTCTGCACGGCGGCAAATGGTTTGCAAAAATCGGCACAAGCAGCAGTACCGGTACTAAAATTGTTTCCCTTTCAGGTTCCGTGGCGCAACGCTGCTGGGTTGAAATACCGATGGGAACATCCGTGGAAACCATTGTGACAACATTCGGCAAAACCAATCCTAAGAAGGTGAAGGCATTCCAGACCGGCGGGCCTTCGGGTGGTATCCTGCCAGCAAAAGCTTTGAAGGTAAAACTGGACTACGATGCACTTGCAAAACAAGGGACGTTGCTCGGATCCGGCGGTCTGCTGGTGATGGATGAGTCAACCGATATGGTTGATATGGCGCGTTTCTTCCTCGACTTTTTCGCCGAGGAATCCTGTGGCAAATGCGTGCCATGCCGTGAAGGTGTGAAACGGCTCCAGGAAATCGTTGCAACATTTCTAGATGGAAGGGGCACCAAAGAACACCTTGAGGTCGTTAAGCGGATGAACGAGGGGATGCGCGATGCATCGTTTTGTGCACTCGGCAAAACAGCGGCCGCTCCATTGCTCTCAGTGATGCAACATTTCCCCAGAGAGCTTGAAAAACGAATGGCGCAGAATTGACATAACGGTGATGTAACAATCATTCATAGATCGAGGGATATACCTATGGTGACACTGACAATCAACGGGAAAAAAGTAAAAGCACATGAAGGCACGACCGTGCTGGAGGCTGCGCGTGCGAGCGGGATTGAGATTCCGACGCTTTGCTCTAATGATGCACTTGAGCCGTACGGCGCCTGTCGGCTCTGCATTGTTGAGATACAGCACAACGGCAGAACGACGGTCGAGAGCTCCTGCACCTATCCGATTGCCGAGGGCATGACGGTCATGACTGACAGCCCACGGGTAATTGCGGCACGCAAAGTAGTCCTTGAGCTGTTGCTTGCCCGTTGCCCGAATGTAAAAAAGGTGCAGGAACTGGCGCAACAGTACGGTATCACCGACAGCCCGGTTGCTTACGGCAAGGAAAACGAGTACTGCATCGTCTGTGGTTTATGTGTCCGGGCATGCAACGAGGTGGTGAAGGCAGGCGCAATCCAATTTGCCGGCTCCGGCAAAAACCGCGTGGTTGACAGCCCGTTTCACCAATCAGCCGAAGACTGCATCGCCTGCGGTTCATGCGCATTTATCTGCCCAACAGGCATTGTGAAAAAGAACGATCTTGAACGTTCCGCGGTCTGCACGCCCGAGGGATGTACCGAAGAGGGACCAAAACGCGAGATTCTGAACTGGCAGGTTGAATATTCGCTGAGGACCTGTCTCAAGTGCGGCAATCCGTTTGCACCGGTGCCGCATCTGGAAAAATTGTCGAAACAGTTTCGGGCGCTGCCGCAGTTTTTTAACCTCTGTCCGTCATGCCGCGAATATATCAAGGTCGACCGCGATAAATGTCTGGGGTGCGGCTCCTGCATGGAGAACTGTCCGGTCGGTGCACTCGAGCTTGACGACCGGGGCGGGTATGACAAACATGCACAGGTCTATCCGCAAAACTGCATGGCATGCCATACCTGTGAGATTTACTGCCCGGTTGGGGCGATCAGCTAATTACCCTTAGGGAAGGAGGACAGCGTTATGTCTCTTTATGATCTTGCTATTGTCGGCGCGGGCCCCGGCGGGTTGCATACTGCCAAATGGGCAGCCAAGAAGGGGCTGAAGGTTGCCCTGATCGAAAAAAGAAAAGACATTTCCAAGATGACCCGTTACTGCAGCGAACATATCATCTTGGATGAAAATTATAATGGGGATACCATAATCGTCGAGCCGGGAAAACCCCTGAACGAAAAAGGTTGGATCGATGAGGATAGCGTTAATAAAATTCGGTCTTCACGTTGGGGATGGGAGCTTACCTATAAAGGAGCACTCTGCCCGGTGCGCGACAAATATTACTATTCCAGAAATCTCAAGCATCATGCACATTATGCCTGGCCTGATCGACGCCCGTTCGCGTGGAAGTACGATAAGGCGGGGCTCTTGCAACAAATTCTCGATGAGGTGCTTCCTCTTGGGGTTGACTATATTAATGAAACCACCTGCTACCAGGCAATCGATAATCCGTCCAAGGTGCTCCTCAAATGTGTCAGCCACGGGAAACGATTCACCCTTGAGGCAAAGAAACTTGTCGCCGCTGACGGCGCAAGTGCGCAGGTTGCCCAGAGCCTCGGGATGAATGAAGATCGGGTGTATTTTGCCTCAGCCTTGACCCTTGCCGTATACATGTCGGGCGTTAAAGATTATAGCCCGGAGCAGTGGTGCGGCTATTGGGGGCTATGTTACGGATCAAACTTTGCTCCGCTGATGGGCACTGGTCCTGCCGGACATTTTGAATGGGCTGATGTTATTTTGATCGGCCATCCAAAGCAAATGCCGTGGGACCTGTATGAGTTTTTTACGAAAAAAAGCCCCGTCGCGTACATGTTTGAAAACGCAAAAATCGAGCAGTGCCACTCCTGCATGACCAAAGCGTTTTCACCGATGAAGAAGCCCTATAAAGGCAATGTGCTTGCCATCGGCGACGCTGCAGCATTTGTTGAAGTGCAGGCACAGGGCGCACTCAATTGCGGCTTCTGGGCGGCAGAGGCAGTGGCAAAGGAACTCGACGGCAAACCCGGTTTTGAAGAATATACGGAGAAATGGTTAAAAACATTTGAGTTCAACGATGACGGCATGATGCAGGTAACGACCGGCTATGCGCTCATTCCGTACTATACCGATGAGCAGGTCGAATATCTATTTTCCCTTCTTGATGGGGTAACGATGGATGGAAGCTGGAGCCAGTATCAGTCGCCGCGCATGATGTGGCGTGAAATCCATAAGCATGATGAACGGATTAAAAAAGAACGGCCTGACATTTGGGAAAAGATCGTGAAACAGCAGGCGCGGACTTTGAGTGACAGTATGTCGCAGTGATCCTTGATGCTTGGTTTTTTACAGGCAGGTTGGCAACAACCTGCCTTTTCTTTTGCAAACGACATGAAGGATATGGTATGTAACCGTGTGCTGTAATAATATCCCAGATGCGCATCTGGTAAGTTTTCGATGAACAGAAATAAGATTCTGGTAGTGACCGAGGACGCAAAGGCTGCCGGGCAGATTGAATTTGCCGCACGACAATTCGATCTGGTACCGGTGCGCGGTACCTCCTTCAAGGAAGCGATTAGCTTTCTTTCAGACTGTCCCGTCTGTGCAGTATTTTTCGATGCCGGATTACCGTTGCTTGATGACATACCGCCGAATATTGCCGCAATTCCAATCGTCCATGGAGTGTACGTTCAAGAG
>JAOAHH010000073.1 GCA_026415325.1 Thermodesulfobacteriota bacterium | reverse complement strand
TGGGCTCTCTTGAATCCCGTGTACTTCCCACAGCCCGCAAATTCAAAGATTTGGGGGCCGTCGCCGGTGAAGACATACCCTGCCTCTCACCCATTGAAACCACGACCCGCGCTCTCGCCGCGCCTGAGGCAAAAGAAAACGGGTAACTGGCGAGCGGTGCCAACGTCAATTCAACTGCTTTAACATCAGACATGTTGTATTCTCTCATGCCCAGACGAAACCCATTTTCAAAAAGGCCATGCCCAGAGCAATACCCTGCAAAAAGCTTGTAACATTTTTTCCAATATCTGATGTCAGATATTTTGTACGATACATGATGGAAACGACAACAACGCACCTGTTACAATAATCAAAAGCCGATCTGAAACGGGGAGGTTCAAGACAGCGGATGTCATCAAAATATGACCAATCGGGAGGATAAAAAGAAACACAACAAACGCTGTATTCCCTTCAACCTAAAACTTTCCTTTCTGGCACAGAAAGATTTGGCAAAATGCATACTCCATATTGTAAGGTATTAATATGAAAGCTCAATGATCTCTATCGCTCCCCTAAGGAGATTGGTTACAGTTTGTTTAACGACCGGATTTTCAAAACACATCGCTACCAAGTCTTCGCTGGTGCGATAATAGGCCTCAATAAGACTTCTCCCTCCCCAGGTCTTTGCGAGCACCTCATCACGAAATGTCCTCAGTGTTTCAAGCCGTGAATCATCTTCACCAAGCAGAGCGGCTGCCGTGCATCGAGGCAGTCCGCATCCTTCATCAACAGTACCATTGCAGTTGTTATCCCTTTTATCGCCGCAAATCTCGTCCTTGCCAGGATGTACATGTGGATCACGGTCATCACAGTCCGAACCCGCCATACAGTTAATGCCATAACCATCACCGTCGGTATCAATACAGCCAAGGCTACAGTCTTCGTCAACCTGTCCGTCGCAGTTATTGTCCTTTCCGTCACCGCAAACCTCTTGCGCATTTTGGTTCACCCCCGCATTCGCATCATCGCAATCAACAGAACCGCACGCACCGCCATCGGTAAAAAAACCGTCATCGTCACGGTCTGTCGTACATTCCCCTGAACATATTTCATCAACAGCGCTGTTGCAGTTGTTGTCTTTACCGTCATTACATGATTCACCGATGCCGGGATGCACGCCGGAATCATTATCCGTGCAATCAGCAGGGCCGCAGGCGCCGCCTTCCCTATAATATCCGTCTTTATCAACATCCGTGCAGATAATACGCTCACCCGATGCTATACCATGATCGCTTTCCCGTACGGTAAACAGATCATCTGAAAGTACCATTTCGGTAACCTTGTCAGTCTGCTGTAAATCGCCCTGATGTTCAACATAAATATACGCATTCACATACACAAACCAGCGTATCTGGAAGAGCACATCCGGTTCGTCTGGTTTTCTGGAAACACCTTTTGCCTGGCAGCGTGAACCAGAACTCAGTGGCTCATTGGTGGCCCAGTCAACCACCCAATGTGCGTTTGAGCCGTCTTGATATTTCACCTTCCAATGACCAAGCCATACCTCGCAATCCTCGGCAGCAGCAGCTCTGCAAAAAATTAAAAAGAGTAGTATAAAAAATGTTTTTTTCATCTTTGCCTCCTATTACTGCTTACACCGCCCGCTGTCCGGGTTTGTCAAGAGTCGCTGAATTATCGAACTCTTCCACAATGTAATAAATAACCGCAGGGATATTATATTCCCACGATGATAATTGATGATAAAATCCGTGCAGTATTATAGGGAATTTCGCCAATTCACGCATATCATCACCGAGATTCGGGTTTCGAGGGTCAACAATATGGGCAATGGTCCTGAGTTCAAAGCTTGCCCAGATGTTATAACATCCCTGAAAGCACAGCGTTGCTTGAGGGTTTTCCATAAGGTTCAAAAATGTATGCGTTTCAAAATCCGGAGTAGTAAAGTATTCAAGGCCTGCCTGAACGTCCTTTCTCCAGATGTCCTGCTGATGCAATTCTTTAAGATATTCGAGTTTGGTAGTCATATTCCCATTCCGTCTTGCATATAATTGATCATTAACCTCTTTAATATATTCTTTTCGAGGCACAACGTTGATGCCGATAACTTTATTGTTAAGATTGCTTTTAAAAGTAGTATCTCCTCTGTTACCTAAAAAACTGCATGTTGCAACCATAGGAGTGTGCGGTCCGCCCGCAGTCGGCACACTAGTGCCGGCGATCTTTTCTTCAAAACTCCTGATGCGCTCTCCGAAATTCCACTCCCAAAAAATAGATTCTGCCTCTCGTATAGTAAATTTTCGCCAACAGCCATTAATGCGTGCTCTGATAAAACCAGAATCCACACTCGAAGCGTCAACAGTGCGGTGTACGCAATAGCGATTATCATCGGTTCCCACCCAATAGTTGTTTCGTTCTATTTGAGATGACCGAACTGTTTTTGCTTGCATCACCAGCGGCAAGCTCAAAAGACTCATACCGCTGAGTTTAAGAAAATTTCTTCTTGATGTGCCCTGGTGGTTAATCTCTCCCATCGTATATTCCTCCTTTAAAATAACTGGTTAATATAATCATATGGGAAGTTGCTCAAAGTAACCGTTGTGCTCATTACCTCAAATCGTCTTTATGTGTGTCGTCATGTCTTCGCGATCTACATCGGGAGAGAAATTCGGCCGTCAAAACTGAATGACACACTTTTAAGAAAACCTATGCCTGAATTAAGGAGGATAAATCGGTTTCTATTACCAAACGTTTAGGAAGTCAATATTCTTTTGCAACTCTGAATAGGTAACCTGTTTTTGTTCAGGCAATATAACCCGCAGGGAAGAGGATAGCAACTATGGGGAGAGAAACTCGTCAACAACGCAGCATCACCATGATGAGCTTGCAATGATGGTTCAAAGGCACGCTTCTGGTATTATGGGGTGTGTTTCTGGCTGCGTTTTTTTATGCAAACAATGCACTAAAAAAAGCGAGTCAATCTGTAATCTTATTGTCAGGAAGCCAAGGAAGAGAGATAATGAAGTAATTTATTCAGATAAAGAGTGTCTCTTTAAAAAACGATTTCAAGTCGCCCGCCGAGCGCCAGCGCATTATCCCGTTTTGTGCCGCCAGGGTTGACGATATACTGCATATCCGGTTTCACCGCAAGCCATCCGAAAACCTGTGCCTTGTAGAAAAACTCAAATGCGGTCTCATACCGTTCATCAAAACCCGCCTTGTCGCTGAACCAGACGGTAAACGCGCCAAGCCCCAGAGCATCTTCATCTCTGCCTGGCAGGGCGCCTGTCCATTGCAACCCGATGCTCAGTGCATCCTCGACCTCGCTGCGGTCTTTCGGTGCCCAGCCGTACTGGGCAAACAGCCCAATACCCTGCTCACAACCCTCTGTTTGGGGATTTTCACGCCACAGCGTTTGCTCCAACGTAACATACCAGCCTGCACTTTTACCGTGAAACCGATGCCGGTACCGTTGTTCATGATAGGCTTCAAACCTGCGGCCGTTCCACCACCCTCCGATGCCCAAAGAGCCGGGTTTCCCGGCAACGGTGTAATGGAATGTGGGCTCGCCGATAACCATCGGTCCGCGCAAATTCCCGATCGTATGGCCAAGTGATCGGCTGCCGTTGATGTCGCCTTGGTACACACCAAAGTTCATCGAAAACCAGTCAAGGGGTCTGGTGCCGATTACAGCCCCCCAGTCTTGATCCGGATAGGTAACCATCGGTATGGTGAGTACATATCCTGCAGAGGAATGAATGAACTCAAGACCGTATTCGATAGAGGAAAAGTCGTAATTTCCCTCCATTTTACCAAGTTTTATCCACAGCCTGTCGTCAAAAAAACCGTGCCGATACCACAGTTCAGATATCTGATTGATGTTCTCTCCGTCTATGTTTGAAAGCCATTGCCAGTCCCCTACGGAGCGCTCGGTGGGGCTATGACCACGGGCGATTTCAAACGAGGCAAACAGAGTTCCGTTTCTCCACAGCCCTGCCTTCTCGGTATCGAGCTCAAAATAAAAACCGATAAGCCGGGGGTATTCTCCGGAATCATGGGTTTTAATGCCGCCATGGGTGTTCCAGAAAAAATCTTGAAGAGAGACGATCTCAAAGATCAGCCCGTAGTTCTCCTTGAGCGTATCGTGCAGACTCCAAAAGTTGTTTGAAAAATGGTCTCCGGTAAAAAATTCCGAGCCAAATGCTTGCCAGATCGTCGATCGCGCCTGTGCAAATCCCGTTGCCGTGCCGCAGAGAAAAACAATCGTCGCAAGGATAAACACCCACCATGATTTTCGGAGAGCGCGCATCATCGGCCTTATCCTTTCCTTTTAAGGTGCGCCTGCGATCGCCTGTTTAATGTGGGGAATCAGTTTTATCGTTTCGGCAATAATGGTTTCCCGTGACCTCGGTTTTTTCTTACCGTCAACAAGGTCGGTGGCCTGCACCTGAAAATACCCGGCAACAGTGCCGCCCGATGCTTCTATCAGCTCCCGATGCTTTTTCTGATATTTTTCCTCAATAAATACATCGGCAGTGATAAAAATAATCACCCGCTTGCCATCAAACCGGTTGCGCTCGACAAAGCTGCGCATAGCAAGACCGAACTTGGCTGCCCAAATCGGCGCTGCAACGATAACGGTCTTGTACGGCGCCAGATCCACGGTAGCAGGATCGGTATCTGTGTTCAAATTGAGAATGGTTTTGAGCATCCCCATCACAATGCCAAAACCCGGCCCCCGATTGCCGCAGTCCTTAATCTCAACCATGTCTGCCCTCAGCTCCCGCTGCAACACTTCACTGGCTGCACGGGTATTACCGCTGCGTGAATAGTAGAGAATAAGGGTCTTCCCATCATTGCGTTCCTCTGCGTATGCGCGTGCAATGTCGGATAACAACGCAAAACTCAATAAATTAAAACCAATAAAAAAGAAACGAATACAGAAAAACAGTCCTGGACACATAACAATACTCCTCTATCTTATGGATCTGGTTGAACGATTGTTACCGGATCGGATGTTGTGCCAGAAAGGCTGCGGTTTCATTGTCAAAATCAGCCTGTGTCTTTTTGCCGATCTGAAAACCGTGCACACCTTGTACATTCAGGTTCCGCTTTTGGACAAACGAACGAATGGAATTTTTTGTAAAACCAGCCAACGGCCCACCTGAAGTGGTGAACACATATACATCCTTACCCTCAGGAATTGACCGATCGATAAACGTGCGGGCAGGTGCGCACAGTTTCATAAAATAAATCGGTGCTACGACAATAAAAGGATTATACTGCGATAGGTCTTTTTCAGGTGCTTTTTGCCGGTCATGAAGACCGAAAAGCTGTTCGACCATTATGGTGAAAACCCCTCTCTTTTTTTCAGAACGAATCTCCTCGATATCGGCATTGAGATGGTTCTTCAGAGCGGTTGCGAGCATCCGTGCGTGTCCTTGCCGGGAATAGTATACAACAAGTGGCTTGCTCAGTTGTTCCTTAAGAGCCGACACTTCTTGTGCATATGCCGGCATTCCAGATACAGGGATACACCATACTGCTGCAACGACCACAAAAAAAAGTATCCATATGCGTTTCATGTGAGCACCTCCACAATTAAAGTTGCAGGTTATATTCTGCTAATAGTGAACGAACATGTCGTGGTATCAGCGTATCAAGAATGGTGGGGTAATTATACTTTACAAAGTAATAATTGCGCACCACATGCATATCGACGCCATATTTTGCAAATTCTATCCCCCGAGGGCCTGACGCTGAAAGCAGAGCAGCCATCTCACCTCCCTTCTTCAACGACATTTCCCTGCCGGGTTTTATCGGTTGGGAATCTTTTTGTGCCAAACGCGGAATTATTTTCTGTGCGTACATCAAAATGCCCGGCCTTCGATCGCCCGAAGAAACTTCCTCAAAAAACTCGAGCTCATCCCGTATCATATCAAACAGTTTCTGCCCGCGCATGGTTCTGACAAGAACCCATTGCGGCATCTTCTGTCGGTCAAGCGGCGCACCGATATACCCCACGGTAATATCGGCAAGGCTGTTCATATAGTCAAAACACGACAAGCAGCACGGGGCATGGACGTTTGTCCCGAACAACTCCCGAGGAAAACTGAAAAACGGTATCCGCTCAATCGTGCCGTCATCATGGGTAATATGACACGTATAATCCTGCATATATTCGATATGCCGAGCAGTTTTGTGCGAGCGGCTCACCCGGCGCAGCATCCACCGAAAGCGGGCCGGATTTGCATTATCCGTGCACGGTATCCCGACGACATAGACTTCTGTGTTCCGTATATACGGGTATTCCTTTTGAAATCGGCGGAGGTTGTGCACCTGACAAGGCGTACCGATAATAAGAATGCTGTGCAATCCGCGTCTATACGCTTCCGCGAGTGCCGTGAGTGATGAGGCAAGCACCGGCTTACTCCCTGCGCCCGCCAATATATCGGCTGAAGACATGGCGAGTACCGGCTTTGGAAAAAAGTAATCATCTGGACTTCTATGTAAAGTAACAACCCCTTGGACGGTGCCGGTTTCAAAAGCCCGTTGGGCAAGACGGGTTATGATACCCGTAAATTGAGCGCCGGGAATCGGTTTTTTGAGCCGCGCAACACATCGTTCACAACTAATACCAAAGCGGCTCTCATCGTCATGGTTTGCAATACGCTCACGTCCAAAAAGATCCTGCTCAAGTTCACCGAGCCACCCCTTGTGAAACACGCATATCTTCATGCCTTCACGTGCCGGCCATGTTTGCACCATACAGAGGCCGCACAAACTACACAGGTCATGCATGAAAGGTAATGAAGCCTTCTTTTTTTTGACAGTGGTGTTCATTTGTTACTCCTCACACTACTGTATCGTTTATCTCTCTTAATGTACCATTACCTAAAACATACCCTTCTTTTTTTTCTCCTCCGGGATAAGAATCTCAGGCCACGGCTCGCCACGCAGTACGGTTGCTGCGGCATCAAAAAATCCCCGCGAAATAAACGGCCGATATCGGTCGCCGACCGGGCATCCGGCGCTGATGATCGTTGTTGTGCCGTGCCGAAGCTCGAGTCTGAAGGGCTTATTGAAATCGTAGTACGGCACCTCGCCTGTGTATTCAAAATGCAACGGTTCGAGCGACTCCGTGGGGTGAGCGAAAATGCTGTCAGTGTTCTCACTCATAAAATCGACCAAAATAAAAACGATATAGTCATAACCGTCCTCAAGCCCCATTTCGAGTGCTTCAAAGGTTGCCAAACGCTTCTCCTTTGGATCCATGTCCTCGCCCGCAAAATCGGTATCGGCAAAGAGCACATGTGTATTGCTTCCTGCAAGTGTGGCTTCGATCTCTCGTTTGAGATTATAGTAATAGACGCGTGCAAGCTCGGGATATGGATCTCCGGGAATGTCGGGAAACCCATGCCGAGTAAGAATAAGCAGCTTACTCTTCTCTTTGGGGAGCTTAAGTATTTCATCCTCAGCCATTTTCACGTATGCTTTTCGGTACGAAGGATACGCACCGGCAAAAGGTGCAAATACAATCTTTGCCCGCTCTGCCACCGCATCGCGTATTTCGGGGAAGAGCGAGTTAAACTCTTCGAGCGCTGAATAAACATGAAAAAAATCCACAACCACGATGGTCTTCACCTGTTCATGGATAAGCTCGTCCACCGCCTGCTCGATCGTCTCGGGATACATGGCAAGCGCCCAGCGCATAGGCACGCCGGGGAACTCCTGCGCAAGCATCATCTCGATCTCTTTAAAAATCATCCGGTGTTGATGCATGTAGGGGATTTTTTTGTCCGGCATTTTACCGTAGTAATTACAGAGAATTTTAATCGCTACTTTTTCGACAATATCACTATATCCATTCTTGTGCTCGGGCCAGAGATAATGCCCGGGAGAATCCTTGTCGCGCGGCTCGACCCACCGCAGGTCAAGGCGCGCATAGTCCTGCCCGTCCTGGTTCTTATCGTTGCCGAAACAGTCAACCAGGCGCTGCGGCATGAACCGTACAGTTGCAGTTGCGTTGTCCGGATCAAGGAGCACCACGCCCCGATCAGCCAAGATTATAGGCTTGAGCGCAGGCGGAAACGCTGCGTTAAAGATCTGTGTGAGGTAGCGGTTGAAAAAATCGAACTCATAGTGTTCTGGCTGTCCGAGTGCGGTAAGCAGAACGCCGGCTTTTCCCTCGATCTTTCTGTCCTGATGCAGATATTTCCGATAGTTTGTGTCATCCTGTTTGGTTGAAAGCGCAGTGCTTATCGACAAAAGCACAACGAGAAGGCCTATCAAAAGAAATGTCTTTTTCATCACCGTTCTCCCCGCTCACGCACAAGCAGTGCCTGCATATCCCGGGCAATATCAGGAAGATCAAGCCACATAAGACGATCAGGCGTCGGGATGCCCGTTGCCTTGTCCCAGCCACGGATCTCATAATACTCATCCTTCATCCGCTCAAGCACATCCTTGCTCATAACCATGCCTTGGGAAGGTCCGTCAGGTATGGGCTCTTCAAGGAACCTTTGCGGCAGGGTATCGTCACGGCGTCGCAAACCCTCTCGCACGCCAAATGCCCTAATCACGTTCCAAATACGCTCCGCGGTTGTGTTTGCCTCCTCCAGCGTCAGCTCCATGCCCGTCACCACATTGAGCAAATCCACAACATGCTGCTTGATCTCTACCGGACCCCATACCGCCTCGGCAAGATGGCAAAGAATCATCGAATCGGTCAGAATATTGAGGTGATTGATCTTAACGATGTACTGCGGTTTTCCTGCAATCGTATCCCGCGGCACATATCCGGTACGCTCTCCAGTCGGTCGCGCATCGTGATGAGAAGCACCGCGCGGACCAGTAGCATATCCCAGGGCAAATCCAGGAAGTCCGCGTGCGGAATGTCCGGGAAAAGAAAGCCCCTTGTTCTGCATGGCAAAAGCATGGCTTCCTTTGCCGATAATATCTGCGGCGCGTCGCACACCCTCTGCAAGAGTATCGCCGATACCCTCCCGCATCCCGATCTTCCTGATCATTGGCAGAATAACGTCCCTGTTGCCAAACATTACATTGAGACCGTCGGTATCCTCCACGCTGAGGATTCCCCGTTCGCGCGCTTCCATGATAAATGCGATTGCCGCACCGGTTTCGATAGCATCCATGCCGTAGTCGTCGCACTCGCGCTCCGCTGCAGCAACAATTTCTATTGAATCGTTTTCACACAGCGAGCCGAGCGCAAAGATGTTTTCGTATTCAGGCCCTTCAACCGTATACCCTTTATACGGTCCCTCCTGCACAACGCTGTATTTGCCGCATCGAATGGGGCAGGCAAAACATGCCTTATCACGCACCACGATCTTTTGCCGCATGGATTCGGCTGACAACCCGTCTGCCCCTTCAAATACTTCGCGCTGCCAGTTGCGTGAGCCGAACACCCCAAGGCTGTTGTTTGCGTTCACCAGCACCGGCGTGCCGAAACAAGGAAGCACCTGGCCGGTTGCCGGATTTCCCCGCATGATGGTTAAAATTTCGTGCGTCTTTTTCAGGGTTGCTTCTATATCCGCAACGGCAATACTCCTTGTGCCGCGCACGGCAATAGCCTTGAACATTTTCGATCCGAGCACCGCACCGATGCCGCCGCGGCCCAGCGCTCTACCGCCGACAATGACGTTTGCAAACCGCACCCGTCGTTCCCCTGCCGGGCCAATAACCGCAATTTGCGCCCCCTCATCGCCGATATCGTTTTTTAAAAGCTCATGGCTCCGGTAGGTCATCTCGCCCCATAGATGACCGGCATCACGGAGCTCGATCAGGTCGTTATGAATAAACAGATAGACCGGTTTTCGGCTTCTCCCCTCGATCATCACGCCGTCATAGCCAGCATATTTCAGTTCTGCTGCAAAACTTCCGCCGGCGGAGGCGTGGAAAAACGAACCGGTAAGCGGCGATTTTGTATAGGCACCGATACGGCTGCCGGTCGGTGCAATGGTGCCGGCAAGAGGACCGGCAAGGAAGACGACCTTGTTGCGTTCTGAAAGCGGTTCAATACCCGGCTCCAGTTCATCATACAGCATACGGCTTGCAAGCCCGGCTCCACCGATATATTTGAGAAGCAGGCTGTTAGGAATCTCCTCAACACCGACCTGCCCGCGTGTCAGGTCAACACGGATCAGTTTCCGGGTATAGCCTTGGTAGATTTTAGCGCGTTTCATGCTGCCGCTCCTCTGCCCGTATTCTGTTGACGGCTGGCGTTGATCTCGCAGGTCGGGCAGCCCGCAGGATATGCGCCGCAAGGGGTTGGACACACTGGCGCTGTTTTTCTGAAAAAAACAACCTTGGTAAAGATCCGCTTCAAAAATCCTGGCTTCGGAATACCCTTGCCTGCACGCCGTCCCTCCTTATCCCAGACAATAACCCGCGCAGGACAAACCTTGATGCACCGTGGGTCGCCGCCGCAGGCGTCACAGGTGTCCTTGATGATTGGTGTCGGAAGCTCAGGGGTTCCCACCATATCGATAGT
This sequence comes from Thermodesulfobacteriota bacterium, assembly GCA_026415325.1. Lineage (GTDB taxonomy): Bacteria > Desulfobacterota > WTBG01 > CAIYCZ01 > CAIRTM01 > JAOAHH01. The sequence goes on along the minus strand of JAOAHH010000073.1, from coordinate 15,635 downwards.
GATGTTTGAACGGGTCGGATCGAACACGCCCAATCTCCCCCCTGAACAGGCAAGTTCACACAGTCTACATCCAATGCAGCGGTCAGGGATTACATCAATGCGGTTGATCTTCTTTTTAAAAACACCATGAGGGCAGGCATCCCGGCACTCATAGCAAAGATTACAGTTAACCGGAACCTCGCCGATATTCCTGATGGACAAATCTTCTTCCCCCAGGGGCATTGACTGAAATTGGAACCCCATCACGCAACGCTTCTCGGGCTCGCACTCCGGACAGACACGGCATCGGTCGGTCATAAACGGCACACGATACAGTGCCGGTTGCCCAAGGGTGACCCGATAGCCGATGTACCAGCAGAAATAACGGCAATATACCCGGTAGGCAAACAGCAGAGATCCGAGAAACATGCCGTTGGTGAGCACCTTGGTCCAGACCATCGGCTTCCAAAGCCGCGTCCAGTCGGGATTGCGCATCATCTCGGCTGATGAAGCAAGCTGAAACACCCGCTCAAACGTGTACACGGCGATAATCATGGCGGTCATGGTCGCAGGAACATAGATGCGGTTGATCTGGGATTTAAACCGCTCAGAAAGCCGGAAGCCATTGATATTGTAAAACCGCATGATGGCGTCCTGCAGGGTGCCGACCGGGCACATCCATCCGCAAAACCATCGGCCGATAAAAAATGGCAGCACCAGCGAGCCGAGCAGCATTGCAAGAAACCAGAAGAACAGTTCGGGATTCTCAACAGGCCGTGCCGTCATACCGGTCGCAAAAAGAACAAGGTACCAGCCGAACATAAGGCTCTGGCACCAAATCCGCCATCGCTTAGTCTTTACCGTGATCCGGGCCTTCGATGCCGCATCGGGCGGCGTGCGCAGCAGCCGGATGGCAATATATGTGGCATAGAGTACCACCGGCAGCGCAAGCATGATACCGATGCCATGAAAAAGTTCCGTCCCCTTGCCGCCGTACTGCCATGCTATGATTTCGTTGGTGTCAACCTTCCACCGTTCCTGATCCGGCGGGAACTGAAACGGGGAAAAGTTCGCAAATCCTTGTACGGCAAGGTATACCCAGAAATAGCCTGCCCCGCGCGTCCTGCCGTAAAAATAATCGGCAAACTGTAGCGTAAATGCTCCAACGGCAATCATCACACACAGCCAGTTGGGCACATAACCGGTTATGATTCCTAAAATATACAAAAGGAGCCCTAAGCTCGCCATGTTGCGCACGTGGCGAATAAAGTCATCGCGGGTCGTAAATGCGCCGAACGTCATGTCAGTTCCCTCCGAAAAGGTACGGGGCGCGCGTCAGGATAAAATGATATTCAGCAGGGGAAATCCCGAATCCCATGCGCAGATAGATAAGCAATGCCGCCATGTTTGCCATTTGCAGTTTGAGCCAGTACTCGCGGGGAATTTTGTTGCGTTGGTACAGGCGCGCCGCGCAAAGAAAATAGAGCGTAAACCAGCTGTACATAAAAACAAGCGACCCGATCCACCAGCCCCGTGCACCCGAAGGGTTGTTTGCACGAACCTCGCCATAGCGCGATAACAGATAAGCGTTCTGCACGGTGATTTTCGTGCCTTTTTCAAACCCGCCGTAGTCCTGTGCGAGGCGCTTTCCGATCAGTTCGTCCGGAGCCTTTTGTTCAATCCTGAGCTCCATACCGATGTTTTCGCAAAAGAAGTCGGACATAAATCCGGTGAGCAGCGCAATAAGGATAAAAGCCAGGTTCCCGATACGCGCTGCCTTCGGGTATGCCCAGTCTTTAAGCACCCACTTGTACAGAAGCCCGATAAACAGCCCAAAAACAACGCCGATGCACGCACCGGCAAGCACGCCGAGAAACCTTCCGGTGTAGTAAAACTCCGGTCCGGGCAGATCGCGAAAAAAACCGCTCACCTTAATGAAGGCTTCCGGATACATAAAATGGTCGAGCACCCGATACTTGACATCTGAGGTGCCGAAAGTCTTGCCGAAAAAATATCCAGGGATAATGAGCTCAAGCCAGATTGCGCTCTTTGTCCATCCGTCAAGTCCCTTCATTGTTTTCATCTCTTCCCTCCCCGCCCTGTCAGTGCTGCGCCACAGGCATCCTGCTCGGCAATCACCGGTGTAGTGTGTGCCAGCGCAGCTTTTTCAAAAAGATGCGCTGCGGTTTCGATTGCCGCTGCAAGCAGGTGTTGCTCACAAGGTGCAAGCCGCTCAAGGATACTGCAGAGGGTTTCTAGCTGTTCTTCGCGAAATCCTTGAAAACCCTGCCTTCCTTTTGCGGTAAGTTTGATATCGGAAAGCCGTTTGTCTTCTTTGTTCTTTGAGCGCTCTACATAGCCGAGCGCCTCAAGCCGTGCAACGAGGTTGTTGACGCTCTGAACCGACATGCCGAGCATTCGGCTGATTTCCGTGATGTGCACAACATTGTTCTCGTTAAAAAACGAGAGGATTCGCATCTGTGTGCCGGTCAGCGTCGGCTTTTTTCCTTGGAGGCTTCTCCCAAAGCTCAGGCTGCGAAAAATCTTTTGGAGGTGAACATACAATCGGTAAACATCGTCAGATGTTGAAGATTGACGGAATGTCGTCATAGAACTATCCGGTCCATGCACATATCGCATCAATGAATGATGCAAAACCGATCAAATATTTACTAAACATTTATATACTATATTTATAAGGCTGTCAAGCAAAATATAATTCCTTTATTTGATATTAGTTAATATGCTTATTATTTTAATATACATTTATTTACTATTTATAGATCGACCACCTGGTTGCATTCCCCAAAAAGCGCAGGTATAATAGGAAAATATGTTGCCGCATGAAACAACGCAGAAATATTCCTTTACCGTGGATGAACAAGCTGCCGGATATCGTCTTGATCAGGCCGTGGCGCAGGCCGTGCCCAAGATCAGCAGAACGCTTGTAAAAAAATTAATTGCATTCGGTGCAGTATGGGTAAACGGTAAGCGGATAAAACGGGTATCGACGATAGTTCATCCAGGCGACGAAGTCTGTGTATACCCTAGTAATGAAGGTTGCAAACGGGCATACGAAATCAATCCAGCCCATATTTTGTACGAAGATCGATATCTTATCTTTTACCGCAAAGAGCCGGGCATTCCCTCACAGGCCACTCCGTATGACGACTATAACAATGTTGCTGCGGCCATCCTCCGGTATAAGCGCCGTCGCCATGCTCACGCATATGTAGGGGTGCACCACCGGCTTGATCGCGACACCTCAGGCGTTATGCTCTTTACCCTTTCGCCTCAGGTTAATCGCAGTATTCATGAACAATTCAAACAGCATCAGGTCGTGAAGACCTATCTTGCCCTCGTGCACGGCAACCCGGAATTTCAACATAAAGAGATCGTCACCTATATCACACGACAAGGCGGTTCGTATCAGTGCAATCTCTCAGGACCGGGGAAGCAGGCACGCACCACTTTCACCGTATGTGCGCAATTGAGCGGCTATGCGCTGGTGAAAGCTTGTCCCTTAACCGGCAGAACACATCAACTACGACTGCAGCTTGCCTATTGCGGTCATCCGGTGCTCGGCGATCCGCTCTACGGGGGGCATCATCCCAAAGCTGCGCGCACCATGCTCCATGCCGCATCAATTGAAATAACGCATCCGGTGACTGAAAAAAAGCTCTGTGTTCAAGCAGATATGTTTGACGATATGCTGCACCTTATGGGGGAAACTACGCCGCTTTGCCGGTGAGATAAGAGAGGATTTTACGTTTGATGGGCGTAACCTCCTGAATACCTGCCTTACTGATAAGCAGCGCATACAGAAGCGTCCCGCAGACTATCGCAATAAGGAGGGATATCAGATTCTCAAATATCCTGCCGCCGAGAAGGTGCCGACAACGCTCATCCACCATATAGACGACGACACCCATAAACAGTGAAATCGGGACGATCTTTGCACAACAGCGTGCAATATATCCCAGTGCAAACCCTTTGAGTTCGCGGTAAAGCGCTGCGACAAGGAATATAAAGTTCGCAATGATACACAACGAGGTTGACAGGGCAATCGCGCGGTGCTGAAACAGCCGCAGTGTTGCCAGCACAATGACAATATTCATGACAACGCCGATGAACGAGCCGATCACGGGGTACCGCGTCTTGTTCAACGCATAGAAAACCGGCACGATGATTTTTAAACCTGCATAGGCAAATAATCCGATGGAATAGAATATGAGCGCCTGTGCGGTATTGACCGTATCAAGCGCCGTGAAGTTGCCGTGCTCGAAAATGACACGAATAATGGACGCAGCAAGAAATATTAAGCCGAACGTCGCCGGCACGGAAAACAGAAGTGACAGCACGGTTGATGACACATAAGCATCCCGAAGCTGTTGGACATCGCCTTTCGATGCATGCCGTGCAACAACCGGCATCGTGGCAATCGACAGAGAAACACCGACAAGACCGATCGGGAACATCAACACGCGGAAGGCATAATTGAGCCATGAGACACTCCCTTCGGGACAGCTTGAGGCAAAAAACGTGTTCACAAAAATATTGATCTCGGTGGCCGACAGGCCGATGATGGCCGGGATCATCAGCCTACCGATGCGACGAAGCCCTGCATCGGCAAAATTTACAACCGGCCTAAACCGGAACCCTTGCGCCCGAAGCGCCGGCAACTGTACACCAAGCTGCATAAGCCCCCCGCAGAGCACACCGATTGCCATCCCGACGATTGGATGCAGTCCGATAAGCGGCACCACAAAGTACAGTGCCACACCGGTTAGAATCGAGCCGACGTTAAAAAAGCTCGAGGAAAGCGCAGGAATAAAAAACACCCCAAAGGTATTCAATATCCCCATAACGATTGAGGCAAGCGATACGAGGGTCAGGAACGGAAACATAATGCAGGTCATAAGCGTTGTAAGGCTATGCTTGCCCGGCACACGGGAAAAATCTGGGGCCATGATCGATACGATCCATCCCGAACAGATTGCGCCGATGACGGCAATAGCACCGGTAATAAGCACGGCAGCGGTCATGACGGTTCGGGCAAGTTGCCACGTTTCCTCCTGCCCCTTTTTCGTCCGATAATCGGTAAACACCGTTACAAACGCTGCGCTCAGTGCCCCTTCAGCAAAAAGATCCCGCAAAAGGTTGGGAATGCGAAACGCAACGACGAAGGCGTCAAAAGCAAATCCCGCTCCGAATAGCGCTGCAAAAACCTGTTCACGGACAAGGCCGAAGATCCGGCTTGCGAAAACCGCAATGCTGACCGTGCCAGCAGATCGGGCAATTGTTTTTGTTTGTCGTTCCGGGCTCATATCGCTCTTTTTTGTAATCTACGATAATGCCATATCACTGGTCGTGTGTACAAGGAAATAATAAGATAACACCGGAACAGGAGTGCATAAGCAGTGAGCGGTGAACGGCGGGACCAGCTTCTCCCACTCATATTTCAAGAGCGCTCCTGAGCCTTGCGCCGTATTCTTTTTCGCCGGTCACTGTTCACCGTTCACTTTTCTCTTCTCACGCTTTGCACAACCTGCTACAGTACCAAACATGGGCAACAATCCCCTTTGCATCAAGGCTGTATTGTTTGATTTTGACGGTACGCTCACCAAGCCGGGAGCGCTTGACTTTGAGGCAATACGACAGGCCATCGGCTGTCCGTCCGGAAAGCCCATTCTCGAATTTATCGACTCACTGTCTGACCCGCAAACACAGCACGCTGCCCGAGCAACGCTTGACCGTCTTGAGATGGAAGCAGCATGCCGTTCAGAACCAAACGACGGAGCGGAAGAAGTGCTTTCGTTTTTGCATGACCGCCGGATACCGGTCGGGATTCTCAGCCGAAACAGCCGGGCGGCAATTAAAACGGCTCTGCAGAATTTTACCGTCAGACGGTTTGAGGATTTCACGGTGATTATTGCTCGCGACGACACCACGTTTCCAAAACCCGATGCCGAAGGAGTGCTCATGGCAGCACAGTGCTTCGGCTGCAAACCCGAGCAGGTATTGGTGGTCGGCGATTATATATATGACATCGAGGCAGGCCGCGCTGCAGGATCACCGACGGTTCTGCTGACAAACCGCAATGTCATACTCCCCCCGACGTGTTCAAGCGATTTTACGATTTCCCATCTTTCCCAGCTTCGGGACATTATCGAGCTTGGCACTCCGCTACCGCAAGGAAAACTCCCCCATCATTTCCTCAAAAAATTTCTTGCCGATATGCAGTTCTCCGATCCCTCGGTTCTTGTCTGGCCGGGTATCGGCGAGGATACCGCGGCCGTAGACATTACAAACGATGAGGTGATCGTTCTGAAGTCTGATCCTATTACCTTTGTGACCGGCAACATCGGTGAGTATGCGGTGCTGGTGAATGCAAACGATATTGCAACCTCAGGTGCCCTGCCGCGATGGTTTTTAACTTCGCTGCTGTTTCCGCCCGGCACCACACCTGACGGCATACGAATGGTCATGCGCGGGCTAGCACACACCTGTGCCCGATGGGGAATCAGTTTATGCGGCGGCCATACCGAAATCACCGATGCAGTCACGCGTCCTGTGGTGACCGGTATGCTCGTCGGAACCGTAGGCCGACAAGAACTTCTTGAAAAACGTAATATCCGACCCGGCGACCGCATTATCATGACCAAGTCAGCGGGCATTGAGGGAACCGCGATCATCGCTCAGGAACGTTCAGAACACCTGCTCCGTACCGGCCTTGGTGTCGATGAGATCGAACAGTGCCGGCGGTTTCTTGATCGCATCAGCATCCTTGATGAAGCACGCATCGCTGCTCAAACAAACGGCGTCATCGCAATGCACGACGTCACTGAAGGCGGTCTTGCCACGGCAATCGAAGAATTGAGTGACGCATCTGGCCGTGGCATCAGGGTATACCTCGAACGCATACCCATCCACCCTTTGACACAACGTTTGTGCAAAATCCTTCATCTGGATCCACTTGGACTTATCGGATCAGGGTGTCTGCTTATCTGCTGCAGGCCCGAGGCGGTCGATCCGCTCTGCAGCGCGCTGAAAGGTGCGCAGATTGACCTCGCCATAATCGGGGAAGTGCTCGATGCACGTACAGGAGTCGAAGCTCTGCATCACGGCACCCCTGCAACGTGGCCCCGCTTTGAGGTCGACGAGATCGCCCGTTTATTTCAGGGCAATCACATCTGAAGCATTCGAGGATAAGGGCATTGGAAGGTAATTGCTGCCACCCTGATTCAACGGATATGTTGGCGAACGATCTTTCTGAAGTGAAATCCGTAAATCGCAAGCGTTATGGCAACGGGAAGAAGTTTCCGCCTTCGCAAAGCTGTCCAAATGAGCAGTTTCCAGTACTGCAGCCGCTCTCTCCCCACAATGCCAAGTCGTATGACAGAACGGAAAAATGCCATGATGTGCATCCTTGTTAAACTCATGCTGACAACCGGTGGCTTATATTCCCGCAATAGGTTCATCACGCGCGTATAGTAGTTCCGGGGAGCATACAGGTGTTCCATCATGGATCGATAACCGGAACGCAATGCATCCAGATTCATACGGGTAAGCACATTGGTCGTGCCGTCAACATTGTCGCCGGTTACCTCGCCGAGCAGACGCCCCTCCTGCTTCAGCCTTTCATAGAGCCGGGTGCCGGGGATTGCTTGCAGCAATCCCACCATTGCCGTTGCAATGCCGCTTTTTTGTATAAAATCGATCTGCCGCTGAAAAATGCTCGGACCGTCATGATCAAATCCCACAATAAAACCGCCCTGCACCTGCAACCCAGCCCGCTGTATCTTTTTAACATCAGCAACCATATCGCGATTTTTATTCTGCAGCTTACTGCATTCGATCAGGCTGTCTGTATCCGGCGTTTCAATACCGATAAATACCGTATCAAACCCTGCTGCTACCATCATCTGCATAAGCTCAGCATCATCAGCGAGGTTAATCGATGCTTCGGTATGAAATGTCATCCCGGGTTTTTTCTCCTGCCATCGAATAAGCGCGGGAAGAAGCTCCTGCTTGAGATACGCCTTGTTCCCGATGAAATTGTCATCCACAATAAATACGCTTCCCCGGTATCCAAGGCCGCATGCATGGTCGAGCTCTGCAATGATTTGCGTTGCGGTTTTGATCCGTGGCCGGCGTCCAAGCAGCGCGGTGATGTTGCAAAATTCACAATCAAACGGACATCCCCGTGAAAATTGAATGCTCAGCTCGGCATACTGTTTCATATCTGCGAGCTCCCAGAGCGGGACGGGTGTTGTTGTCAGATCAGCAAAATTCTCGGTTGCATACAGTCGCTGCGGCCGTCCTGCAGCAAAATCCTCGAGAAAAAGGGGTAACGTGAGCTCCGCTTCGTTGAGAATAAAATGATCCACCTGCCCAAACTTCTCATGTTCTGTTGTAAACAGCGGACCGCCTGCGACAACAGTGGTACTGTGAGCCTTGCACCGCTGGATGACCTCCTCAGCAGATTGCCGCTGCACTGCCATAGCACTGATACAGGCAAGGTCTGCCCATGCAAGATCGCTATCGGTAAGATTCGTGACGTTCAAATCCACAAGTCGCTTGTTCCACTCCCGAGGCAGCATTGCTGCAACCGTTAAAAGCCCGAGCGGCGGCGATGCGGCCTTTTTTTTGATAAACTTCAGCGAGTAGGTAAAACTCCAAAATGTGCGGGGAATCCGCGGATAAATCAATAACACATTCATGCCTTTTCCTTCCCTGTTTTGCCGTACGGAGTCTTATGGACACGCCACGGCATATATTGCTGCTAAATCCGAAAGCTTTTGTTCATACGATACCTCCGGTATTGCTGATCGGCACAGCAGCGCAGCGGTAATATCGGCAGAACCCGATCACTGCAATCACAAGGTATGCGATGGTCTTGGGAATCATCAACATGCCAACCGCAGGGAACTTCTGCTGCATGAAGATCACCGGTGCATAGCACAAAAAAGATACTACAATCATGGTACCGATCCACAGAAACGTAGTATCGCGATATGCTACAGCATCACGCAGCATCAGGTATGCAACCGCAAGCTGCATTAACATTAAGGGGATATTCCGGGCAATCGCCCAAAAGAACGGCGGCTGCAGGCTGTTCCAGTCATTCCATGGCAAAGCCATAATCAGCAAACGCGCTGCACCGAGCACAAACACAGTGGTACCGACAAAACCGTAAGGCTTTTTGAAACGGTCATGCCAGAGCATGATCATGATGACATAAAAAAACGTAAACGTAATGGCAGTTGCAAGCGATCCCAGAGGTGCAAGAAATAGCTTTGTCCCGAACACAGTAACCGCTGTGGCGGGCCCGTCAAGCGCAAAGGCGACCACCCTGAATCCGACATGGCCGATATCGCCAAGCCCCAACCAGAAAAACGCCCACATAATCAGCCGCGCAACCGGCTGGTCGTGCGCCAAAACGAGCGAGCGTCGCCGCCACATCGCAATCACCAACCACCAAACGATAAACAGATAGGCAATGTTGAACACCGTTTCCGTCATACCGCGCGCTGCTTCACTCACGAGGGAGCCTCCTCTGCTGTATTTGTTAAAGATTGACACAAAAAAAGGGCATTGTAAATAGATAAAGGGGAACTAACATGCCATCCTTGCAAAAATCGGTACGCTGGGTTAATAGTAAAAGGGTACATCAAAGAGGTGGGGTGCGCCATAATGAAGACTGTATGGAAATACTGTTACTGGTTAGACACCGAAGCCTTCAGACGGTTGCAGGAGCGTATGGAAGCGCGGGGCGTTTGCATGGTTGCGGCCAAACAAAATCCCTGTGAAGCGATTCGTGTCGATATCGGGTATGCTGCGCCTGAGATATGGCAGGTAATATGCAAACATGATGCAACACCGTGGTATCGGGCATCACGGCATGCAGGCAAGTATTTGATTGCATCATCGCAGCCGCTTGATCCTGATTTTCAGGCCTTTCTTGCAACAACAATCACACCTGTTGATTTTACCCCGCCGCTCCTCCCCACTCCTGAACAGGAGCAGGCGCTTATTGCGCATCCGGACTATCGCCGGAAAGAGCCCGATGGATGGGGAGCATTTCCAAAAGAAATGGGTGCGGCCATAATCAACGGCCTTGCCAAGATGTACGGCACACCGATCGAACCGTTTGACGACTTGCTGCGCACCTGGACTGCGGTGCACGCAAACTTTGCTGCTCCTGCATTCCGCGCCGATGCGGCATGGGAACATGCCCCGTATTCCATCGCGCCGTCGGTACGAATCAGCAGCGGATGCGTTGAGTTTTTCAACCTGATTGACTCCTCGGAAAAAGCGTTACTCGTTCGGCCCTGCATCGGCGGGGTGATCGTCACGGCATTTGAAAAAGATCGGTATTATTTAGTGCGGCCCGCGTCATTTATCGAAACAGATCCTCCCATGTGATATGCACCGGCGGAACATCAGCTGCCGGCATACCGTCCCGCGCAAAGCCTATCCAGAGCTCTCGGACATCGGGCATCATACCGACCCGATGTACTGTATTGAACGGCTCGCGACGCTGCGCAACCTCCTGCTCGTACGCAAGCGCTGTTGCCATATCAAGTGTATCCGTTTCATTGAGTAGTTCAACAAGTCGCTCATAACGACGGCAGGGCACCGGCTCGACCAGTTTGCGATGATGGTTGGTAACAACAAGAAAGTAATTAGTATCGAGCGTCGGTTCCGCGGCTCTGTTGTCAGCGGCGGTGCGCAATGCCGTCCCCCTGTTATTGCATTCGATCACCGCAGCAGCGAGTCCTCCGGTCATGGCTGTGAAGGTTGCAGGAGCAAATACATGGATGTCAAAGGAACCTGCAACCGGATTGCGCCGCACCAGATGAAAAATGTGCGTGAGCGGATCCCGCCAACTCCAGAGCGGTGACCACTGTTCAAGCGCCTGCCGCAGGGTAAACGTTATCGACCCGTACCAGAGTGGGATACCGATATACACACCGTCAATATTAAGTAGCAATTCATCGAGCTCCGGCTGCGCATTGCCGAGATTTAGTGCCGCGCCGATACCGGCTTCATTCATGCCGGTAAGGCACCCGATATATCCCGGCCATGTGATTGAAACCCATGCGTGCCGAAACAATCCACAAGGTTTGTAGGCGATGATCAACGGAGTTTGTTCAAGCACATCACCCGGTGACCCAAATTCAAGATTCCGGGCAAATACAAGCCTGCCATCGGATGTCCCTGCCCCCCAACCCGATATCGATGAGCACGCCTGCACGTCTCCGCGCGAGGAAAAATAAAGCCTGAAAATCTCGGGTACCATATTCCATGCGAACAAATCAACCGGCTGAAACAAACCGTGAAGCTTCTTACTGTACAGCCCTTCACTTCCAAGCACGTCACGCATACCGTCATACATGCCTTGCAGCTCGACCCAATATGCAGGCGGCATATGGGTATAACGCTGCAGTAACAACCGCGTTCTGCTATAGTTGTCAACATCGACCAGAGTGCCGAGCATATACTCTTCAAGGAGCATGACGATATCTTCGGCAAGCAAAGCGCCGTGAGCATAGCCCATTTCATACGGCGTACCGCTGAGCCGCAGCACCCGAATGCCGTTGACGGTTGTAAGCTCGCCCTGGACCGCCAGCGCATAAGTTAAATTAAAAGGCAACAGTTCGCTGCAGATTGCTAAGAGCACTATGACAAAAGATCGAATTCGTGTCATTTATTGCACCTATGGATATGCCTCTGTGTGGTCGTTGCGGTTTGATACTCTATCCCCTCTCAACCGGAATGCAACAGAAAAAATTGTGCAGCGCTTGGTATAAAATTCAAACTTAAGCTCATCGCACACTGATACGATATTTAACGTGTCACCATCATCAGCTCGTGCAGGTAACCGGTATGCAAAACAAACCACAGATAACACCAGAAAGCGCATCTGCAAATGTTGTTATCCGTGAGCACAGTGCCGGCGACGTGATTGTTGCCACAGGTCATCCATGCGATCGTTTTTACGTCGTCCTGCAAGGCGCTGTTGAGATCCTTGGCGAAGGTATCAGGGTCAGGCTGCTCACAACAGGCGATCTGTTCGGCATTGAATACGTTTTTCTCCAGCAACCCTACACGATCTCGGCCGTTGCCATGACCGCTGCACGCGTTGCATCCTATGCCCCAAACGTACTCCACGAGCTTCTGATGAAACGGCCTCAGCTTATGCATCAAGTTTTAAAATCGATTTCACGCCAACTTGAACAGACCGTCCAGACCGTTATCAAACAGGCGACCGGAGCATATCGGGATGCAACGCGAACATTTCCTCAGAATTCTCTTGAAGTTGCAGATGATGGCATTGCGATTAGAATAACCGAAAACCTTGCCGATGAACCAAATTTCCACGACGACGTGCTCACCTATTTTATCGAAGAATCACGTGAATTGCTCGAAGACCTCCAAAAAATCGGTGAATCGCTAAAACTGGTAGGCATCCCGAATCAAAGAGAAGCAGTAAAGCTCAGAGAGTTTGCACAGAAACTTAACCGATTAATCGGCGGGACCGCTTCGATGGGATTTGAACAATTCACCCAACTCTCGCGCAAAACCTCACTCCTTGCAACCCGCTGCGCCGAAATCCACGACCTCTCCATACGAATCGTTATCAGCAACCTGAACTTGGTCGTTGCCACGCTCATGCAGTGCTTTGCAAACCTTGATGCCATCAAGGAAGCCGAACACATGATACCGTTGCTGGAGCAGCGTCTTGATATCTGTATGACCGCAGTTGGCATTCCTGCGCCTGACATCAAGACACAGAAGGAGATCGACGAAATCCTGATGAATATGCGGAAGAGCACCTCCTCTCTGTCCTAACAGTTTCTTTGCATGATCAACCGGTTACAAGTTTTTTGCCAAGCGCCCTAATCTCGTCAAGCCGGTCCTTCTTTTTCGCAATATCCCCTATATCGCGCACATCGGTCACATGAATCCGCCCGACGATCTCCATCATATAGGTGCTCCCCAAATTATGCTCATAGGCTTTGAATGCAAGCTCGCCGGCGCGTGCGTCGCGCAAATCTTGCACCAGTGCAATGACCGCCTTTTTTCCTTTTGCCGGATTATTGATGAAGCGCAATGCATCCATTGTGCCGAGCTCACCCACGATTTCTACCTCCCACAGCGGAAGGCAGCGCTCAAAAAAGCGCGCCATGATTGCCGAATACGTTGCGCAGTAGAGGGGCGATACAAACAGCATGAGATCCGCCGACGCAATTTTTTCGAGCAGCATATCCATGTCATCCCGATATACGGCGCATTGCATGCCGGGCTTGGTCATACAGTTTCTGAAGCATCCTTTGCACTGGTTGATGTTAAGATCGGCCAAGAAAAATTTTTCGACCTGGCCGCCGGCCGCTGCTGCACCCTCAAGAAAAGCGTCGGCTAATATATCCGAGTTACCCCGTTTCCGTGGACTTCCTACAAATGCAAAAACCTTCATAACCGTGTCTCCTTCTGTCGGACTGTTGACAACAAAACTATCTGAATCGGAGGATGATAGAGTCATGCCTCTACACTGTCAATATAAAAACTCATACAGCCTGCCATAGAAACAGCAGTGTGTTCCTGGCACATTGCTTTTACAACATCGATAGCAAAAAAGTACACTAAGAAACCCGCCGTTATGGCGGGTTTTTTAGTGTACTTTTTAAAACAACTTATATTCACCACATGTCTCTCCCGTATCCCGGTCCAAAGCCGCAGCCGCCGCGCGGGCCAAAGCCTCTGCAGCCCGGAGGGCCAAAGCCAAGCGTGCATCCTGGCGGCAGCTGCGCAATTTGTTCAGGCGTGAGAATTTTGCGGGCATCGAGCTGCGCCTGAATACGCTTTTGGTCAATCTTTCCTTCAATGTCTGAAATATCAGCCTGCAATTTCCCTGCTTTTTGAGCATCCGGTGAAGGATCGGTAAACAGCGTTTCAAGTTCAAGTTGCTTCTTATAAAGTTCGGCTCTGAGGGAAGCTGTTTCGTTGAAAAACTTGCTCCGCAAGGTTTGAAGACGCTCGATCTGCTCCGGGGAAAGATTTAAGCCGGGCGGGCACCATGGAAATGGCCCCTCTCCAGGCCCCATGCCTCTCCCATGCCCCTTGCCTTTCCAGAACTGCGCCTCGGCATCTGTTGCAAACGCAACTCCGAATAACATAAGGGTTATGACGAGTCCTACTGACAATGACTTTTTCATAGCATCACCTCCGACATACAATGGTTTGTTATTGCTTCCAGAGAGTAAAACACAGCCGCACAGAAAAACCTTCGCCTTTATTCCGGCGGCATGTCAGGAGGGGGCAGGGGGGGCGCCTCACGAAACCCCTGTCTGCCGTGTCTGCCCCTCCCCTTGCCGAACACACCCCTCCAAAACCGCTGGTCTTTCATTGCGTCAAGATATGCTGTTTTTTGTTCGGGTGTCATGCGCTGCAAATCCTGAATGAGTTGATCCATCACCGCACGCTGAATACTTGCTTGAGAGGCACTGATCGCATCTATTTCCCGATAAATCTTCTCCCGATCGGGAGTGTCTGCACGTAAAAGTTCCACAATGCGTGCCCGCGCTTCTTGAATATGCCGCCGTAACGGTTCGATCTTTTTCCTCATCTCAAGCCGCACTTCAGGGCCGAACAAGCCGCCGGGAGGCAACTGTTGCCCCGGCATTGGCGGCGGCTGTTCTGGCGCAAAAAAATATTTGTAGGTAAGCGCACCGGCAATTGTACAGTTGCATGCAAGCGAAAACACCAAAAGTATTTTTATCCATACGCTATTCATGATTTATTCCTCGCCTTCATCATCACCAAGTGATGCCAACATACTGCCCGGAAAAGCCGCTGGGAGCTCGGAAAAAACATCAACGTATTGTTCCTGTTCCGACAATGCTTCTGCCCAAACACTTTTATACGTGCCGGCAGGGTACAGCGTGCCCCCCAAAAAACCGGTGCAAAAACCCACCACCATGGCGCACATCACGGCATGGGCAAATGTCAGCTGAAGGAAAGGCACCGGAATAATCCGGCGGGCGTGCTGCCGCCCATGCTCTTGAATACGAGTAAGTACCCGATCGATTAGGTCTGGGCATGCGCCGGTATCGGTCAACACCTCAAGCGCCGCCCATGCATCGGACAGGTGTTTTGCCTCTGCCGCGCACGCCGTGCACCGTGTGAGGTGATCTGCGATACAACGTTGCTGCCTGCCTTGGAGTTCTCCATCGTTATATGCTTTCAGCTTTTTGCGGACGGTCCTGCACAGCATAATGTTATTGCTCCTTATAAGCTGCAAGATATTCTTTTAATGAAGCCATGCCTCGCGCAACCAGCGACTCGACCGCACCAACAGAACACCCGAGCACCTGTGCAATATCGCGATAGCTCATCCCTTCAAATCGCAGCAGCAAAAGTGCCATACGCTGTCGTTTGGGAAGACGGTCAATGGCCTGTCGAACCGCTTGCGCCCGCTCTTCATGCTCGAGACGATCAAACTGACAACCGTGGACTGGCGTGTCAAAGGCTGCATCCTGCGGAAGGGCTTGAGCGAGCGGCTGATTTTTTCTATCACGTATGAAATTCAAGCAGTGGTTTGCCGCAATCCGATATAGCCACGTAAACACCTGTGCATCCGGCGTATAGCG
>JAOAHH010000053.1 GCA_026415325.1 Thermodesulfobacteriota bacterium | reverse complement strand
CTTGTTTCAGCGGTTTTTGATCCGTCGCGCGAGGCAATTTTCAAAACAGCGGTTTCCTGCCCTGTAGTGATGCGCTCCGGATCAAATTTCACCAGTATATTTTTGCCCTCGTCAATCTTTGCTGATGCGCCGGGAAACGGCAATGAGGACGCCGAGCCGTCGTCGTTTGGGATATACACCCCTACAGAAAGATCGGCGTCTTTAAGTCCTGAATTGTAATCCTTTGAATAGGAATTGCCGAAAGCATCCGAACAACTCGCCGCATCTTTTATAAAAAGTGTGTCATGATCATATGCTGGATCTACATAACTTTTGATTGTTGCATGACTTGCGCTCAGCGATGAGATCGGAAATTTGCTCGGTTTTGCAGGTTGCATTACGATTTTTTCGCCCGGAATACGTGGATAGCCCTGAACAACATTGGTGCTATCATCGATACCCTTGAAAGCAAAAATTATTGCCGCTACATCTGTCGTCCCCTTTGGCACGGAGGAAACTGCGGTAAAGAAAGCCACCTCCTTTTTTGCAACGCCGTCGCTGCCCGCAGGCAGCGTAATGCTTGTGCCCGGTGAAGACGACCCCTTCTCCCCGATTTTTAAATCACTACTCTTTATTACGCGCAGGTCAAAATCTTTCTCTCCATTAATGCCTTTAATTTTAATCTCAGCATCGTCGCCTGCATTAGCACCGTTAAGATTGGATACGTCGGTAAGGGTAATCGCGCCGACTTTGTTTTGAGCGACGAAGGTGACGCCTTCGTCGGCAGAATTAATGTCTTCATAAACCGAACGGGGGATCTCCCCAACAACATTATCTGAACTATCCCTCAGCTCTATTTTGTTAATGTATAAATTTTCAAGCTGAGGATCACCGTTGTCTTGTGTTACCGTAATTTGGAATGGCAAGAAACATTGATATGCATACTTGGTCTTGAAGGCGGTGCCGTCACTTGTTAGCTTGCCAGAAGCCGGCCAGGTCGACGAAAAAGGAGGATAATATACAGGTTTATTGCTATTATCTGTTAAAGTTACCGCCCGCAGAATTGCACCGCTTGCATTAACCGCTGTATCGCCTTTCTTTTTTAGATAAAATGTTGCCGTCAACCCCTGCGCAAACGGAGCCGGAGCATCTCCGTTAAAGCCGACAATAGCACCGTAGATATAAGTTTTATTTGCTTTTCCGGCTGTCTTAAAGCGCGATGGTTTCTTTGTCTTGTCATTGCCAAGCAGAATAAATGCGTCGTCCGGTTGTATATTTGCAGTTCCGGGGTTTTTGTTCACCCCTCCGAACCCGGCTTCTTTATGATTAGCATTCTCATCGACCTCGTTGACTGGCAAACCAACAATAATAATTTTGTTAGCAACCAAGGTCGGCCGGTACTTTGATGTATCCTTCTTTGTATCGCTGCTGCCTTCTGACAACACACTCTGTCCGCTTGCATATATGTATTCATCCCCAGTACTTGTTGTTGTTACATCACCAAACTGCATCCCGATCCAGCGTGCGGTATCGCTTGTTTTAGGTGATGCAGAAAAATCAACATCAATCCCGTTTGCATACTCACTGTTAAATTTACCCGGTTCGTTTTTCTTATCCGAATCCTTTGTTATTTTGATGTTAGCCTGGCCATGACCATTGACTAATAAAATTTCAGTACTTGAAACCTTCACAGTTGTAAAATCATCCGGCAGGTTATTGGTATAATAGTATTTCCCATTTGCTTTATTGTAAAATGCTCCATATACATCAACAACCGTAGATGATCCTGATGTTTTCACACTGCCACCGTCATTTTTCTTGCTCGGTATTTCGCCGAGCAGATTCACCGAAACCAGCCCGCCGGTTCGCACCACATAGCAATTGGCAGGAGGTCCCTGTACCTTTATACCGCGTTGGACCGCAAGCGTAGCAGTGCCGGTTTTGAGGGTGACGATCAAGGTATCATCATCGATTTCCTTGACATTGTCATAGCTGACTGCAAACTCCTGCCATGCATGCTCGGGACGTTTTGAAACAGATTCTGCTGCAGCTTCCCAATCACTGCCAGTAAGTTCTACGTCCGTTGCCGGCTGGAAGGAAAAACGCACATCCGAGCCGAAGCGCTGTGACTGAAACACAAGCTGGCAGTCGGCAATCGGACGGCCGGCAAACGTTGTGGCAAGGTCGCTGTTCGCGTCAAGCAGAATGACCCTGCCACGTACGTAGTCGCTTCCGCCGCCGGGCCAGATGGTTGCAGTGGTGCTGCTGAGTTCAAGGTAGAGCGAAACAGCGTCTGCAGCTTTTGCAACTGATGGCAAGAAAAGCATACAACCAAGAATAAAAGTAGAGAGCATTGAGAATGGGACATATCCCCTTTTTAAGATTCTGCTTTCTTTCATAAAGCCTCCCCATTGATGAAGGATTTTTAACTTAACGATTTTTTAACATAATTATATAAAAGTCTTTCCCCAGTCAAGAAAAAACAATAAAATCTTGTACTGTTACAAAAAATGATTTAGTATCGGAACTGGTTAATAGCGCGTAAGCCATGCTTTCAGTTCAATCGTGAGATTTTTTTGATTCTGATTTTTTAAAAACCCATTCTCTTAAACACTTTCATGGCATGGGGAGTTCCATGAACTTCTTTTCGGTGGCAAAAAAAATTACCGCAGCAGCTTCAATCATAATCGGTGTGTGTTTTGGTTTTCTGCTCAGCGCCACCACCCATGAACATCATGTGCAATACTGGCTGCTCGGCTTTATCATCGGCTTCCCGATCGTTTGGATCCTCTATTTGGCAGTGTGGTTTATCGTTAAGGGCATTAGCAGAACCCCGTTTCCAGAACAGGCGCGATTTATGGTAAACGGTCTTAAAAAACTCTTTAATACAACATTCACAGAATATCAAGAATCGATGCTGATCGACATGGCAGGCACTACCCTGCTCATTGCTGCAGCGCTCGGCATTGCCGGAGCTGTTTTTGTAATTATCACCGGTATACTGTTTATCCTTGGAAGGCTCTCCTGGTAGCCTCATCAGCTGCAGCAACCATCAAACACAAACGTCTGTACGCCGATGACACAGCCTTTCACAAGAGCGGATGTTTCCAAACACCATGCCCCTGTTGTCAGCCGTGGTCGCTGGGGCAATGCCGACATTCTCCGCTACGAACATAACGGCACCCATTGGATGATAAAAGACTTTTCTGCCTGCCCCGCACCGGTCAGACAAACGTGGGGGAGATGGATGGCATCGCGCGAATGCCGCGTCCTTGAGCGGCTTCAGGGCATTAAAGGGATCCCCCAAGACCCTTTTATGCTTGACCCGTTTGCATTCTGTTATCGTTTTATCCCTGGAACAAACCTGAAAATTGCCCGGAAGCAACAAAAAATCGGTGCCGAGTTTTTTCTTGCACTTGAAGATACTGTTCGGGAAATGCATAAGCGGAATATCGTACACCTTGATATCCGGTACATGCGGAACATTCTTGTCACCAATGCCGTAGAGCCGGCATTGCTTGATTTTCAGTCAAGTCTGTTTCTCGATAGTATCCCACGGGTTTTGCATGGTTTTCTAAAAAATATCGACATTTCAGGCGTGTATAAATGTTGGCGCAAGGTAAGTCCGTCAACCATTGACGATGAACGCCTGCGCATGCTTGAAAAAATGGAGCGTATTCGTTCGCTTTGGATCCTTAAAGGCTATCCACTCGGCATGCGCGGATCACGGAGGTGAACAAAAAACGTAATGGGTCAAGCATGAAACGGAACGCCTTCCCCCAACCCCTTCCTGTCAGAAGGGACATAAAAACAAAGCTGCCCGTGCTCCATAGTTTTTAACCTTTACCGAAGCTCCCATGCCCTTTCGATCAGACATCAGATATCGTTTTGAATATGCCGGATTGCAGTGCCTGTGTGCAGGTATACGCTTTCTTCCTCCGGCAGCGAGCCTGCGGTTTGGCCGGTGGATAGGCTCTGCCGCTCGCTATGTCCTGCCTGGTCGCATTCGTCTTGCCCACGACAACCTCGCCGGTGCGTTCGGTAATACGCTCACAGAAGCTCAACGCCATACCATCATCCACAAACTTCTAAAACTTCTTGGGGAAGCTTTTATTGAGTCGGTAATTTTTACCTCAGAAGATGTGCAGCGTAATATCACGATCGAAGGCAAACACTTTCTGGAACGTGCAAAAGCATCGAAAAACGGCGCCATATTTCTCGTGCCGCATTTTGGGATGTGGGAGCTTGCAAGTTTCACGTTCGGTGCTTATCTGGTGCAGGCATCGGTTATCTACAAACCGCTCAAAAATCCATATATCGACCGCTCCCTGATTGCTGCGCGCGAAAAAAGCGGGCTTGAACTCATACCCAGCAAACAGGCGCTCAGACGCGTTCTTGGAAATTTAAAAAAAGGGCGCGCCGTAGGTATCCTCTTTGATCAGAACGCAGGAAGATCAGGCGTGCCGGCAACCTTTTTCGGAAAAACAGCTTCAACCTACGGCGCGCCTGCAGTGTTTGCACTGAAAACAGGCTGTCCTGTGTTTCCGGCCTATATGATGCCGGATCATGGATTTCGCCGCCACAGGCTTATCATCGGTGAACCGTTTCCGCTGATTAATACCGGAAACCGTGAGCACGATATCCTTGCCAATACACAGCAGTATAATGATTTTCTTGAGGCTTTGGTACGAAGATATCCCGAGCTGTGGTTTGGGTGGCTTCATCGGCGCTGGAAACTGCCGCGTTCGTTTGCCCAGGTAAATGAGACGATTTAGGAAAGCTCATCAGGCATTGATTTCAGAAGTTCCAAAACC
Organism: Thermodesulfobacteriota bacterium; assembly: GCA_026415325.1. GTDB lineage: Bacteria > Desulfobacterota > WTBG01 > CAIYCZ01 > CAIRTM01 > JAOAHH01. The sequence continues at coordinate 4,704 of JAOAHH010000053.1, read as the reverse complement.
TCCTGAACACGCCGCGGCGTAGGAATACTGTAGGGGCATTTCTCAACACAGGTGCCGCATGCCGTGCACTTCTCAAGCAGCGGCAACATCCGTTTGCCAAGCCCAAGTGTGTACAGAACATCATCGTTCATAGGCTTACCCCAACACTTCAGGTAAATCATGTGCACAAACGGGATCATAATCCCCTGTTCACAGGGCATGCAATAGGAACACCTGCGGCAAAACTCTTTGCCCAGCAGGGCGACCTCGTTAAGAAGCTCTTGCAGCTCATCTGCAACAAGCGGGCGTCGCTCTATGAAAATACGAACGTTTTCCTCAACCTCCTGCTCCGATGCCATGCCCGGCGTAATCACACCCGGATCATGCGTAAAAAAGAATCTGAATGCAAGCGCTTTGCGTTCTATAACTCCTCCGGCAAGCGGCTTCATAATAGAGGTCGCAACACCAAGCTCCCGCGCAACGGCAAAAAGGTCATGCAACGGCTCCTGTTCGATAACATTAAAGGGAAACATTGCCATTGCAAATGCACCGGTCTTGAGCGCGCGCACCAATGTCACGGGATTATGACCGGTAATGGCGATATGTCGTACCCTGCCCCGCTGCTGCTGCTCGCGTAAAAACTCAAGCGGCGCACCGATTGCCTGCTCAAAATCGGGCGGCTGATTGACCGCGTGAAAACCGTAAAAATCAAAATAATCGCACCGCAGCCGCCGCAGGCTCTGGTCAAACTCTTGCTGAAACGCCTCGATACCCATTTTATACGCCATCGAACGAGAGCTGACGATAACCTGATCGGATATCTTAGAAAGTACTTTGCCGAGTTTCTCTTCACTGTCCTGATATGCGGCGGCGGTATCAAAATAGGTGATGCCGAGCTCAAGGGCTCTTTTGATGACGCGTTCGGATTGTGCCACTGAGACGCGCGGTAAATACATAGCGCCGAATCCGAGCTCCGCGGTCTGCAAGCCGGTTGTGCCGAGGGTAATGGTTTTCATCGTACGTGCCAGTTGAAAAATCAGGCCATGAGCCGTGTCCGCGAGAATACAGCGGAGAGCAGTGACCGAAGGCAATGAAGAAAGTTTGCCTACCGACCACCCTTCATAAGTCCCGAACCACGATCCACGCTCCGCACCATTAACTTATATACCACACCCTCGTAATATGATACAGTCTGCGGTAAAAAATATCTCACTGGCTCCATGAAACATGTCACCGGTAAGTGCGTTTGCCGTTTTTCAGGCTGTTATTATCCTTCCCTTTGGCGCTGGGGTTATGCTGCGCCGTCGAGTGGCTGATCCGGAACAATTCACCCGACGCTTATTGCGGTTAAACATAACCCTCATCGAGCCTTTGATCGTCATCTGGTGCGTATGGGGGCTGCAGTTCTCGCGCGACCTCGTGCTCATGCCTATTGCAGGACTTGGTCTTGCCGTATGCGGACTTATCGCAGGCATAATAATACTCCCCCTTCTTAAACTTCCGAAGCAACGCGCCATAACATTCCTGGTGAGCGCTACACTCTCGAACCACGGGTTCACCATGGGCGGCTTTCTCTGTTATCTGTTTTTCGGCGAACGGGGGCTTGGGCTTTCTATAATCATGGTTCTTTACTTTATCCCCTACCTATACGGGTTTGTTTTCCCGAGCCTCAAAGCAATTACACGAACGCGCCAACAGGGGAGCGTTCTTCGTGATTATATTCTCGACACTCGTAATATGCCGCTTGCCGCGCTTGCCGTTGCAGCATTGCTGCAGGGGATGGATATTGAGCGGCCAACCGTCGCGTTTCCGGTCGACGCTTTTCTTGCATTGTCAATTGCGCTTTATTACCTTACGGTCGGCATGAACGTTGTCGCACCCGGATTTCGTTTGCTGCTGCGGCAACACCTCGTGCTTGCTGCAATAAAATTCATCGCGGTTCCGGCAGCAGCAGCCGGGCTTTTAAACATCATTTCGATCGAGCAGAACATGAAAGCCGTCATCCTGCTGCAGTCCTGTATGCCTTCGGCAGTCTATTCAGTTGTTACGGCGGTACTGTTCGGTCTTGATGCCAGGTTTGCGTCAAGCCTGTTTGTGGTCAATACAGCGGTGTTTCTCTGTGCGGTGCTGCCGGTGGTGTGGGTCATCTCGTGAAAAGGCAAGAGAGAGTGGGCAGTAAGAGGCGAACCGTAAACAGAGAAACCGTCAAGGGTTATTGTTTACCCTTTGCCTCGTATTATTTTTCCTTCAGCTTCAAAAATGAAGCAATGGCGTCGGCTGAAGCGGGCAGTGCAATGGGTTTATTGATGAGATCATCGCGCGGCGTAATTTCGTATTCGGGCGGAAAAGCGTTTCTGAAATACATGTCTTGAAAGTTTGCAAATTTGAGCTGATGCGACGTAGAATCAACGACAACGGTCTGATTTTTTTCGACAATACCGCTGGCAACCGCTTTGCAAAGGCCTGCTATAGATTCGCCGCCTTGCGTGCAGACCACATGGCCGCAGCGGTTTGCCTGCAGCATGTGCTCGATGATTTCCTGCTCATTCACCTCAACGGCAAAAAACCGATCGGAAAAATGTTCTTCAACAAGCCAGCGCACTTTGGGGAAAGACACCGGATCGCCGATCATGGCAGCCTGTGCAACGCTCGGCCGCACCTTCATCGGGATATATTCTCCGCGCGCGCGCCACACGGCAACGGGGTTTGCATGGCTGCTCTGAACCGCTACAATGCAGGGAAGTTCTGGGATGATGTCGAGCCGGTAGAGGTCTAAAAAACCCTCCATAATTGCCGTGACGTTGCCAGCGTTTCCGACCGGTACTATGACGACAAGATGTTTGGTATCGTACCCGAGCTGCTGGGCAACCTCATACGCATAGGATTTCTGCCCCATAATTCTGATCGGGTTTTTTGAGTTTAGCAGGCAGACCTGATAACGCTCGGCAAGCTCCTCTACAATCCGCATGCAGTCGTCAAATACGCCCGGCACCTCGATTACCGTAGCGCCGCTGCCGAGCGGCTGGGAGAGCTGCTGCGGCGTCACCTTGCCCTGCGGCAACAGTACGACCGAGCGCACGATGTTTTTGTCAAGATAACTTAAATATAACGCCGCTGCAGCCGAAGTGTCGCCGGTCGATGCGCAGATGCCGAGCAGTTCGGTGATACCGCGCGTGCGGATCGAGTAGTTGATAAAACTAATGGCGCTTGCCATGCCGCGGTCTTTGAAACTTGCCGAAGGGTTGAGCCCGTCGTTTTTTACAAAAAACTCGAGTCCGACCTGCTTGCTCAATGCAGCGTTGGCGCGTACCAGCGGCGTGTGCCCCTCGCCAAGATACACCACATCCTCAAGGGGAATTGTCGGGAAAAGAATTTCTTTAAAAAGAAAAATGCCGCGGAGTGGTTCCAGGGTCAGCATCCGACGAAAGTCAAATATCTCGCGCCAGAGACTCCCGGGGACCTTTTTCAGCTCATCAAACGCCCGATCACGGAGCCGTAGCAGGCTTTTGCACTGCGGGCAGGTGTAAAGAAACCGATCAAGGCCGGCGGTCATGCCGCAGCCAATGCACTCATACACCACATCGCCGCTGTAGCGCGGGATAAGGTAGTCGCGCACATGAGCGGGGAAACGGTCAAGCGGAAGAGCATCAGGGTTTTTCAGCATGGCCAATAACCTATTCGGATAAAAATTGTACATGAAAAAAAGACGGCATTAGATTATACTACTTCTGCTCTTGCGTCAACAGGCGCCTAACATGGCGGGAGACGCGCCCCGTAAAACGCAGGATCGACAAAGCTTAAAGCGTCCAGGGCGAAAGCAAAACAAACAACATGACCGCGACCGATATTGAAAGGCTGCAACAGTATATCGCGCATACAGTATTGCCGCGCATAGGAATGGCCGGCCGCTGTTTCGAGCTCGCCCCTGCAAAACTCGGAGAGCGCAACCGGGTTTTTTATCTCACGGTTGAAGAACGCCCATCATTTGTCATCAAAGCATTTACCAGCAAAACCCGCATCCAGAACACCATGCTCGGCAGCCGTTTTCTTTTGCGCTACGGTATTGCCGCCCCAAGGGTTTACTTTTCCGACACATCGACAAAAACGTTTACCAAGCTTGGCTCTTATGTTCTGTGTGAAGAACGAATTTCAGGTGTTCCGGTGCAGGAATTGGGCAATGACCCGGAAACGATCAAGGCTGTCGCCTCTTATTTCACCAATTTGCATAGGTTGCGAAGTTCGCGCTGGGGAAGTTTCCGCTCAGGCAGGCGTTTTGGGTTTACAGCATACATGCTTCGAAAAGCAAAAGAGCGCATCCGGATTTTAGAAGCGTCGGGCACGGCGTTCCCAGACATAACCAGCAATGCTCTTATCCGATGGTTTGAGCGTCGGCAGGCAGCGTTTTCAGCGGTTGGGGATTACAGTTTATGCCACGGCGATGTCAATCCTGCAAATATCATGATAACAATACCTGAGCGCCGTGTTATGCTGATTGACACCGAGGCGCTCAAATATCTGCCGTTTTTGCTTGAATACTTCCGGCTCCAGTTCTTTCTCTGTCGGGACGACGCGGCAGCAGCACTTTTTGAACAACGCTATTTTGACGATGCACCTCCTGACCGCAAAAGGTCTATGGATCGGTACGGAACCGTTTACCGAGCCTTTGCGCTGCTTGAGTTTGCATGGTATTATAATAAAAAAACGAAGCAGCACAGGGCACATGAT
>JAOAHH010000051.1 GCA_026415325.1 Thermodesulfobacteriota bacterium | reverse complement strand
GATTATTACCGAGATCCAGTCACTGTATTGGTGGGAGGGTAACATCTGTAATGACCGCGAAATTTTATTGCTTGCTAAAACGACAGACCGGCTTTTTCCTAAACTTGTTGAAGCGGTCAAAACGCTGCACTCATATCAGGTACCCGAAATCGTTTTTACCCCTATTATGCACGGGTTACCCCAATATCTTGCCTGGATCCATGAGGTAACCACTGCATCACAAGAGGCGTGAACAGCACTCTATATTGCTGATGTGTGTCATATTAGCTCCCCCATGCATCAGTGAAATATCCTTGACATAAGGCTTTAAGCTCGATATAAAATTTAACTTCTTATTACGTTTAATTTGTTAGACTATTGACAAATTGTCATTTTTTTCCCAACACAACCGCAATGTTTGTCAAAATGGCCAATTACAGAAATTTCCAGTCATTATTACATGGCAGAAAGAAAGTGAATCGGTTTTAACATTTTGATTTTGCTTTGTTTTAAAAGTCTCCGAGAGCGTATCCAATTGGCATGTGTTATGCCAATTCCATTACGGTAATCCAACCTCTACAACAGCTGGCAACGCATGATGGTGTAACCCAGCAAAGGAAAGGAGAATAGTATGGCAGGAATGATAACAGATTTTATGATCCCAGTAGATTTCGGCTTGTCAGAAGAGCGGAAAATGATGCTCGACATGCTCAAAAAATTTAAGGAGAAAGAGACGCCGAAGGAAAAAATAGCTGAATGGGATGAGGCAAATCATTTTCCAGTGGATGTATGGAAGAAGCTCGGCCAGGAAGGAATTCTTGGCGCATGTTTTCCCGAACAGTACGGCGGGACCGGAGGTAACATCATTGATGAAACACTGATAACGGAGGAAATCTCCAACGGCTTTTCCGCAATGGGGCTTGCGTATTTGACCGGGGTCTGCTTTGGCGGCATGTCCATTCTGCATTACGGTACGGACAAGCAGAAAGAGTATTATCTGCCCAAATTGATCGCCGGCGACTGGAATTTCGCACTCTCCCTGACTGAACCCGGCGGTGGGACAGATATTCTTGGAGCTCTAAAATCCCGTGCGGTGGAACAGCCTGACGGAACGTTCATCGCCAACGGATCAAAGATTTTTACGACCGGCCTGCATGTTGCCAATACCGATGTATTTATCGCGCGCACTGATGACGTCCCCGGCAAACCGGCACAGGGATTGACGATTTTTTTGATTGACCGAGACAATATCGGGCAGCAGGAAATCGACGGCGATTTGCTGAACCAACGGTTCTGCCAAGGCATTACGTATCATAAAATCAAAAAACTCGGCAGCCATATCCTTGCATCATTTGAAGTTTCTTTCGAGGATGTGAAGCTCACCAAAGAGCAGATCCTTGGCGAGCGCGGCAGAGGCTGGTACAACCTGCTTGCCACCCTGAATAATGAGCGCATTGTATGTTCCGCCATCTGCCTTGGTCTTGCACAGGGCTGCCTTGAGGAAGCAAACCAGTATGCAAAAGAGCGTGAGGCATTCGGCAAGCCGATTGGACAGTTTCAGGCAATTCAACATCAGCTCGCCGATATGGCAACCGAGATCGAACTGTCACGTCTGATCACTTACAAAGCAGCATGGATGCAGGCAAACAATCCCAAAGATCCTTCCGTGGGCGTGATTGCAAGCATGGCAAAGATGTATACTTCCGATGCGGCATTTCGGTGCACCGACCGTGCAATGCGTATCCTTGCAGGATACGGCTTTACCATGGAATACCATATCCAGCGGTACTACCGTGACATCCGCCAACTGGTGTTTGCTCCGATCACCAACGAGATGTGCAGGAATTATATTGGCCAGGTAATGCTTGGTCAGAATAAGTCGTATTAATTACCATCGGGGTCTTCCATACATGCCACGGAAGACCCCGATTTTTATCGGCCGGTAGATTTGGCCGTTGGTTATTGCAAACAGTGCACATCATAACTTAGCCACGAGCGAGGAGGCACGATCATGGAACAACGATTTAACAAAAGCCTTGTCACCAGTTTTGGGCCTTCGCAGATGCTTCCTGATTTAAAGTTTGCCGAAATGACCCCGGGATGGGATTGCGGCGGCGGCACCTACAAAATCACCAGGGAGGAGGTTGAAAAATTTGCAAAACTTATGGGTGATACTAATCCGGGTGAGGTGAACGTACCGGTTGGTATGATCTATATTTTCGGGTTGCGGATATGCTGGGATCGCAAGGTTTTTATCGATGGAGCGGTGAGGGCAGGGGATAAAATTGTCTTTTATAAACCGGCAAAAATCGGCGACACCATTACAACACGGCTCTCCATCGCTGACAAAAAAGAGGTGAAAAAGGAAAAAGACGGCAAGGTGCGGATCAATAAATTTCTGTATGTTGATATGAACGCAACTAATCAGAACAATGAAAAAATAGTCGACATTCAAATGAGTTTTCTGTTGCCGCCGACGATGCAATAATCCCTCACGTATATTTTTATTTAGATGGAGGAAACTATGAGCGCTCTAGATTTCAATAGTGTTAATATCGGGGATGTACTTCCCTCGAAAACGCTTGCCGTAACACAAGAGCTCATCAATGCATATGCCGATCTGAGCGGCGACTACAACTCAATTCATGTTGATGTCGAGGGCATGAAGAACAATCCGATGTTCGGCGGATCAACCATCGCACATGGGACGATCAACGTCGAACCGCTGCTTCAGGCGATCTGCGCAATTCAGGGGACTCTGTGGCCACTGGAAGGCACAAAAATCGATCTGCAATTCCGTGCACCGGTTAAGCCCGGCTATGTGATTTCAAGCGAACTTACCGTTAAAGAGAAGAAGACCGAAGGCGGTAAAAAGATTCTTGTGTGCGATATGAAGATTAAAAATAACGACGGCAGCCCCTGTGTGTTAGGGACCGTTGATCTTGTGTTGCCGTAACAAAATATTCTGCATGGTTTGTGGCTTATATGTTGCGCTATGCACCTCAAGCCACAAACCATGCAGCCCCTTTGCAACGACCAATAAACCTCGATAGTTATTTACTGTCGCGGTTTTTCTTATAGACGGATGCACCAAGGGAGCTAACTTTTAATCGATTTCTGGAGGATGGTACATGAAGATCAGCAAAGAGACAAAAATTGATCTATTTACGCGCATGGTGAAAATTCGCACCTTTGAGGATGAAACGCACAAGATTTTTATGGCAGGTAAGGAAATGCCCGGGTTTTTGCATTTGTCTCAAGGTGAGGAAGCAATGGCAGTCGGCACCTGTGCAAACCTTACGTTTGATGATGCAATTTATACAACACACCGCGGCCATGGCTGCATCATTGCAAAGGGTGCTGACCTGAAGCCGATGATGGCAGAGCTGTTCGGCCGCATCGACGGTTGCTGCAAAGGGAGGGCAGGTTCGATGCACTTTGCCGATGTCAAGACAGGCTGTATGGGATCAAACGGCATTGTCGGCGAAGGTATGCGGCTTGCCATCGGCACGGCATTTGCGCAGAAATACCAGAAGACCAAAAACGTGACCGCTGTATTTTTCGGCGACGGGGCCACCGGCACCGGTGCATTCCATGAATCGTTCAATATGGCAGCCACCCTAAAATTGCCGGTTATATTCGTGTGCAGCATTAATTTTTATGCGCAAATGACGCACAAGTCCGTCCACATTCCAATCGAACACGTGGCGGACCGTGCCGCCGGCTACGGTGCGCCCGGTGTGACTATCGACGGCAACGATGTCGAGCTGGTGTATGAGGAAGTTTCAAAAGCTGTGAAACACTGTCGTGCCGGCAAGGGGCCGTACATGATCGAAGGCATCACCTATCGTCATCATGGGCACTTCATCGGCGACCCCTGCAATTACCGACCCGCAGGAGAGCTTGAGGAATGGCTTAAAAAGGACCCGATCGTGTTGTACGAACAAAAGCTCCTTAAGGAAGGGGTGCTCGATGAAAAACGCATTCAGCAGATAAAAGAAGAATGCAAGAACCTTGTCGATGAAGCGGTGGCTTTTGCACGGCAGAGTCCACAACCGGATATCGAGGAGCTGTACAAAGACATTTTAGCATAACGAGATAGCGTCGCATATCGACGTCTTTTACGGATAACAACCAGTTAATGCGGAGGATAGATATATGGGAAAACCGATCATGTTTCAATGGGCTATTAACCATGCTATTGCAGAAGAGATGCGGCGTGATCCGACGGTGTTTATTATCGGTGAAGATGTCGGCAAACCGGGCGGTCCGTTCGGAGTTACCCGTGGGATTATCGATGAATTTGGTCCTGAACGCGCGGTGGACACACCGATCAGCGAAGGGGCCATTATCGGTCTCTGTGTTGGCGCTGCTGCAGCCGGGCTTCGGCCGGTGGCTGAGATCATGTTCATGAACTTCATTACGCTCTGCGTTGAAGAGCTCTACAATCAGGCGTCGAAAATGCGCTGGATGTTCGGCGCGCAGGTGAAGGTACCGATGGTGGTGCGCGCGATGACCGCTGGCGGTTATGGTGCTGGCCCGCATCATTCATCGTCGCTTGAAAGCTGGTTTGCTTCCATGCCCGGATTGAAGGTTGTGATGCCGAGCACACCGGTGAATGCCAAGGGTTTGATGAAGGCAGCTATCCGCGATGACAATCCCGTGCTTTATGTCGAGCCGCTCTCCTCATATCGCATTAAGGCAGAAATACCCGAAGGGGATTACATTACGCCGATCGGCAAGTGTGAAATTGTCAGGGAAGGAACCGACATAACGATTGTCAGTGTTGGTCGTATGCTGCAAGAGGCCTTGAAAGCTGTTGATGTTTTGGAGAAAGATGGTATCAAACCAGAACTCATCGACTTACTGACCATCAATCCGCTTGACATGGAAACGATCTATGCATCGGTTAAGAAGACAAACCGGCTGGTCATTATTCACGAAGCGAAGCAGACCATGGGTATCGGTGCTGAAATCGCTGCGTCGGTGCAGGAAAAGATGTTTGATTGGCTTGATGCGCCGGTTGAACGTGTTGCCGCTCCGTTTACGCATATCGCGTTTCAGCCCAAGCTCGAACAACACTATCTGCCAGATGCGACAAAACTTGTCGCAAAAGTTAAACAGATGCTCGGGTGAGGTGCACGGCGCAACGTTCCAAAGAGCGATGGCGTATGGAAAGGAGTAACTATGGCGATTGAAGTCACGATGCCCAAGCTTGGGCTGACAATGGAGACGGGGAAGATTACGGAGTGGAAGAAGAAGGAAGGGGAGCAGGTCAAGAAGGGGGAGATATTGCTTGTTGTTGAGACGGAGAAGATTACCTAT
>JAOAHH010000138.1 GCA_026415325.1 Thermodesulfobacteriota bacterium | reverse complement strand
ACAACGAAACGTTGTTCCCGGCATTATTGCAACGGTGACCGATGATAAGGAGAATACCGTCTATCTCGATCTGGAACTTGAACCAGAGGAGAACGCACATGCTTTTTCATCATATCCCGCGGAAGACATACCCCCCGGTCTTGCAACAACGGTTACAAAAAAACACACCGACATCTTATCCGACGTGCGACGCAATATTCGCCACTACCGTAATGAAATCGTAGTGTCCGCCTGCATAATTCTCGTCGGTCTGTTAGCAGGCATTGCAATATATTTAATGTATAGTATGCCGTCGGACACACAGAAAACCCCCGCTCCTGTCAAACAACCGCAGCCCTTTGAAACACCCGTTACACAAAGCCAACCCTCTCCGTTAGGAAACGCTGAAAATCTTTCTTCTCCGCATTCCACCATCGCACCTGGTGAAATAACTACAACTGAAAAGAAAACTCATGTTCCGGAGACCCCATCATCACCACCGCCTCCTCAACCCGTTGCTGATATTCAACAAAAAACCCGACATAAAACAGCGCAGGATCATACCAGTGTATCTGTAGAGCCGAAAAAAATACAACAAACCGAAATTACTTCCGAACCTTCGCATCCGACAAAAGAATCGGCAGATTACTATCTGTATGCCGGACATTCCTGTGAAGCAAAAAATGATCTTGCAGGCGCACTTAAATGGTATAAAAAAGCACTTGCGTTTGACCAAAATGACGTTCGACTGCTCAATAAAATCACCTGCATTCTTCTTAAAATGTCCCTCCTCGATGAAGCAGCCTTCTATGCTGAAAAATCGCTCAAGGTCAAGAAAGATTATATCCCTGCGCTCGTCAATGCGGCCATTATTTACGCCCGACAGGGAAAAGCCGAGGATGCATCTCGTTTTTTTGAACAGGCCATCACAATCGATAACACACACATAGATGCCCTCTACAACGCTATGCTTTTTTACAAGCAGCAGGGGGATTACAAACGCGCTTCAGAAGTTGAACAGAAACTGTCAGCACTTGGGGGCTCAAAGCGATGATAGGTCATATCAGGTTGGATTGTCTGTAGCATTCTGATCCAGTGCAAGCATCTCGTTGGAAACCCATCCGGATCCTCGCTCTGTTTCAAATACTTTATACCAGATCTTTCCTTCCCCATCATACGCACTACCGTGGATGCTAATCCGCATCCCTTTATAGAGGAACCCGATACGTGGCGACTCAAGGCTTGGAGCTGATCGCACATTGACGGTATCGTATTTAACCGTTGCAGTAAGCGGAAAAGTGGGAAGAGATTTTGGCGTATTGGTGCCCATAGGAGTTGTATTTGAAGTGGCTAAGGGTGTAGCTGACAGGGGTTGGGTGATGAGAGTGGTTGATATTGGCTTATGAGGGGACTTCGAAGGATCACTATCAGCAGATACCGTCATAAAATATCGATATCCGATAATTGCCAAACATACTGCAACGCTTGCTACAACTGCCACGCCTGACTTGAGAAACCGCCGAGAAGTTTGCTTTCGGCGCCTGCCGGCAAGATAGCGAAGCGCATACACAATATGCCGATCCTGTATGTTGGGGTCTTGGTCGATATATGCTGCCATAATCGTGCGCGACAGCACAAGATTAATGAGGCGGGGAATACCTCGCGAAAAATGATGTACTTTCCGAAGCGCATGCTTTCCAATACGCACCTTCTGATACCCTGCTCTATTCAAACGGTGCTTGATATAGGCAATCATTTCTTGTACCGTCAACGGATGGAGTCTGATGCGTTCGGTAATGCGCTGGTCAAGTTGCCTGAGTTGTTCCTGCAGGAGTCGAGTTTCAAGCTCGGGCTGGCCGATTAAAATAATCTGTACGAGTTTTTCCTTGTCGGTCTCAAGGTTTGAAAGCAACCGCAACTCTTCCAAGGTTTCTATCGGCAAATTATGAGCTTCATCCACAATGATCACCACGTAACGCCCGGCAAAATACTTTTCAATAAGCAGGTCTTTAAGTTGTTTGAGAAGTTCATTCTTATTCCGCCGCTCAGTCTGCATGTGCAAAGCCTCAAACAGCGCCATGAGAAAATCATCCGGAGAAAGCCGTGGGGTCAAAACAAGCGCGATATCAGCGTTATCCTTCCATTGCTCGCGAAATACATTAATAAGCGTTGTTTTCCCCGTGCCCGGCTCGCCGGTTACCATGCAAAAACCTTCACGGTTGCGCACGATATATTCAAGCAAATGCAGTGCTTCTTGATGCCCACGGGAAGGAAAGTAAAATACAGGGTCGGGTGTCAATCGAAAAGGGTCTTCGCGCAGACCGAAAAATGCGAGCAGGTTGTCCATCATTCACCTATTTTTGTGACAAGATCGTAAACCGGAAACAACAAGCTCATAATAATAAGCAGGAAAACAATTCCGACTACCAAAATAATGAGAGGTTCGATCATTTTGCTCAGTTTTTCAGCAATGTCATCAACACGTTTCAAAAAATATTCCGATAAATACTCAAGCTGAGTTTCAAGTGAACCGCTTGTCTCGCCGATCTCGATCATCCGTTTCACGATATTCGGAAAAATCGAATGCCGCTTCAACGCATCGGAAATCCTGTTCCCCGCAACAACATACTCTCGGCTCTGTAGCAATGCAGATCGAAACACTTCGTTTCCGATAACATCAGCGGTTATTTCAAGTGACCGATCTATAGTAATGCCTGCAGCGATGAGAATCCGTAGCTGTTCCGCAAACAGTGCTAACAGCTTATTATGCACAAGAAGATGTATGATTGGTATTTTCAGCGAACAAGCATCGAGGATATATCGTGCGCCTCGCATGCGCTTCATAAACAAATAACAGAGCCAGACTATTATAGGCACAACCAGTATTGCATACCAATAGCGCTGCGTGAGAACGCTCAGGTGCATTAGTAGTTTTGTAGTAAGCGGCAGTTCTAATCCCATACTGGAAAACGTTGCCATAAGCTGTGGCACAACAAAAAACATCCAAAATCCAAGAGCACCGAGTGTTGCAAGAAGGGCAAAAGCAGGATAAATGAGAGCTCGCGTTACCGAAGCAATAAGATCCTCAATCCGCTGGAGATGTATGGCAACATCCCTGAGGCTTTTGTCGAGAGAACCCGTTTCCTCCCCAACCGCTACCAATCTAATAAGCATATCAGGGAAAAGTGTACGGTATTCTTTGAGGGCGGATGAAAACGATGTTCCCATTTCGACAAGTCGCCGCATATTAATTAATGCCTCTCTGAAACGACGTTCCTCGGTCGTTTCAGCCACATCAGCAAGAGCGGTCAGAAGAGGGACGCCGGCACGAAGCATAAGTGCTATATTATTTACAAATTCGATAATATCGCGCCGTTTGATTTTACGATAGAGAAGATGACGACGCAACGATGCCAACGGCGATACGGCACTTTTGATGCTGACCACATAGAGGCCGTTATAGGCAATGTTTTCCATCGCCTGTTCCCTATCCGCAGCCTCAGTAACCCCCTTAACCAGAGCACCATCGGTATCGACTGCAGTATAAGCAAACAGTCCCATTATCCGATAACCCTCACAATTTCCTCATACGAAGTAATACCGGCCGCTGCTTTCTCAAGCGCATCCTCACGCATTAGCCGCATGCCATTATTAATCGCCCGTTCTCGTATCATCTGCAACGAACCGCCCTGATAAATCATCTCCCGCATAGGATCATCGACTACCAGTATTTCGCCGGCAACCGTCCTCCCAAGATACCCTGAATAGTTGCATGCAGTACATCCCCGGCCTCGATATCCGGCCATCACAATACCTTCAAGCTCCGGCAATTCCATATCCCGAAAGGCTCCCGGCGGATATTCACACTGCGTTTTGCAATACGGGCAAAGTTTTCTAAGTAACCGTTGTGCAACAATAGCTCGAATCGATGATGCCAGCATAAACTTATCAACCCCTAAATCGACAAGGCGAGGAATTGCCGTAATTGCATCATTTGTGTGCAGCGTCGAAAGAACTAAATGGCCGGTAATTGCTGCACGGACGGAAATCGCTGCCGTCTCCTCATCACGTATCTCTCCGAGCAGGATGACATCGGGATCCTGACGCATGAAATTACGACCGGCAAGCGCGAAATCATAACCTGCTTTGATGTTTACCTGCGTCTGTCTGACCATGCTTAACCGATATTCCACCGGATCTTCAACAGTCATAACGTTCTTGCCAAGCAGGTCGATTTCCCGCAACGCGGAATACAAGGTAGTCGTCTTACCACTGCCGGTTGGACCAGTAATTAAAATAATACCGTATGGTTTTGCAAATTGCGTACGAAGTATTCTGGTATCGTGCTCATCAAAACCAAGTGTGTTCAGCCGCAGTACTGATGATGATGCATGCAAAATCCGGATGACTACATTTTCTCCGAAAATCGTCGGCACAAGCGAAACACGCATATCGTAAATACTGCTGAGAAACTCAAAGGGGAACGAACCGTCTTGCGGCAGCCTCGTTTCAGCAATGTTGAGCTGCGCCATAATCTTGATGCGGGAAATAATGCCGTTTTGCATGTTTTTCGGAACGCAATAGATATGGCTCATCACGCCGTCGATGCGGAAAAATATATGCACCGAATTTTCCATCGGTCGAAAATGGATATCGGTTGCATGCCGCCGTATACCGTCCATAATAAGCAGATCAGTCAGTTCCGCTATCGTGTTGCCCTGTGGTTCGACAACATTCCTTGCTTCATTAACAATCCCTTCAATCTTTTTGGGGATGGGATTTTCAAGAAAATAATATGCACGCTCAAGTGCCTGGTAAAAACCTTCGGTATCAACCATAAAGATCTTCGCTGGCATCCCTGTCAGTTGCGTTACAATATCGACAGCCCTTATATTGGTAGGGTTGGTAACACCAATACTCATCACACCGTTTTCATACTGCAATGGTATGAATTCGGCCCGTTCGGCAACATCACGTGGAACAGCACGCAGTGCTTCTTCCGGAATCACGTATTCGGTAAGGTCGATGAACTCGAGGTTTGACTGTTGGGCAAGGATTGCTGCAATTTCTCGAGACGCCACAAAACCAAGCGTGACAAGGATACTGCCAAGCAGGTTACCCGTAATATTTTGTTCTTGCAGCGCAATACGAAGCTGCTGTTCGTTCAGAATGCCTTTTTGGATCAACAGGTCACCGAGTCTCACGTCTCTGGTCTCCTTCGGTTAAAGGCACGCTGTGTTATGTTCGTACCTGCGGTTTCAACAAAATGATGATATCGGTCTGTTCGTCACTATGATCAAAACGTTTAAAAAGATAACCGATGAGCGGTATATTGCCCACAAACGGTACTTGGCTGTCTTCCTTTTTCCGCTTAGTCTGCACCAAACCGCCGATGATTATCATCTCATTGTTGTTGACCTTAACCGTTGTGCTGAGCTGTCGCAAGTCAACGGTTGGTAGTGAGATCATGGTCCCCTCTTTCCCGATCTGCCGCTCTTCAAACCGTATAAGTTCGGAAATGATCGGGGTAATGCTCATAGAAAGCTCACCGTATTCGTTAATATAGGGTACAATACCGATCATCACACCCGACAGTACACTGCTCGTGTCGGTGGAATAGGTAATGATAGGATTGCCTTCGGTATTGGTGATGTTTGTTTCGATCGCTGCAAGAAATGTCTGGCTCCTCCCCACACTCAAAAGCGCACTCTGACCGTTCATGATATTCACACGTGGATTCGACAACATCTTCACATCGCCCTGTGACTCGATGGCACGCATCACACCGGTGAAATCGTCAGTCGTAACATGAATCTGCACATTGGCACTGGTCGGGTTAACGACGCTCCTGAAATTATTGGTTTCAATGGTCGTCGATCCCGAAGCTATCCACGACCAGTCGAACCCATACTTGAGCCCTTTTGACAACGTTACCTCAAGCACTCGCGCCTCGATAATTACCTGTCGGTTGAGCGCGTTCTTTAACGTCGCTAAATAGCGCTCAACCCGCTCTAAATCACGCTTCCCAGCAGTCACCATGATCGTACCGGTCATCCGGTTAATGTGCAGCGACGGAGCGTTTTCGCCAATAGCAGCTCCCGAAGTCTGACTCTCCCCAGCAACGTTCAAAATAGTTGCAAGTCCATTCTGCACCGCATCCCAGAACTGAAAGGCTTTGGGATCAGACTCTATTTTTTGCTGCACTTTGCCCTTCAAATCATCGTCCGCACCAGTACCTCGCCCTCCTCCTTCACCGCCACCGCCACTTCTCTCCGAAAATTCACGTGCATTCTCCATTGCGGTTCCCAAAATATCCCCACCAACATCAATCGCATATTGCTGCACCAGCGGTGGGTGGCCGAACTCATAAATTTTCGTGTCTGTGGCCTTGATCGTTAAAATATTCCCTTCAAGGTTGTAGAAATAGCCGGCGGAATCAAGAATGGTTCGTATTGCTTCATCAGCTTTGACATTTTTGATACTCATGGTCACAGGGTGTTCGGGATTAACCCCTTTTTCAATAACGATGTTAAGCCCCGATGTTCCTGCAACTGAATATATGGCATCGCGCAGTGGTGTATTGCGCAATTCCAGCGTCACAATCTGCGTTTCTACCGGTACCACCGTATCGTCAACCGGCACAAATTCCTTTTCCCCTCCCCGGTCTGCTGCAAAAGCCATGGTGGCCATCATGCATAAAGCAACGCTAAAACACCATATTACTTCAGCTCGTTGTATTTTCATGGAATATCCTCCACGTAAAGCCATTGTTGCACGCGGCGCAACGATTCTTCTCCCTGCGGATTTGATGGTTCGATGAGAACACGATTGTGCTCGATTTTTTTTACTGTCCAAAACCCAATACGCTCACCTTCGCGCACCAGCATGCCATCAATCACCGCCATCTTGGCTTGTCCACCAACAACAATCATCGTTACTGTACCAACCGGCGGAACCGTTTGTACAGCCATTGCAGATGTGCCCTCCGAATTACCTTGATCAGAAGTAATGTTAAGTGGTCGCGATCGATCGATGACCGGCTGAGTCCGTCTGATATTGGGGAGGCCGAGATCTTCAGGTTCAAAACTAATAATCTGCTGCTCTTCTGATGTCAGCGCTGAACGAAACGGTATAAGCTCGGCAACGAAAAATGATACCGCCATTGCCACAAAGGGCGTTGCAAAAATTATTTTTAACCGTGTATCAAGCATACAATAACTGTTGCAGGCGCGGTATTCTTTACTGTATGGCACCGTCGTCAAATGTTTTCAAAAAAAGTTGGAGGGTGACGGTACAACGCTCTTCTCCGCTTTCCTGCTCTGTTTGTTCAAGCGAAAAAGCTTGCATACTCACATACGGCATCGTAAATGTTTGTAAATAACCGATGCCCGCAACCACATCAGAATATGCCGCCTTTTCGATGCGAATGGTCATCGGCAACACAAGCTCTCCGCCAGTGCGCATAATATCGCTAAGCGCTACGTTGCATCCCGGAAGCATGCGTCGCATTTCATCAGCGGCACCGAGGAGTGCTTCTCTGCTACTGACGCTACCGAACGACGGATATATCGAACGCAATTCATCGATAAGTTTTTTCATTTTCTCGACTTCAGTTTTCATTTTGACCGCATTAACAGTAATCCGTGAAAGCTGCGATGCCCACAGGTCAAGGTTTTTTCTATAGTTCAAAAGTGTTAAATTAATACAACACAAAAATGCCGCGGTTATTCCGGTGCTTATATACAGTTTGAGAACGTTTTTGAGAAACGCCTGTTTCATTGAATCGTTCCCCGCAGGTTCCATTGCCGTGTTTTCAGATCAAGCGATTGGTCAATCAAGGTGAAACCGGGCATATTTTTAACGGTTGCTATCATCTGATGGTATTGCCGCTGCATCTGGACAAGATCTTCCACCCGCATTATCCCTTGAATGGTGATGTCAAGCCCTCCAATGGCATCACTTTTTTCTTGTGCGGTAGCGGTAATTGATTTCATCATAACAGCACCGCGGAAAATGCCAGCAAGCTGTTGGAGAAATGCGAACAGATCAGGAAGTTGGGCATTTCGCCGCAACGATTCAAACAACGGCCGGTATATGTCGAACTCACTGCGTTCTGCGGTATACTGTGAAAGAACATTGCCGAGATTCGGTAGATTACTTCTCAACGCGGTAAAATCCTTCCGTGCATCAATAATGCTTTTGATAATGAAATTGCCTTGCACAAGGGTCCCCAGTACAAAAAACATAAAACAGACAACACAGAATCGCAGCACCTTGTCAATCTGGAACAATCGTTTATCCTGGGGAGGCAAAAGATCGATGTCTGCTTGTTTACCTATGAACAATGCGGCGATCGGTAGCATGTAATCCACAGCCCTGCGCTGACCGCGGATATGTTGCCTGAAAATTGGATGGGTAAAACTAACCATGGGCACACCGATATTGGTGCGCACAAAAAAGTTTCTGCATAAATGTCCGACCAAAACAATCCGCTGGGGATTCAGACGCAAATTCTGTCGACAATAATTGACAGTCATATTGATATGTTGCATATCGTGGTCGCGCATGCCCATATCGAAGGCCTGAACCACACGGACAAATAGTATCTTCCCTTCTTTCACGATGAACAAGTGTTTGTTGGTCTCGGTTTCGAGAACTCCCAGCACCGTTTCTTTACCTCCTCCGACAAAACCTGCAACCGCAAAAACATCCGGGTACAATGCATCGATGACTTTCCCGTAGGCAATAAACCTTTCGACAATTTTTTGGATGTGCTCCATTGCAACCGCATAAACAAAAACTTCCTTCACCTTTTTCTGCTCAACAATCTTCTCTCCCAAAATTGTATAAATAAAGGCAAAATCGTTCAGTTTTGCTACCTTGCGGATTTCATGTTCGATGAGCGATTTCAACAGATTATCAGGGGCGGGCGGTAACGTAAAGATGTCAGAAAAAAACTGGGTAAAACTGTTAACAACGGTAAAGTTTCTGGCCGGCTCTTTTTCAAGATACGCATCGAATGTGGTATCTGAAACGGTCAATGCATCCTCGACCACAAAGGCGTCAGCAACCTTTACAGCGTATATAATATTGACCTTATCACCTTCAAAACTGATAACAACGTTCTTTTTTCTCACAAGACCCTTATTCATGCTATGGATCAATCGTGATGGAAAGGCTTTGTTGGGCGGTATAGCCTGCGCTGTCTGTAACCTGTACGGTAAATGGATACGTTCCCGCTGCCATCGGCGTTCCTGCAATGACACCGGTTGCTCCTGCAAGTGTCAATCCGGACGGCAGGGTACCTATAGTTACCGTCCATGTATATGGCGCAGTGCCGTTGGCAGCACTCAAAGTCGCTGCGGGATATGACGAACCGACTTTGCCCAGCGGGAGATTTCTTGTCACCACCCTGATCTCTCTGTCCGCACAACCGGTCTTTGCTTTCAGATCATATATCGTAACCATCTCGACAATATCATCATAGCGCTCGGCCCGGATACCGGCAGGAGCGTCGTTGCAATTATCTACTCCGTCAATATCGGCGTCATAGACATTAATTGTCGTCGGCATACTAATCGCTTGCGACGCCGCGGTTTGATTGTTGTAATTCGAACCAGAACTGAGCACAACAAAAGCAACATTCGTTACCACCACTGCTCCTGTACAAGCAGCATTGTTACATCGCCGTACGGTGAGGTTTGTTGTTCCACGGTTGCAGACACTGGTAGTAACAGTCAACGCATTATCAAAGACATACTCGATATTTTTCCCCCATGCATCTTTTCCCGATCTGATAATTGTAGGAAAGGTCACCCCATCAGGAAGGCGGTTTCCGGATGCTGTTGCATACCCAATAACCGATTGAACAGCACTTTGAACGACTTCTCTCGTTTCTGAAAACTTGGCTCGTTGTGTCAAAGGCTTTACCATGCTTGCACCCATCCCAACCAGCAATCCGACGATCACCAGTACGATGGCAATTTCGATCAACGTAAAGCCGCGATTAAAATTTGTGTCCATAACATGCATTCAAGAGAACTGTTCTCTTGATACTTACATCGTTGTGTCGGCAAAAAATGCGGTTATGTTGTCAAAACAAAAGAGATATCAATTTTTCAAATTTTGATATTAATTCGGTAATTATTTACAAATTCTGGAGTCTTTTTTTTAAAAGAAATATCAACTTATGCATGCAGTATCCATTTTTAAGAAATATTTGGCAGGAAATAACCGATGTAGGGAGGAAAATGATAGCACGTATCAGAAAATTTTTAAAAGGGTGCACATATCGATAGATATCCTCAGACACAAATGGTATACATGTTATACCTTTGAGAAACCAACTCCCAGATATTACTTACCTAATGCCCGTTTTCTTTCGCACCTCCTCCATCACCTGTTGTGCAATATTGCGGCAGCGTTGCGCGCCGTATTCAAGTGTTGCGCGAACAAGATCAGGGGTGCGTTCTAACTCCGCGGCGCGCTGCTGGATCGGACTAAGCTCGTCCATGATATATGCAAACAACGTCTCCTTACACTGAATACACCCGATGCCTGCGGTGCGACAGTCATGGGCAATCTGTTGTATTATTTCTGGCGGAGAAAAAGATTTGTGCATGGTAAAAAGATTACACACGTCAGGATCTCCGGGATCGCTTCTGCGTATCCGCTGGGGATCGGTGGCGGCGGTAAGGAGTTTTTGTTTGATTGTTTCCGGCGGTTCCAAAATCCCGATGTAATTGTTCATGGACTTTGACATCTTTGTCTGTCCGTCGGTGCCGAGAATCCGTGGGGTAATCGATAGTAACTCATCCGGCTCTGGAAACACCATGCCAAATCGATTATTAAAACGGCGTGCGGTCCGTCGTGTCAGCTCAATATGCTGGACTTGATCTTCACCGACCGGTACCAGCTCAGCTTTGTACAGCAGGATATCGGCTGCCTGAAGCAAAGGATACGTCAGGAGCCCTGCATTAATATTGTCAGCATGCTGGCGCGATTTGTCTTTAAATTGCGTCATGCGCTCCAAATCGCCAAGCGGCGTCAAACAATTAAAAATCCAGGCAAGTTCAGTATGCTCAGGAACCTGTGACTGAACGAACAACAAACAACGATCCTGCTCAAGGCCGCAGGCAATCAATGTTCGCGCTGCTGCCATAATGTTTTCAAAAAAAGAAGAAGGGTTATATTCGATAGTCATTGCATGATAATCAACAATGCAATAGATACAATCGTATGTGTCCGTCAATGCTTTCCAGTTTTTTATCGCTCCCACATAATTGCCGATGTGGATGATGCCGGTAGGTTGAATCCCACTGAAAATCCGTTGCCGCGCCATCAAAAGCCACTCCTTTCCTCAAGTACAAATTAATAAAAAGAACTGCTTATAATTTTTAAGCACTAAGATATGCATGCAACATCGTTAGAGCAGAGCGCTTTCCTATACAACAATACGCGGGATGCGCTCATTGACACGGGTGGTAACCTCATAATTGATCGTACCTGCCCATCGGGCAAAATCTTCCGCACTAATTATCTCCTCGTGGCTTCTGCCGATGAGCACCACTTCGTCTTCAAGCTGGGCATCTGGAATGTCAGTTACCTCCACCATAATAATATTCATACAAACTCTGCCCCGGAGCGGTGCCCGTTTGCCGCGTATCAGGACATAGCCGTTCACAATCCCTCGGTCATATCCGTCATAATAGCCGACCGGCAAAATTGCGAGACGCGTCGCATGGCTCGTCTTATATGTGCATCCGTAGCCGATATATTCTCCCGGGGGAATTGTCTTGATCTGGGCAATGCGTGTCTTCCAAGTAAAAGCCGGCTCGAGGGTGAAATTGTTGTGCCGCTCCCGCACATACGAAACATACGTTTCACTCGACGGCCACATACCGTAAGATGATATCCCAATGCGCACCATATCCAAATGATATTCTGGGAACAGTATCGTTGCTGCAGAATTTGCACAGTGCCGCATCGGGACATGAATGCCGGCATCGCAAAGCGCCCGAATCGCTTCGTTAAACCGTTCGATTTGCTTTTTGGCATATGCATGGTCGGTCGTATCTTCGATATTGGCAAAGTGCGTTGCAATGCCTTCGATCTGGATCTGCGGCCATGTCTGTATGAACCGCGCAAACGCTATGAGATCCTCCGGCATAACCCCTTGCCGTCCCGTACCGGTTTCGACCTTGATATGGACTTTGACTGTCATACCAGAAGCTGCAGCAATCTGTCCGATGGCACGGATTGTTTCTGTGTTATATACGACTATTCGGCAATCTAATGCCACAGCTTCGGCAATTGCAGCACAGGGAACGTAACCCATAATGTAAATCGGACAAGTAATTCCTGCTTCCCGAAGAATACGTGCCTCATAGACCGCGTTGACTGAAAGCCAATCTGCTCCGGCGCCGGTAAATATCTGAGCTGCCTGCACAAGACCATGCCCATACGCATTCGCCTTGACACATGCACACAAAAGAGAGCCTCGGCTGAGTATACGTCGAAATTCCCGTATGTTGTTTTCAAGAGCACTCCGGGAAATTTCC
>JAOAHH010000098.1 GCA_026415325.1 Thermodesulfobacteriota bacterium | reverse complement strand
CGGCACATCCCGCGGGAGCGCAAAAAAATCGCGCTCGTAATCTATGACTATCCGCCGGGAGCTGCCCATGCCGGCAATGCAAGCTACCTTGATACCGCAAAAAGCATTCAGGCAATCCTTCGACACCTTGCTGCATGCGGCTATAGGACAGGAGATAACGGCGCTGTCGATCCGCTCCGGGAATTGCTTGCAGACAATATCCATAACGAGAACGGCACCGGCTCATGGCAAGGGCTGCGGCTTTCAGTTGGAGAATACGAACTGGCATGGAAACAGCTTCCCGAAGCATGCCGCAATCGCGTAACCGACGTGTTCGGCCCCCCGCCAGGAACTATTATGGCAGATGCCGAGGGGTTCAGGATTCCGGGCAGATGGTACGGGAACGTGCTTGTCGTGTTTCAGCCTGCACGGATGCCCGGTGCAGCAGACAGCAAAACGCTGCACGATACGGCACTGCCGCCTCACCATCAGTACATTGCCGTATATGAATACTTGAAGAGGTCGGTGCATGCTGTGGTGCATGTCGGCACGCACGGAACCGCAGAGTTTTTGCCGGGAAAACAGCTCGGCTTGAGCAGCCAATGTTTTCCCGATGTTCTACGCGGCGACATGCCGCATCTTTATATCTACACGATTGCAAATCCTTCTGAAGGCTCCATTGCGCGCCGCCGTTTGCAGGCATGCCTCATAACCCACCACCTTCCTGATTTTGTTCCTGCGGGGCTGTATGGCGAATATCAGGAACTGCTCGATCTCATCGAGCGAAGCCGCGATCCCGGCATATCCGAGGACAGAAAGCAGGAACTGCGCGCGGCTGTTTTCCAGCGCGCTGCAGCACTTGATATGCCGGCGCAGGATATTGATTCGCTTGCCGATGAACTGCACGAGCTCAAGCATGCCGCCATTCCAAAAGGCCTGCATGTGTTCGGCGCGCACAAAGACGGCTCAAGCCTTGTTGCCTATCTTGCCCAGCTCTTCACCCGGCCGATTGCAGGGATATGCCTTGCGGATTTGTGCAACGGCAGACCTCCGGAGGTGTTTGACACGCTCGTTCACTGGGCACAGTTGTTTGTCACCTCAGGTGAGCTGCCCCGCGAGGCTGCGCAACACCTGTCCCCTGAGCAGCACCAATGGCTTACGCAAACGCTCAAAAAAATAGCGCAGGATTTTCTTGCCGGCCGTGAACTTGAAACCCTCGTGCAGGCGCTCGACGGTCGGTATGTCGAGCCGGGACTTTTGGCAGACAGCCTCCGCTCCCCGCAGGTGTATCCCACGGGCCGCAACGGCTGCAGTTTTGACCCCACGCGCATTCCGTTTCCTGATGCCGTTGCCCGCGGTGAGGTGCTCGGCCGCCAGCTTCTCGAGCAGTACCGGCACCACCACGGCACCCTACCAAAAACCATAGGGCTGGTGCTGTGGGGATTTGAAACTGCCCGCAGCGGCGGTGAAACCATCGGCGTGTTTCTCTATCTTGTCGGCGCCCGGATGAAAGAAAACTCCGGGTGGCTTCCGGCATTTGACGTGGTGCCGATTGAGGAGCTCGGCAGGCCGCGCATTGACGTCTATCTTATGATCTGCGGGTTTTTCCGGGATATGTTTCCGACCCTCGTGCGCGACATTGACAAGCTCATCCAAACCATTGCCGCGCGAGACGAACCGCATGCGATGAATCCGCTCCGAAAACACCATGGAGAGCAGCTTTGCCGCATTTTCGGGCCGAAACCTGAAGAGTACGGCACCGCAATACCTGATCATGTTACGGAAAGCCGCTGGTCTGATCCCCGCGATATCGGCGCACTCTATCACCATGCCATGGCGTATTCTTACGGCAACACCAGAAGCGGTGTGCAGGCGCAAGAAGCGCTCGGCGAGCTGTTTGCCCGAACCGATATGTTATCGCAGGTCATTGACGGTCAGGAGTATAAGATCGGGGATCTTGACCATTACTATGAATTTCTCGGTGGCGCATGCCGCGCGGTCGAGAACCTGCGCGGCATAAAGCCCCACTGCCTTGTCGGCGATACGGCGCGGCGGCACCCGAGAGTGGCAGAAGCAGGCGAGGAAGTGCGGCGCTGGGCAACCACGCGGATGCTGAATCCTGCGTGGATTGACGGCATGCTTGCCCATGACATCCACGGCGCAAAAAAGATTGAGGAGCGCGTGACCAACCTCGTCGGGATTGCAGCAACGGTCGGTGTGCCGTCATCGCTGTTTGACCGGGTGTGCGAGCGGTTTCTGGAGGATGAAGAACTGTTTAACCGGATGAAGCAAAACAATCCCCATGCAACCTTGTCTTTGACCCGGCGCATGGCAGAGGCGGCAAGCCGCGGTTTCTGGCAGGCAACTCCTGAGCAGCATGAGCTTCTGCGGCAGCGTTATGCGCAGCTTGATGCAGAGGTCGAGTAGCGCAAAAGCGCGTTGCATGAGAGACGGTACAGGACACTGACAGTGTCCCCTCTCCCAGCCGTGGCAGAGAACTAGGGTGAGGGGGTCGTATGAAATATAAGCTGCGCTGCCGGTCGCAGAATTAAAAAAGATTATGGATACCTCATGGTGCCTAGGGAAAAAGAATGTTTTGAGGTATTAAAAAATATCCTCTATAATTTAAGTGCATACCCCCAAAAAAACAGAAAAACTATGAACAAACAAGAAAAAGAAGCAATTCAGCAGGAGATTATTGATAGTCTTGCCCCGGAGCCGGAAATAAAAAAATGTCTTGTTCGGCTCGTTTGTTCATTCATTAAACCCCCATGACATTGATATTGCTATTTTTCAGGAAAGCGATGAGGCATATTTGCCGCTTGCCCTGAAATACCGTAAAAAAACCCGTCATATTGCCAGAAGAATTCCTCTCGACATAATTCCATTGAAAAAAGATGCTGTCGCAAGCCCATTTCTTTCTGAAATCAACAAAGGGATTACCGTGTATGAGCGATGAAAAAAGGGGTTGGCTTGCATATGCAGAAGAAAATATAAAAGCAGCCGAAATACTGCTTCAAGAAAATCTTTTTAATGCCTGTCTTCAAAACTCGCAACAGGCCGTTGAAAAAACGCTTAAGGCTCTCCTGATTTGGAAAAATCTCCCCCTCAAAAAGACGCACAGCATTCAGGAACTTGTCTTGACTCTTCAAAAAACGGCTGTGCAGTAGAAATAACCGAAGATGAAATTGATCTGATCGACTCAATTTATCTACCCTCAAAATACCCTTTGGGTTCGGCGCTCCCTCATTTTGAACCGACTGCCTCTGTTTGCAGGCAGTGTCTTGATATCGCAATTCGTATTTTTAACTCTGTAAAAAAGATTAAATAAGACATGAGCAACCTTTCTTTGCTCTTCAGGAAAGAGCTGGTGCGGCATTGCAATATTTGCATCCTGCGCATATCCCTCAAAGAGAGGTCAGATAAAATATACGCACATATATAATTGTGGAAAATGGCGCACGGCGCAAACAATTTCCTCTCCCGATGCAGAAGAAGATTGCGTGACGCACAACAGCACTTCCCTCTCCCCTGGTGGGAGAAGCTTAAAGTGAGTGGGGATAAAACGTTGCCTTCTCCCGCCGGGGGAGAAGGCAACACTTTTTCCCTCACCCTGACCCTCTCCCATCAAGGGGAGAAGGCAACACTTTACCCCCTCACCCTGACCTTCTCCCACAAGGGGAGTGGGAGCTATTGCGTAAAAGCAAAAAACTTCCTCCACAGAAAGGGAAGTGGGAAATGCTTGCGACGTGTGTCGTTTTCCTCGCACCACAGTACTTGTCTTTTTAGACAGAACTTTTTCTCCTCCCGATTTGTCTAATGAATCAGAAAGCAGATAGCAAGGATAACAATTTTCACAGGGAGGAGACGGCCATGTTCATTATCTTCGGATGGAATTACCCCACAGAAACACATTTTGGTCCTACCGTTCCGGCTCGCTGCCCGCGCTGCAATAACGATGTTTTTTTCATCTGCATCGGATTAGGCGTTGGTTCACCTTGTTTTTCATTCCCGTGATTCCGTACGATACAACCTATTACCTGAGCTGCGAAATCTGCGGGTGCGGTATTGAGTTTGAAGGGGAGGAGGTAGAGAAGTTAAAGCAGGTCAATGCCATTACCATGAAATTCCTTGAACAGCATATCTCGCAGGAGCACTATATCGCCGAACTCAATAGATACGGCGCTGAGATGCTGAGAGGGCGGACCGACTGAGGAGCCTTATGTTCTTCTTTGCATGATTTTTCTCATCGCAACCAAAGCTGCGCACTCCACCACCCGTACTTCTTCAACAACAGTGCCCACGGCACGGGCACCTTGCAGCAAAAGCCACGCGATGTTGTGCGCTTGCGTTTGGCATGAAAGGATGGTAAAACGTTTGACACCTTCCGGCAAAATCGCTACAATGCGCACATTTTTATTCTGTTTGGATACGCATGAAAGGCAGAATCGTTATAGACGGAGAGCTTTGTAAAGGATGCGGGCTGTGTGTACACTTTTGCCCGCGCTCAGCCGTTGTGCTGTCGCGGAAGATCAACGCAAAAGGATACGTGTATGCCGAACCCGATGCAAAGAAAGGTTGCACCGGTTGCGCGGTCTGTGCGCTGATGTGCCCTGAGGCAGCGATCGAGGTGTCCCGTGAATAAGCAACTCATGTATGGAACCCATGCCCTTGCGGAAGCAGCCATACAGGCAGGATGCACCTGTTATTTCGGCTATCCGATCACGCCGCAAAACGAGCTCCCTGAATACATGGCACAGCGGCTTACCGAAATACCCGGGGGCGTGTTCATACAGGCAGAAAGCGAACTTGCCGCAATCAACATGGTGCTCGGCGCAAGCGCTGCAGGTGCCCGTGCCCTCACCTCGTCAAGCAGTCCGGGCATCAGTTTGAAACAGGAAGGCATTTCGTTCATGGCAGGCATGGAGCTGCCTGCGGTCATTGCAAACATCATGCGCGGCGGTCCCGGGCTCGGCAACATTGCGCCCTCCCAGGCAGATTATTTTCAGGCAACCCGCGGCGGCGGGCACGGCGATTACCGCATCATCGTGCTTGCGCCGGGTTCAGTTCAGGAAATCGCTGACCTGACCTTCCGTGCATTTGACCTTGCCGATACGTATCGCATACCGGTCATGATTCTGGGCGACGGCATGCTCGGGCAACTGATGGAACCAGTAATAATTCCCAAGCCGCGCCAAGAACCGTTGCCGGAGAAAGACTATATCGTATCCGGCGCACAAGGCAGACAGCCCCGCGTGATTAAGTCTCTCATTCTTGACACCCGGGAGATGGAGGAGCATAACTGGAAACTGTTTCGGAAATACCAGCTTATCCAGCAGCGGGAGACCCGCTGGGAAAGTTATTTGACCGATGATGCCGAACTGATCGTGATCGCGTACGGAACGGCCGCGCGCATTGCAAAAGGCGCCATCAAGCGGCTGCGCAAGGATGACCCGAACATGAAAATCGGCCTCCTGCGGCCGATTACCCTGTGGCCGTTTCCGACTAAGGCAATTAAAGAATCGCTGAGCACGGCATCAGATTATTTCGTGTTTGAAATGAGTGCCGGCCAGATGGTTGACGATGTGCTCTTAAGCCTTGAAGGCAAAGGACGGGTCCATTTTTACGGAAGACCCGGCGGCATTGTCCCGACCCCTGCGGAACTTGCCCGCAGTATTGCGCGCCGCTATTATCAGATGAAACGGACACGAAAACGATGAAACGAATCTATGTACGGCCACAGACCCTACGACCCGTGCCCATGCACTACTGCCCGGGATGCGGCCACAGTATTATTCACCGCCTGATTGCCGAGGTGCTCGATGAGATGAAGCTGCGTGAGAAGGCGATCTGTGTGCCGCCGGCAGGATGCGCGGTGCTTGCCTATAATTATCTTGATATCGACATGGTTGAAGCGCCGCACGGCAGGGCAACGGCAGTGGCAACCGGCATTAAACGCGTTCGGCCTGCAAACCTCGTGTTTTCCTATCAGGGCGACGGTGATCTTGCCGCCATCGGCACTGCCGAGGCGCTGCACGCAGCAAATCGCGGCGAGCAGATTACGGTGATTTTTGTCAACAATGCGGTGTACGGCATGACCGGTGGCCAGATGGCGCCGACAACGCTTCTCGGGCAGAAAACTACAACATCGCCGTTTGGGAGAAACGTAAAAACAGAAGGGCCGCCGATCAAGGTGTGCGAACTGCTCGCTGGGCTCGGTAGCAGCGCGTATCTTGAGCGCGTTGCGGTTAATTCGCCGGCAAACGTGAAAAAAGCAAAAAGCGCCATTGCAAAGGCATTTACCTATCAGCTCCGCAAGGCAGGCTTTACCTTGGTTGAGATTCTCTCACCCTGCCCGACAAACTGGAAGATGGATCCGGTTGCTGCGTGCCGCTGGATCGACGAGGAGATGATGACCGTATTTCCGCTGGGTGTCATTAAGGATCTGCCATGCTGATCAAAACGATTTTTTCAGGGTTTGGCGGGCAAGGGGTGCTTTCCGTTGGGCAGACACTCGCGCGTGCAGCCATGCTCGAGAACAAGTTTGTTACCTACCTGCCCTCATACGGCGCAGAGGTGCGGGGCGGCACGGCAAACTGCACGGTCACCATATCGGATGAGGAAATCGCATCACCGATTGCCTCGGAGCCTGAATTTGTCGTTGCCTTGAACCAGCCCTCGTTTTTTCGGTTCCAAAGCCTTTTGCCATCAGGCGGCATGCTGCTGTATAATGCATCGCTGGTAAGTGCGGAATCAATCCGGGGCGACATTGAGACGGTGGGCATTCCCATCACCGATCTTGCCGCCGAACTCGGGAATCTGAAAGTTGCCAATATGGTTATGCTTGGGGCTTTCATTCGGATCAGTAATCTGATAGTATTCGACCGGATGATTAAACATCTGCCCGACATTTTAGGCACAGGGAAAGCCCCCCTGCTGAAGCTCAACCGTGAGGCGCTGCAGCGGGGCTATGATTATGCAAAGGACATACGACGATGATTAAGCAGATTTCGGTTGTGTTAAAAAATATTCCCGGAACCCTTGCCGAAATGAGCGAGATTCTCGGCAAGGAAGGCATCAATATCCGCGCCATATCGGTTGCCGACACCTCGGAGGTCAGCACGGTCAGGTTTGTGGTGGACGATACGCCCAAGGCACTCAATATCCTCAAAACGCACGGCTATACGGTGTATGAAACGGATGTGCTGGCTGTGGAAACGCCCGACCATCCCGGAGGACTGACCGCTGTGGTCAAACCGCTCAAAGATGCGCATATCAATGTGCTCTATCTGTATCCATATCTTGGCCGGATCAGCGATCAGGCCATTGTTATTTTGGGCGTTGACAAGATCAAAGAGGCCGAAAAGGTGCTCAAACGGAATTGGGTGCATATTTTAGGCAAGGAAATCTATAATCTTTAACAGCCAAAAGGAGCAGAACATGGCAGATATTTTCTGCGACTGTTGCGGTGACTTTCTTCCCGAAGGCACCCTTCGCTACACGGTTCATGTGCAGATCATGGTAGAGGGGGAGGATCTCATGATGACCGACAGCGCGGACATGCTTGCCGATTTGCATCTGTTTATTAAGGGTGACGATGTCGCCGATGCATGCGACATCCAGGACGATGAGTATCAAGAGCTTACGTTTACGCTCTGTCCCAAATGCAGACATCGTTTCATGCAAGATCCTTTTAACCGCAGTGCACAGCAACTGCGGCTCCAGCGCACGGCCGACCGTTTATTCCATTAAGCATGCCGGCCTGCAGGAGAGCGGGCAGTGACCGTATTCGACTGGATTATTCTTGCGCTGGTTCTTTTTTTTGCCGTAAAAAGTTTTTTGCGCGGTGCGGTCCGAGAAGTCGCGTCACTGCTTGCGCTGCTGCTCGGTTGTATCATTTCCTTCAATAACTACAGCATCGCCCTCCCGCTTGTCCAACAGCGGATCGCCTCCCCCTGGGCGCAGACCATTGCTGCCGGAGCGCTGGTGTTTCTTGCCGTGTATCTCGGGGTGCTTATTGCCGGATGGTTTGTGGCGTGGCTTATGCAGGCGCTGCAGCTTGGGTTTCTCGACCGCTGCGCCGGTTGTGCGGTTGGTGTTGTTAAGGGGTATTTGTTTGTGTGCCTCATCCTCGGCTGTGCGCTGCTGTTGCCGAACAGCACCGATATCATCCGCAATTCACGGCTTTCCTGGTACTGCCTTCCTGCCATCAAAAAAGCGCTGCCCTACTGCCCCCAGCCGCTTGACGGTGTGATCCGGGACAAGATAGCGATCCTCACCCAACCCCCGCAGCCTCCTGCTCATCGGTGACATGGAGCGGTACAGGCAATTGGGAGCTGAAAACACCTTGACACTGAAGATGTTTCTTATACAATGAAATCCCTGCGGCACGGAGCCCCCTGCCTTGTCTTCTGCTCCGGCTGGTGATAAGGGTAGCACGGCAAGTATAAAAATTTCGAGGGATCATGGACTGTATCGGCACCGAAACACTCAGGACATTCCTTGAGTTTAGGGCACGCACTTATCAGGAGAAAGAGTGCCTTGTTTTTGAAAACAAGGATGGCCATGTCATCCGGTACACCTACCGTCAGCTTGATGAGTATGCTACCCGATACGCAGGACTGCTTTTTAGCAAGGGCATCCGGCACGGCGATAAAGTTGTGGTGCATCTTCGCAACTGCCCTGAATTTCTCTTTTCATGGTTTGGCCTTGCAAAAATCGGCGCCGTGATGGTGCCGACCAATGTCCTCTCAACCGCACCAGAACTCGAACATTTTATCAATTATTCGGATGCAGTTGCCGTCATTACCGAACCTGATTATGCGACGCTTGTGCGCGAGGTTCGGCCCAAATGCCCAAAACTTCGCGAGCTGTTTCTGGTGCGCACTGTTTCATGGTATCCCACAGCACAGTTGTTTCCTGATATGACGCTGCTCCATGATCCCGGTGCGGACATCCCACAGCTTCCGTCAATTCCGTTGCACACGGAAGACGACGCCCTTATCATTTTTTCCGGCAACACCCTTGCCCGCAACAGCGCAGTCCTGCTGACGCATGCCAACGCTCTTTTTGCAGGTATTTTTGGCGCGCAGGCCATGAAAGTCGTCCCCGAAGACCGGCATTTTATCGTGTTGCCGCTGTTTCATGTCAACGGCCTTTTCATTTCCTGTATGCCCGTGTTGACGGCAGGCGCAACGCTCATCATTACCGAACAGTTCAGCGCTTCGCGGTATATGGAGCAGGTGCGGCGCTATGAGGTGACAACCTCAAGTCTGGTGGGCGCCACCGTGCGCATGCTGCTCAACCAGCCGCCCCATGAACTTGATTCGTGTAACAAACTGCGGCTGATTGCCTTTGCCATTCCGATCAGCGATGAGGAATGGGAGCGCTTTGAGCAACGGTTTCATGTACGGCTGTGCGATCTGTGGGGAATGACCGAAACACTGGGCGCAACCACGATCAATCCGATTGACGGGAAGTTTAAGCGTAACTGTCAGGGATTGCCGCGGCTTGGGAATGAAGTCAAGATCGTGGACGAGCAGGGTCATGAGCAGCCGCCGGGGACCCCCGGTGAGATCGTCGTTAAAGGCATTCCAGGCCGAACGATTATGAAAGGCTATTACAAGGAACCCGATACAACCCAAGCAGTCATGCGCGATGGGTGGCTGCATACCGGCGATCTCGGCGTTATGGACGAGGAGGGATACTTTTATTTTCGCGGCCGCATTAAAGATGTGATCAAGCGAGCAGGCGAGAATGTGGCATCGCCCGAAGTCGAGCAGGTTCTTGCGCAGCACCCCTTTGTCAAAGAGGCTGCGGTCGTGAGCATGCCCGACCCGGTGCGCGACGAAGCCGTTGCTGCGTTTGTGGTGCTGCATGAAGGGGAGGAGTGCACTGCCGAGCAACTGATCGCATGGTGCAGCGAGCGGCTTGCTAAGTTCAAGGTGCCGAGCCGCATTCTGTTTAGAAACAGTTTGCCCCGGAATGCGGACGGCACGGTACGCAAGGATATCCTGCGGCGCGAACTCAGCGCTGCATAACGTTTTATCACGCTAACCTTGAGAAGGAAGGAGAACGGCTATGACAAGCAAGTATCAGCAGATCCCGGTGCCGCCCTATCCCGGTGTACGGGAGACTGGGAAAGAGAGTTTGGTGAAGGTTGCCGCACTGCAGATGGAGCCGCATATCTGCAATAAGGACCGCAACATAGCGGAAACGCTGAAAATTATCGACCAGGCAGGCAAGGCAGGGGCACGCCTGATGGTGTTGCCGGAACTGTGCAACACCGGCTATATTTTTAATTCCCGACAGGAAGCCTTTGCGGTTGCCGAAGAAGTGCCTGAAGGGCCGACAACCGAGGAGTGGATCAAGGCGGCACAGAAATACGATGCCTATATCTGCGCCGGCATCTGCGAACGTGAAGGCAACCATCTCTATAACAGCGTTGTGGTGGTCGGCCCCGAAGGCTACATCGGCACCTACCGGAAAATGCATCTGTGGAACGAAGAGAAGCTGTGGTTTGAGCCCGGCAACCTGGGCTTTCCGGTGTTCAGCCTTCCGTTCGGAAAGATCGGATGCAGAATCTGCTACGATGTGTGGTTCCCGGAAGTGACCCGGATTCTTGCGGTGCAAGGCGCCGACATTATCTGTGACTCAACGAACTGGGTGGTTGTTGACCCGCTCCAGACAAAACAGAAACCAACGGCTGCAACTTCTGCGGCACAGATGTCACTTATGAACGCGGTGTACAGCATCTGTGCAGACCGCGTGGGCGAGGAACGCGGCTGTGTTTTTATCGGCAATAGCTGTATTACGGATCCGGGTGGCGGCTTTGTTGCCGGCCCTGCAAATCCGGACAAGCCTGAAGTTGTCATGGCTGAAATCAACGTTGTGGCAGCGCGCTTCCGCCACTGGTCGCCGCTGAACAATCCACACACCGACCGGCGCACCGATTTTTACGATGAGCTGCTCGGCTACTGCCCTGATGAGGAGTGGTAAGCTGCTGCCAGAGCAGCATGGCAGGTACGGCACAGAGCTCTGCGTTCCGCCGCAGAGCTCTTGCTTTTGGAACGGCTGAACAGGTATGCGCATTCTGTGTATAGATTTTGGAAGCAAGACTTTTGGCATTGCCGTGAGCGATGAACTCGGCATGTTTGCCCATGGGGTCGAGACGATTCAGCGCAGCTCGTTGCGGCATGATATCGCACGGCTGCGCGTGCTCGTAGAACAGTATCAGGTGGAAAAAATTATTATCGGATTGCCGCGCAATATGGACGGGAGCATCGGCCCTGCTGCCCAACAGGTACTTGCATTTTCCGAGGTCGTTGCGCGCAAGCTCAAGGTTCCGGTTGAAACATGGGACGAGCGGCTGAGCACGGTCGAAGCGCACCG
Source organism: Thermodesulfobacteriota bacterium (assembly GCA_026415325.1). GTDB lineage: Bacteria > Desulfobacterota > WTBG01 > CAIYCZ01 > CAIRTM01 > JAOAHH01. The sequence continues at coordinate 32,413 of JAOAHH010000098.1, read as the reverse complement.
GATATTGGGTGATGCAGCGGTGCGGCGCAGCCGGAGAAAACAGATTATCGACACAGTTGCCGCAACGATCATTCTGCAGGGATACCTTGATGCACATACCAGAGCAGACCGTGGGGAAGAATCGTGAAAAACGCTGCGCTGTGGTTTGTGATGATACTGATGCTCTGGTGCGCCTGTGCCGGGCTGCGGCTGTGGCAGTATTGGAGGCACCCTGCCCGAAAAGCGCCTACGGCTGAAGCATGCGTTGACATTCCCGAAGGAAGCGGATTAAAAAAGATCGCCCTGCTGCTTGAAGAAAAGGGGGTTATACGTCATGCAGCATTGTTTACATTGTTTGCACGGCTCCTCAACGCCGAACATCGCATCCAGTCCGGCGAATATTGCCTGCAGCTTCCGCTTCCGCCTGCAGCGGTGCTTGCAAAACTTGTGCGAGGGGATGTCCGGATGGTGCGCATTACGATTCCCGAAGGCAGCACCGTGTTTGACATTGCGCGGATCGTCGAGCACAGCGGTCTTGCCGCAGCGCACGAGGTTGTGGGAACGGCCACCGATCCTGATTTTGTTCGATCGCTTGGCTATGATAATGAAAGCCTTGAGGGCTACCTTTTCCCGGACACCTACCTGTTCACCCGAAAGGTGACGCCTGCGGCGCTGCTTCGGCGCATGGTGCAGCGGTTTTCAGAGGTTGTCGGGAGAGAACTGCGCCACAATGGGAATGCAACGTCGCTCCCGCTTCGGGATATCGTTATCCTTGCTTCCCTTGTCGAAAAGGAGACCCCGCAGCAGTCAGAAAAGCCGCTCATTGCCGCGGTCTTTTTTAACAGGCTGCGCAGAGGCATGCGGCTTGAATGCGATCCGACCGTCCAGTACGGCGTAAGGCTTGAAGACCCGCAGTTTCAGGGGAGGCTTCGCAAACACCATCTGCTCAAGGCAACACCGTACAACACCTACCAGATCGGAGGATTGCCGCGCGGCCCGATCTGCAATCCGGGACTTGATGCGATCCGGGCGGTGCTTCAGCCGGCAGCTTCAGATTATCTGTTTTTTGTCTCCCGCAACGACGGCACGCACCAATTCTCCCGCACCCTCGAGGAGCACAATGCTGCGGTGCAGAAATACCAGCGCACCCGTCCTCAAGTGGTTGGGAGCGGCAACTGACACCATCGGCACTTTGTCCATATCAGAACATACCGGAGCACCACATCCGCTTACAAGACGGTAAACGACACAAGAAGCCCGACGGCAGCCATGGCGGAAAGCAGCGGAAATCCGTATTTCAAAAGCGAGGGGACGCCGGTACACATGATGGCCATTTTCACCACCGTATTGGCGATCGCGGCAAGGATGATGCCGCGTGCCGCCACCTGCATACTGATGCCGGCATTGGCAAGGTTTGCAAGCGACAGTGTAATCGGGTCAACGTCTGCTATGCCTGCAGCAATGCTTGACAGGTACACGCCGCCGGTACCGAAATACACCTGCGCAGCTTTTGCAATGAACAGGATGCAGGCAAACAGGACGCCGAACAGAAGCGCAGACCACAGTTCAAAGGGATTTGATGTTTTTACCTCCTGACTCTCGGAAAGATACGCAGCATGCCGCCGCACAAGCCACACACCGATGCAGCCCAGAAGCCCGGTGCACCCTGAAGCTGCAATCGGCAGGAGCAGTATTTTGCCGAGTGCCGGTTTGACCGCAGCAGCTTCGACCAGCACGCGAAGAAACATCACTGCACAGGCAAGCACAATGGCAAGCGCAAATTCAGGGGCGCGCTCGGGCTGGATGCGGCTCTTGCGTGAAAAGCTCGCGGTCAGGGCCGTGCTTGAGGCAATGCCGCCCAGCAGCCCGGTCAGCCCGATACCGCGCTGAGGCCCCAGCGCTTTGACGAGCACATAGCCGATGAAATTAATGCCCGCAATCAAAACCACCATGAGCCAAATCGTATGGGGATTAAGAACCTGCAGCGGGCCGTAGGGTTTATCAGGCAGAATCGGGAGAACAATCAGGGTGATGATGCCGAACTGCAGCGCTGCAGTTATGTCCTGATGCCCGATGCGCTGCGTCACGCCTTCGAGCAGTTCTTTGCTGGTCAGCAGCAGCACGGTCACCACGGCAAGCGCGGCTGCAAGTGCGGACGCCTCCCACCACACAAGGCCGCCGTAGAAAAAGCATAAGAGCGAGGCAACTTCGGTTGTGATGCCATAGGAACGGAGCGGCGCACCGTGAGATGAGGCCGCGATCGCGGCTGCGGCGAGCACGATCAAGGCTGCAGCGAATACCCACGGCGCAAACAGATCGTTGACCATCGCTGCAGCGCAGCCGAGCATGGAGATCAGCGGAAAGGTTCGGATGCCGGCAAACGCTTCGCTCTTTTCCCGCTCGCGCTCTACGCCGATAATCATACCGAGCGCCAGCGCAATGGCGAAGCGGTGAAACAGGACGGCAAGTTCGGGAAGCTTTTCCATGGAATGCCCCTTTCGCGCATCTTTCAGATACACAAGGAGTATCCTATTGTCAATCCCTATCGATGCATTGGTGAAGGGCGGGAGCGGCAAAGTAACGAAGAGCGCGAAAGCGCGCGGAAAAAGCACGGGCAGGCTCTTGTGTTTTGCCTGCCCGCCTCAGCATAGATGGTATCCCGGATCTCGAGGAAATGGTTATTGCTGCTCAGTTTCTGCCGGTTGTTTGGGGAATATCCCAAGAAAATCAAAAAAGACGTTCAGCCAGTCAAAAAACGTGGGATTTTCTTTGCAGAGACCGGTATAGAGTGCATTGGTGATAAAGTTGTAGGTTTTCACGATAACCTGACGCCGCACGATTTCATCGCGCGCTGTCTGATCTGGGGTTTCTGCATTATCGATTACGCAAATTCGGTATGTCTGGACGGCGGATATAATATCGGCGATGCTATTGGTCAGCTTTAAAACCATGCAGGCAGTGTCGCCGCCTGCTGCAGCTGTGGTCAACATGGTGGTTGTCGAGCCAAACAGACTCATGAGCAAAGGGAACATGCAAGAAAAATCCGGTTGCGTCTCCTGCATGGTGGAAATTGACGCAACATAGTCTTGCACTAGCGTTTGCACACGAGCACGATCGTCTGCTTTGAGTGCACAGCGCAGCTCATCCAGCAAGACCAAGGTGTTGATGGTCAACGGATCAAGCTGTCCTGAGGGATCGGCTGCCTGTAGGTCTTCTTGAAGGGAAAGCAGAATGTTCTCGATAGCTCCTTGTTCCTTAGCTGCGCGAGCCGGTGCGGCAGCAAGCGCAACGAGACATGCTGCGGCAAGAAGAACGGTGAATGCTTTTTTCCCCATACTGCCTCCTTTCCTGATATGGTTGATCCGGGATACTCGGGAACCATAGCATAGAGGCGACTTGGCATGCAAGAGATACCGCACGGTTTTCTTGGCATGGGTTTTGTACTATATTTGTAAGAGGGATGAATGTTTCAAATCGGGGTGTTGGATGAAGATTCAACGACGTTTTACACAACCGGACAAATCTCCTTTTGACGGCATAGCCTTTGAGACCGTCGCAAGCGAAATCAAAAATCTCGACGGGTCGGTTGTGTCTCGGATAAGCAAAGTCGTTGCACCGGCAGGATGGAGTCGGGTTGCACGGGACATTCTGGCACAGAAGTATTTCAGAAAAGCAGGGGTGCCTGCCCGCCGGCGCAGGGTTGCAGAAGACGGAGTGCCGGAATGGCTCCAACGGCACGTCCCTGATGAAGCGGCTTTGGCACAGCTTCCGGTTGACGAGCGGTTTCGCGGGGAAGAGGATGCTCGTGAGGTGTTTGACCGCATGACCGGATGTTGGGCGTATTGGGGTTGGAAATACGGTTACTTTGATTCACCCGACGATGCACGTGCATACCGCGATGAAATGGCCTTTATGCTTGCCACACAGATGGCAGCTCCCAATTCTCCGCAGTGGTTCAACACAGGGCTCTTCTGGGCATACGGCATCGACGGCCCCTCGCAGGGACATTATTATGTGGATCCGACAACCGGCGAGGTGCTTCCTTCTCACAGCGCCTATGAGCGGCCGCAGCCGCATGCCTGTTTTATCCAGAGCATCAAAGACCAGCTTCTTGGCAGCGGCGGCATCATGGATCTGTGGGTACGGGAGGCGCGGCTTTTTAAATACGGGTCAGGCACCGGTACCAATTTCTCAACGCTCAGGGGAGAAGGCGAACCGCTCTCAGGCGGCGGCAAATCAAGCGGCTTGATGAGCTTTTTGCGGATTGGAGACCGTGCTGCAGGTGCGATCAAAAGCGGCGGCACGACGCGGCGGGCTGCAAAGATGGTTATCGTGGACATCGACCATCCTGATATCGAAGACTTTATTGCCTGGAAGGTCAAAGAAGAACAGAAGGTCACAGCGCTTATTGCCGGAAGCATCGTCTGCGAGCGCGCTCTTAACCGCATTATTGCGGCATGTAGATCTGCTGCGGTGCAGGAGGAAGACCGGTACGTGCCGGCTGCCAATCCCGAGTTTGCCGAAGCAGTGCGCGAGGCGCGCCGAAACGGTGTCCCCGACAGTGCCATTATCCGCGTGATCCAGTTTGCCCGGCAAGGGTACCGCGAGCTTCGTTTCCAGACATACTCGCCTGACTGGGATTCAGAAGCATACGCCACGGTCAGCGGCCAAAATTCAAACAATGCGGTGCGGATACCCGATGCGTTTTTTGCCGCGCTGCAGCAGGACGATCTGTGGCATCTTGTCCGCAGGACCGACGGCACCGTTGCCAAGAGCATCAGGGCACGCGAGTTGTGGGACATGATTGCGGAAGCTGCATGGCACTGCGCTGACCCGGGCATTCAGTTTGATACAACAATTAACGACTGGCATACCTGCCCTGCGGACGGCAGGATCAGGGCATCAAATCCCTGCTCAGAATATATGTTCCTCGACGATACGGCGTGCAATCTTGCAAGCCTTAATCTGCTGAAATTCCTCGATCTCGATACCGGCTTGTTCCGCCTTGAAGATTTTCTGCATGCGGTGCGACTCTTGACCATCACGCTTGATATCAGTGTGCTTATGGCACAGTATCCGTCTGCTGAAATCGCCCAGCGCAGCTGTCAGTACCGGACCCTGGGGCTCGGGTTTGCAAATCTTGGCGCTTTCCTGATGGTGCTCGGCATACCCTATGACAGCCACGAGGCGCGAAATTATGCAGCTGTGATTACGGCAATTCTCACGGCAGCTGCCTACCGTACCAGCTCAGAAATGGCGCGCGAGCTCGGGCCGTTTGCACGGTTTGTACAAAACCGCGAGCATATGCTTCGGGTCATCAGAAACCATCTTCGCGCAGCATGCGGTGAGCCGGCATCAGCCTATGAGGGACTGCACACGCCGCCGGTTCCGCTTGATGCATCGGTTTGCCCGACAGCACTTGTTGATGCTGCCCGGGGGCTGTGGCACGAGGTACTGGAGCAGGGGACGGAGCACGGATTTCGTAATGCGCAGGTGTCGGTCATTGCACCGACCGGAACTATCGGACTTGTAATGGACTGTGACACAACCGGCATTGAGCCAGACTATGCACTGGTAAAGTTTAAGCAGCTTGCCGGCGGCGGGGTGTTCAAAATCGTCAATCAGTCGGTACCGTATGCACTCAAGCGCCTTGGCTATAGTGACCATGAAATCAAAGAGATCATTGATTACATGCAGGGCCACGGCACGCTGCACGGCGCGCCCTGTATCAACCAGGCGACATTGCGCGAGCGGGGCCTGGATGACGAGAGTATCGAGCGGATCGAAGCATCGCTGCCGATGGCTTTTGATATTACCTACGGGTTCAGCCCATGGAACCTCGGGGCAGAAGTCTTACAACGTATCGTGCGACCCGACGAGCACCCCGAAGATTTAAGCGGTACTGAAGTGCTCATGCGGCTTGGTTTTTCACCGGATGAGATCGAGGCGGCAAACCGATATGTGTGCGGCACGATGAGCGTTGAAGGCGCGCCGCGGCTCAGGGAAGAGCACTATGCAGTATTTGACTGCGCAAACCGTTGCGGCCGGACAGGAACACGGACGATTCACTACACAGGTCACATTCGCATGATGGCAGCATGCCAGCCGTTTTTGAGCGGTGCGATATCAAAAACCATTAATCTGCCGACCACCACTACTATTGAGGACATAAAAAATGCTTTTATGTTGAGCTGGAAACTCGGCGTGAAGGCTATCTCAATATATCGGGATGGGTCTAAGCTGAGCCAGCCGCTTGCTGCCGTGCCGGAACTTGCACCGATGCTGGAAGGGCTTGTCGACAAACCAGCCACAGTACAGGCAACCGGTGTTGCAGCAGTGCTCTCGCGGCGTTTTCGCGCTGCATATCGAGAACGGCTGCCGTCACGGCGCAGGGGCTACACCCAAAAAGCGGTTGTCGGCGGCCATAAGGTATATCTGCGGACCGGTGAATATGAGGACGGACGGCTGGGAGAGATCTTTATCGACATGCACAAAGAAGGCGCTGCATTCCGGAGCCTTATGAACAGTTTTGCGATCGCGGTGAGCCTTGGGCTTCAGTATGGTGTGCCGCTTGAGGAGTTTGTGGATGCCTTTGTGTTCAGCCGGTTTGAGCCAAGCGGTATTGTGATCGGCAATGACCATATCAAGATGGCAACCTCGGTGATCGACTATATTTTTCGAGAGCTTGCCATCACGTATCTTGGAAGAACCGATCTCGGGCACTGTATCAACGAGGATGATTTGCGGCATGATGCGCTCGGCCAAGAGATACGCCGGGAGTCAGAAGAGCAGATACAGGAAAGAGACGATATACGAGCATTGCATGTGGTACATGGTAATCTGGGCGGAGGGATAACCGGGGAACCTACGCGCCACAGTGTGGTACGTGAGGCACGGATAAAAGGGTATGAGGGTGATCCCTGCCCGTCCTGCCTTCAGTTTACGCTTGTCCGCGAAGGCGCCTGCCTGAAATGCATGACCTGCGGCACGACAACGGGCTGCGGGTAATGCGATACTTCACATCCGTGTTCAAACTGCACAAGTTTATTCAGCGTATCGGAGGAGTTCTTCCACTACCGGTTTGAGGTTTTTGAGGCTGTTGACGATCAGCGCAGAGCTCATGGTAGCGCCGGACACCGCGTCTGCTTCAGGATCAAACTCAATACCTTTCTGGAGAGAACGTCCGATGAGCCGTGAAGCCATAAACGATATCTCTCCTTCAGACCAGAGGGCATTGCCGTACTTTGTGATGTGGAGCGGCGTGAATGACCGGATGGTGCCGGTTTGGTCAAAGGTGATGATGAAATGCACGCCGTGGCAGACATCGCAAACAGGCTTCCGGCTGATAACTTGTGAGAACAAAACGGTTTTTTGCTCCGAACCGGCCTCTGCCCGGTACACGGTCTGGCCTTGCGCAAGCGAGAGCTTAACCGGTTGGGTGATCGCCGTTCCCTGTGGAAACGCCGCCCGCATGCTCTCTATTACTTTTTCAAGAAGGGCATTTTCCGAAAGCCGCAGTTCAAGCATACGGTCAACCGTTGCATCGGGCAGGTCTGACTCAAGAATCAGCGGTTTTCCTGCAGCACCGGGCATTGCTGCCTCCTGGATTTGTTGCAATATCACGGTTGCGTCCTTGACCAGACCCAGATTTGCCGCTATCACGGTGAGCCCCTTGCTCGTCCGTTTTGCAATGACCGTAAACGGCGTGCCTCCCGGATCCCCCATTGCATTGTAAAAGGCAAAATCCGTATCCGGAATCAGGGGAAACGCAATTGCTTTTTCTTTCCGAAACCGGTCGATTTCCTTGCCAGTATTGCCAACCCCGATCCCGATAAACCGCACCTTGTCCCGCAGCCCTTCGGTGTTTGCAACGGATGCAAAAACGGTATTGAGCACCGGCGCCTGTGCCTGACAGGAGGTACAGTAGATGTTGAACAGCTCGATGACAAAGATTTCAGCAGGAATGTTTTGGAGCGAGAGCTCTGCAGGGGTAAAGAAAGAAAAAAGACCTTGGGTGATGCCCAGATACGAGCAGTCCTTTGAGGTAAGAGAGTAGCGGAACGTATGCTCAGGCACTATGTCGCCGGGTCCGATGACTTTTTTTGTTGCTGCGCTTGCTGGCTTGGCTAAAAACGCGGCAAGGATTGCGATGGATAGATATATCGTGCCGATGGAGATTTTCATTGTCGGGATGCCTTCTCTTTGAGCGCTGCCATGCTTTTATATACTACTATATTACCAATTCCGGTGACAAGGGCTATTAGCTGGTTATCACATTCCTCGCTTGGTCACTGCTCTTAAATGATGGGACTCGTTTACCTCATATACCACAAACTTCGCATCACGCTGCTCTCAAGGACGGGATGCGGGAATCCTTGATTGTTCTTTTTCCGTACAGGGCTATTTTAATTGTTTGAAATTGTTTTGACTTTTTCAACATAATGGGGTAAAAGCGATAGCTCTATGGAATGACGCGGAGATTGTTTGGGGATGTCATCGTAACTCCGCACGGCAAGGAGGATGTTATGGCAAAAAACAAAAAAAGTACCGGTTGTAGTGCAGTTGAACAGCAGTACCGTGATTTGATGAGGCGGTGCAAGGCAAACCTGGAACACGCGGACCGGGAGCTTCCGCCGGCACGTGAGAATTTCAAAGAAACGCTGGCCGCGCGGGGTCTAAGCAGGCGCGATTTTCTCAAGTGGACATCGCTCACCACCACAGCGCTTTTGCTGCCGCCGATGTTCCGTCCGATGGTTGCAAAAGCCGCCGAAAACTTCAGCCGTCTGCCGGTGGTGTGGCTGCATTTTGCTGAATGCACCGGATGCAGCGAAGCGCTGCTGCGCGCATCGTACCCGAACGTGGATTCGATTCTGCTTGAGACCATTTCCCTGGAATACCATGAAACCCTTATGGTATGCGCGGGCCATCAGGCAGAGCAATGCCTTGAAAAGGCCATGCATGACTTTGCCGGAAAGTTCATCTGTGTGATCGAAGGCGCACTGCCGACTGGACTGAACGGAAGGTATCTCACGCTGGGGCCAAAGGCAAAAACCGGCCTTGAGATGGCCCGGGAAGTGACCGCAAAAGCCGCGGCAACCATCTGTATCGGCAGTTGTTCTTCGTTTGGGAACGTGCAGGCTGCAAAGCCCAATCCGACGGATGCGCTCGGTATCAGCGATGCGCTCGGTATCAAGACGGTCAACATTGCCGGCTGCCCTCCCAATCCGGCAAACTTTGTCGGAACCCTGCTTCATTTCCTCCTGTTCGGTGCACTGCCGCCCCTTGACGCACTCGGTCGGCCCCTGTGGGCGTACGGCAAGCGGATTCATGACTTTTGCGAACGACGACCCCACTATGATGCAGGCGAATATGTCGAGGAATGGGGTGACGAGGCGGCAAAGAAAGGCTGGTGCCTGTACAAGGTCGGGTGCAAAGGGCCGTATACGTTTGCCAACTGCAGCAAGGTGCGTTACAACGACGGGATCTCGTGGCCGGTCATGGCAGGGCATGGCTGTATTGGCTGCACCGAGCCTGCATTCTGGGATTCCATGGCGCCGCTTGAGAAACCAGTTGCTGAAAAAACCGTTCTTGGCGAACACACGCTTGATAAAATTGCACTTGGGCTTGTGGGTGTCACGGCTGCAGGCATTGCCGCACATGCCATTGCGTCGGCAGTCAAAGGGCAGAAGCCCGATTATTCTGATAAGAAATAGAGCATATCGTTCCGAGGGAGGCCATCATGTCACAGCGAATCGTTGTTGATCCCGTTACCCGCATTGAAGGACATCTGCGCATAGAGGTCGAGGTTGACAGCAACAATGTCATCAAGGACGCATGGAGCTCCATGACCATGTGGCGGGGCATTGAGGTTATTCTAAAAGGCAGAGACCCGCGCGATGCCGGTCTTATCACCCAGCGGTTTTGCGGGGTTTGTACCTATGTACATTATGAGGCAAGCATTATGGCATGTGAGGATGCCTTTGGCATCAAGCCGCCGACCAATGCACGCATTATCAGAAACCTAATCCACGGCGCTCAGTACGTTTACGACCATATCATGCATTTTTACCACCTGCACGGGCTTGACTGGGTTGACATCGTCAGCGCGCTGTCTGCCGATCCCGAAAAGGCCGTGGCGATTGCACGGAAGTATTGCGATGAACCGTACAACTGCTCTGCTACCCATTATGCTGCGGTGCAAAAACGGCTCAAAAAGTTTGTTGACTCAGGCAGACTCGGGCCGTTCGCAAACGCTTACTGGGGTAATCCTTCGTACAAACTTCCGCCCGAGGCAAATCTGGTTATCACATCTCATTATCTCGACGCGCTTGAGGTTTCCAAGACCGGCGCCCAGATGATGGCGATTTTCGGCGGCAAAAATCCCCACCCGCAGTCGCTGGTGGTGGGCGGGGTAACCTGTGTTATGGACATGCTTGAAGCCGAGCGTATCGGTCAATACCTGTATCGCCTCAAAGATCTGCAACGGTTTGTCGAAACCGCGTATATTCCGGATGTGTTGCTTGCCGCCTCCTACTATAAGGATGAAGGACTGGCACATGTCGGCGCAGGCGTGAAAAATTATCTCACCTACGGCGGGTTCTGGCTTGATGATGACGGCAAGAACATGCTGTTTCCCCGTGGGGTGGTGAAAGGCGGCGATCTGTCACGGGTTATTCCGCTTGATGAAAACAAGATAACCGAAGAGGTTGCGCACTCCTGGTACACGGGCAGCGATGCCCTGCATCCCTATGAAGGCAAAACCGAGCCTTCATATACCGGGCTTGACAAAAATAATAACCTCAAAGGCGAAGAAAAATATTCCTGGAGCAAAGCGCCCCGCTATGACGGGATGCCCTGTGAAGTGGGTCCGCTGGCACGGATGATCGTGGGCTATGCAAGCGGCGACCCGGCAATCAAAAAGCTGGTTGACGGTACGTTGCAGGCAGCGGGGCTTCCGGCAACGGCGCTCTTTTCAACGCTGGGGCGGACCGCGGCACGTGCCATCGAGACAAAACTTGTTGCGGATCAAATCGAAGGATGGGTCATGGAGCTTGTCCAGAATATCAAGGCAGGCGATACCCGCACGTGGACGCGGTGCGACGTACCGGAAAGCGGTCAGGGCCGCGGCATGACCGAAGCGCCGCGCGGGGCACTGGGGCACTGGATCAGGATTAAGAACAAGGTCATCGAAAACTATCAGGCGGTGGTACCCTCAACGTGGAATGGTTCGCCGCGCGACCGTGCAGGGCAGCGTGGTCCGTACGAAGAGGCATTGGTTGGTACGAAAATCGCCAATCTCGACCAGCCACTTGAGATTCTGCGAACCATCCATTCCTTTGATCCCTGCATGGCCTGCGCCGTGCACATCATTGACCCGCGATCCGACAAGGTTCGTGCGTTTAAGGTGCTGTAATGCCCTGAAAGAAAGGAGCGTCTTGTGGCTGATACACGCATACCGAAAAAAGAATGGTCGGTGCCGATCAGGATTAATCACTGGGCGATGGTTATTTCAATTCTGGTGCTGATTGTTACCGGATTTTATATTGCCTATCCGTTCACGGTCTTTTCCGGCGAAACCGTCGACAAGTTTTTGATGGGGGATATGCGATTTTATCATATCCTGTTTGGCATTCTGCTGGTGTTCATCGGTATCTGGCGGTGTTACCTTGCTCTTTTTTCACGGTTTCATGCAGACTGGAAAGACTTTTTTGCATGGGTTGACCTAAAGAACATGCTGCAGCAGATAAAATTTTATCTGCTGCTGACCCGTAAGCCTCCGGAGCATAAATTTCTGTACGGGCCACTCCAGTCGCTTGCCTACGGCGGGTGTATGCTGATGTTGTTCGGTATAATCGTTACCGGGGTAATCCTGACCGGCGCCTGTTACCATGCCGGACTTATTGGTTGGGCATATAAACTGCTCAAACCCGTTGAAACGCTGCTGGGAGGGCTTGCCATGGTGCGGATCATCCACCATATTCTGACATGGCTCTTTATTCTCTTCGGCGGCGTGCACCTGTATATGGCGTTTTGGTACGATGCGGTGTTCCAGGAAGGAACCGTATCTTCGATGATCGGCGGCAGGGTGTTCAGAAAAGCCCATCACTGATCCGTCGGTCCGCTTCCCTCTCGTTGATGTTCTTTTGCAGGGGAAAGGCATGAGCAGCTTTCCCCTGTTTGTTTTGTATGGCACCTGTTTCTCCAATAACGGTTCTCGGGCTCGGCAATATCCTCCTCGGCGATGAAGGGTTTGGCGTCCATTTTGTCCGCTGGTTTTCCGCGCGCCATCGTTTCCCTGATTCGGTTCGTGTGCTTGACGGTGGAACCCTTGGCTACGGCCTGCTTGATACGGTGTGCCGTTGTTCGCATCTGATTGTCGTTGATGTCATAAAAGCAGATGATGTTCCTGGGGCTGTGTATCGCTTTACCGGTTCCGATATGGCACGGCAGTTTCCGTCAGCGGGTTCAGCGCATGAGATTGCGTTTGCCGATGTGCTCAGGATGGCCGAACTCCTCGGACAGGCGCCTGAGGTTGTGTTTCTTTGCGTGGTGCCAGCATGCTGCGATTGGATGTGCCAGGAACTGACACCGCAGGTGCAGGCACGGTTTGCGGATATCGAACAATTGTTGCTTGCAGAGCTTGCGGCGCTTGGCGTGACGCCGGAATCGGGTGCAGGGTATGCATGAGCAGTCGCTTGTTCAGGCATTGCTCGACCTGATTGAGGAATATGCAGGCCGTTATGGGGCAAAGAAGATCTGCAGGGTGAGGCTCTCATGCGGCAGGGTGTCGGGTATTGAACCGGCATGTCTTCGTTTTGCCTTTGCCGTCCAGTCACAGGGCACCGTCGCCGACGGCGCCCACCTTGAGCTTGACCTTTTGCCGGTTCGCATCTATTGCTTTGCGTGTGAGCAGGAAATTCAAGATGAGGCCTATCATGCAGTCTGTCCGCGTTGCCGCGGCTCAGCGGTTGTGCTTGTCGGCGGGACCGAGGAATTGAAGCTGATCGACATGGACGCAGAATAACGGCACATGACGGCACAGGCAGCAGGTGCCATAACATCGCTCTCTGCGCCGTAGAGATATATGTATCGCAATAAAAAGGAACACTTCTATGTGCATCGGATTTCCGGGAAAGATTCTCTCGATCAGTGAACACAACGTTGCCCGCATCGACATCGGCGGAACCCAGCGGGAGGTCAGCCTTGACATTCTTGACGAACCGGTATCGGTGGGCGACTATGTCATCTGCCATGCCGGTTTTGCGATCCATAAGGTCGATGAGGAAATAGCCCGCGAAAAGCTTGCATTCCTCGCAACGATCATTGAACAGGAAGCGTTTTAACTGTGTCGGGCGGCACCCGAACTGAAAGGGGGTGGGAAGAGCGCAACCATACTCATACTTTGACGGCACACGTGAAAAAACATGGTGAATGTGAACGCAGAAACTGAAAGGAGTAGAGGATGAGAAACGTTGTCTTTGCCATTCTTATCGGTCTGTATGGTGTTTGTTGCAGTGCTGTGGCACATGCGAGTGATGATAACGGTACGGTTTTTTCACGGTTTATCAAACCGATGACCAATCCTGTCTATTTCGACGATGCACGTAATGAAACGTATGTCCACATATTTCATGCGCATCAGCGTCTCCCGAACAAGATAAAAACTACTTTAGGCCGTGTGCCCCTTGACGGTGACCTGCGCCTGACCGCGCTGCGGATCAATTATGCGATCAACGAACGATTCTCGCTCGTTGCAGCAAAAGACGGGTATATCAACTTTAATCCTGACAATACGCTGGAGCATGAAGAAGGATGGGGTGATATTGCGGCTGGGGTAAAATACGCACTCCTGTACCAGCCCGAACATGAATTTATCCTCTCGGGCAAGGTGCTGTTTGAGCTCAGCCAAGGGAGCCGCGATGTGTATCAGGGCAACGGTCATGGCAACGTTGCACCGTCGCTCACTTTTTTGAAAGGATACAACAAGATTCAGTTGAGTGGCATGGTCGGCGGCTTGATCCCCTTCAGCAACCATGACGAGAGCACCATGGTTTTCGATAGCTGGCATGTCAGCTACAATATAATGAACAGATTGTTTCCGCTCCTTGAGCTGAATCATTATTGGGTTGTGCGTCAGGCAGAACGCGATGAACTGGTCGCCCGGATTGCACGGTTTGAAGGTGGCGACGTGGTGAATCTCGGGTCAAACCGCGGCATGGAAAACCGGCATCAGGTGAGTGTTGCCGCCGGCATGCGAATCCGTTGTATGAAGAACCTCGATATGGGATTTGCCTATGAGGTTCCCATGACCGATAAAAACGCGAGTTTGATGAAAGACCGCCTCAATTTCGATATGGTTATTCATTTTTAATACTGCAGGTTGAATTGGATGATACATCGGCGCACGCGGGCAAGTTCCGGCCCGCGTGCTTCCTGTACACGCTATGAAATTCATTGATGAATACCGGGATCCGGCGCTCGTGCAAGGGCTGGTCAGAGGCATTCAGCAGCGCGCCGCACGGATTGGCTCTCAGGTCACCATTATGGAGGTGTGCGGAAGCCACACACAGGCAATTGGCCGCTACGGTATCAGGGCACTGCTGCCAAACACTATCAGGCTTATTTCAGGACCTGGCTGTCCGGTCTGCGTGACATCGGGTGCTGATGTTGACCGAGCGCTGCACCTTGCACGACAATCGGGTGTTCTGTTTGCAACATTCGGTGATATGCTGCGGGTGCCGGGGACCGGCGGCGCTTCGCTCCAGCAGCTTCGGGCAGCAGGCGCCGATATCAGGGTCGTATCCTCCGCAGCAGACTGCCTTGAACTTGCCCGCACGCATCCGTCCCGGGAGATTGTCTTTATGGGCATCGGCTTTGAGACAACCTCTCCGACCGTTGCTGCTATGGTAGCAGCCTGCTATGAGCGCGGCATTCAGAATGTGTCGGTGTTCTCCGTCCATAAACTCATCCCGCCGGCATTGCAGACGCTTATCAACGACCCAGCACTCTCAATCGACGGTTTTCTGTGTCCCGGACATGTAAGCACCATTATCGGCGTAGAGGCGTATGCGTGCATACCGGCAGCAGGCAGGGCTGCGGTTATAACCGGATTTGAACCGGTTGATATTTTAGAAGGGATATTCCTTGTGCTCGGCCAGATCCTTGACGGGAACAAAGAGGTCACCCTCCAGTACCGGAGGGCGGTATCGCCAGAGGGTAACAAACGGGCGCAGTCTCTGCTTGAAAAGGTGTTTTATCCATCGCCAGCCGAATGGCGCGGACTCGGTCGGCTGCCGGCAAGTGGTCTTGCGTTCACCGAGGCATATCAGGCGTTCGATGCATGCAAACGGTTTCCCATTCCCGAGATGGTTGCAGAGGAGGCGGTTGGTTGCCGGTGCGGCGATGTGCTGCGGGGCATCTGCTCTCCTTTGCAGTGCCCGCTGTTTGGATCCCGTTGCAGCCCGGCGCATCCGGTCGGCCCGTGTATGGTGTCAACGGAAGGAACCTGCGCAGCATATTATAAATATCGATAAACAACGCGCACGGCAAAGGGCGTGCAGGGGTGAAGTTGTATGAAGATACCGGTTGTGAAAAATGTGCTTGACGCAAACAACAGAATTGCCGCGGAAAACCAGGCGCTGTTTGCAGCGCATCAGGTGTATACGATCAATCTTATAAGTTCACCAGGTGCTGGGAAAACAACCCTGATCGAAAAGACGATAGCCGCGCTGCGCACCGACTATCGCATTGGTGTGATTGAGGGAGATATCCAGGACACTTGCGATGCCGAGCGCATAGCAAAGCTCGGGGTGCCGGTCGTGCAGATCACCACCGGCGGTGCCTGCCATATCGACAGCAGCATGGTGCGGGAAGCGCTTGCAACGTTTGACCTTGCGGCGCTTGATTTTCTGATTATTGAAAACGTCGGAAATCTTGTGTGCCCTGCCGAATTCAGCCTCGGTGAGCATGCAAAGGTTGCCATGTTGAGTGTTCCGGAGGGTGACGACAAACCGGCAAAGTATCCCCTCATCTTTCATGTATCGTCGGTCCTGCTGATTAACAAAATCGACCTGATGCCGTATGTGTCCTTTGATAGAGAGCGGGCCTGCAGTGATGCACGGAAAAACAACCCACAACTTCTCCTTTTTGAAATATCCTGCAAAACGAATGCGGGCATGGATGGCTGGTACGCGTGGCTGCGGACACAGATTGCGTCAATCAGACAGTAACGGTTATGAAGAGACGGGTGCGCTGCCTTGTTCAGGGCACGGTCCAGGGTGTCGGGTTCAGGCCGTTTGTCTATCGCACGGCCAGAAGCTGTCATCTTGCGGGGTTTGTCTGCAACAGCCGCAGCGGTGTTATCATTGAAGTTGAGGGCGAAGATACGGATATCGAACGCTTTCTCGAGCTGCTTCGCATGGACGCCCCTCCCCGTTCGGAGATAACCGATATAACGTTGCATGAACAGGAACCTTTCGGTGAACATGCATTTCGTATTGTGCAGAGTTACATGGCGGGGGTCACCGAGGCCCATTGCCCACCCGATACCGCGCTGTGCGAGGCATGCCGTGATGAGCTGCTGCGACCCGGAGATCGACGGTTTCGCTATCCGTTTATTACCTGTAGTATCTGCGGCCCGCGGCTGACCATTGTCCGTGATATCCCGTATGACCGTGCGAATACAGCTATGTCCTGTTTCCCGTTGTGTGCGCAGTGCGCAGCAGAATATACTGACCCGGCAGACCGCCGCTTTCATGCAGAAACCATTGCCTGCCCCGTCTGCGGTCCGCAGCTTGCGCTGTATGATGCAACAGGAGCCCCTGTTGTCTGCACCGATCCTCTTGCAGAGACGCTCCGGCATCTTCGGCACGGTGCAATCGTTGCCGTCAAAGGGCTTGGCGGATTTCACCTGTGCGTTGATGCCGCCAACGATGCTGCGGTGAGACGACTGCGGTCGCGGAAGTGCCGCGAAGAAAAGCCGTTTGCCATCATGGTTAACGATATTGCACAGGCAGAGGCTCTTGCAGAGCTCGACGATGCCGAGAGGGACCTGCTCCGCTCTCCTGAGCGGCCAATCGTGCTGGTGAGGAAGAAAAGTGCAAACCATCTTTCAGATGCGGTAGCGCCGGGCATGGCAACACTCGGCATTATGCTGCCCTATACGCCGCTCCAGCATTTGCTGCTGGAGAATGATTTTATTGCCCTCGTCATGACCAGCGGCAACAGAACCGATGAGCCGATCTGTATCGGGAACCGTGAGGCAATAAAACGGCTGAACGGTATTGCCGATTTTTTTCTTGTGCACAACCGCGACATCCTTGTCCGCTGCGATGATTCCATTGCCATGAGTGCGGCAGGCGCTCCGTATATTCTGCGCCGCGCACGCGGGTTTGTACCCAAGCCGATTTCGGTGGACGGCTCTTTCCCACCGGTGCTTGCGCTCGGACCGCATCTGAAGGCAACCGTGTGCATCCTGAAAAACGATCAGGCATTTGTCAGCCAGCACCTTGGCGATATGGACACGCCGCAGGCGCGGGATTTTTTCCACGAAAGCATCGAGCTGCTGCGCCACATCACCCAATGCACCCCTGATATTATTGCCCATGATATGCATCCGGGCTATTATTCGACACGGGTTGCTCTGGAAATGGGAGGGCGATTGCGCATCGCCGTGCAACATCACCATGCCCATATTGTCAGTTGTATGGCGGAAAACCGCATAAACCGACCGGTTATCGGCATTGCCATGGACGGCACAGGCTATGGCGATGACGGCATGGTATGGGGCGGAGAATTTCTCGTTGCAGACGCTTCAGGGTATCGTCGTGCAGGGCATATTGCCTATTTTAAGCTCCCGGGCGGGGCGCAGGCGGTCAGGGAACCGTGGCGGTGCGCTGCCGGGCTGCTGCGGGAAGCTTACGGCAGTAGATGGATTGAAAAAGCCGTGCGGCTTGGCCTGGTGCCAGAAAAATCCGCAGGGCTGCTTATCGAAAAAAGCATGGAGCAGGGGATTAATGCGCCCCTTACCTCTAGTCTTGGACGGGTCTTTGACGCAGTTGCTGCGCTTCTCGGTGTGCGGCAGCGCACCAGCTTTGAAGGACAAGCAGCCATGGAGCTTGAAGCCGTTGCCGCAGGATGTGACGATACTGAGGTGGCGGTTCCTTTTGACA
Organism: Thermodesulfobacteriota bacterium; assembly: GCA_026415325.1. GTDB lineage: Bacteria > Desulfobacterota > WTBG01 > CAIYCZ01 > CAIRTM01 > JAOAHH01. Next base: position 14,264 of record JAOAHH010000098.1, on the reverse strand, counting down.
TCCGTGAGCATGAAGGTGTGTTTCTGCTTGATCTGCGTTCTACAGTTGCGGCACTGTGTGAATACCGCTGCGCCGGCACTGCCCCTGCAATGCTTGCCAAAGCATTTCATCAGATGCTCTGCCGCGCCTGTACAGCAATGGCCGAACGAATCCGCGCAGCAACAGGCATAGCCAGCGTTGTGCTCAGCGGCGGATGCTTTCAAAACAAACAGCTCCTTGAAGGATGTAGTGCTGCGCTGCAGAGAAGCGGGTTTAGCGTTGCCGTCCATCGGCTGGTGCCGCCCAATGATGGCGGCATTGCGCTTGGACAGGCTGTCATTGCCGGCATCCGGGCGTGCGGCACTGGCAGGGAAGAGCGCACCTCTTTCTGTATTGAAAGGCATAAGCTATGATTCCGAACGATGCTGTTTTGCTTGAACACGGCAGCGGCGGGCTGCTGACCCATGAACTCATTGCAACGGTTTTTCTCAGGCATTTGCGCAACTTTTGTCTTGAGCGGCTTGAGGACGGTGCGGTGCTTGAAGTGCAGGGGATGCGGTTGTGTTTGACAACGGATTCCTATGTTGTGAGTCCGATCTTTTTTCCGGGTGGCGATATCGGTTCACTTGCCGTGTACGGCACGGTAAACGATCTTGCCGTATGCGGTGGACGGCCGCTTGCGCTGAGCTGCAGTGTGATCATCGAAGAAGGATTTTCTCTGAAAACCCTTGATGCCGTCTGCGCCTCAATGGCAGTTGCTGCATCCCGTGCGCAGGTACAGATCGTGACCGGCGACACAAAGGTCGTGCCGAAGGGAAAAGGAGACGGTATCTATATCACAACCACAGGGATCGGTCTTGTCACCTATCATGCGCCGCTTGCTATTTCCCAGATACAGCCTGGCGACGCACTTATCCTGAGCAATACCATTGGCGACCATGGAGCAGCAATTTTATGCAGCCGTGAGAACATCGAGCTTGCATCTCCGTTAACTTCTGATTCGGCGCCTCTGAGTGCCATGATCGAGCGTCTGCTTGCCGCAAGCCCCCGTATTCACTGTATGCGTGATATAACGCGAGGAGGGCTTGGTGGCATCCTTGCCGAAATAGCCTTGCAGCGCGGTCTGACGCTGTATATCGATGAGCGCGCAATCCCCGTGCAGGAGCAGGTGCGCGGGGTGTGCGAAACCTTTGGGTTTGATCCGCTGTTCCTTGCGAATGAAGGGAACATGGTGCTCATCTGCGATGCTGGTGATGCTGATAAAATCGTCCAGATTATGCGGGAATATCCCTGCGGCAGACATGCAACGGTGATCGGAACTGTCAGTGGTCAAACTGATGCACGGGTCATTATGAAGACCTGCATAGGCGGCGAGCGAATTGTTGAGTTGCCAACCGGCGAGCTGGTACCGCGTATCTGTTGACACTGCCTCCAAAGGCGGGTAATTACCAGAGGTGTTTTTGAGGCGGCCAAAAAAGGAAGCGTATAAACACATCAGGAGTGTCTTGCTATGGAAGAAATAACCGTACGCACTCATCGACAAACCGAAATGATCGATATCACCGCAGCGGTTCAGGATGCGGTGCGCCGCACCGGCGTACGTCAGGGGGTGTGCACAGTGTTTGTGCCACACACCACTGCCGGCATAACCATCAACGAGAATGCCGATCCTGCGGTTGTGCACGATATTCTGATGGAAATTGAAAAGCTGATACCCCAGCGGGACGGCTATGCCCATGCTGAAGGAAATTCAGCGGCGCATATTAAGTCGTCGCTTTTCGGATGCTCTACTGCCGTAATCGTCGAGCAAGGCCGGCTCAGGCTCGGCACATGGCAATCGATTTTTTTCTGTGAATTTGACGGCCCGCGCACACGCTCGGTATGGATACAGGTGACAGGAGACAGGGGTATTGTGAAAGGTGAAAAGTGAAGAGCAGAGCTTTTCCCATGGGGCTTATCGATTCTCACGCTCATCTTGATCTTTCGGAATTTAACACTGACCGCGATGCTGTTATCAAGCGGGCACGCACTGAGGGTGTGGTATCAATCGTTACCATCGGCATCGGTCTTGAAGAATGCCGGGCTGCGCTGCAGATCGCACAGCAGTGGCCGTTTGTGTATGCGGCTCTCGGAATCCACCCGCACAACGCTGGACGTTGGAGTGCCCAGGTTCGAGATTTTCTTGAGCACGCTGCACGCCAACCGAAGGTTGTGGCACTGGGCGAGATCGGTCTTGATTTTTACCGGAACCGTTCTTCCAAGGAGGATCAGAGACGGTGTTTCCGGGATCAGATCGGTCTTGCAAAAAGCCTCAAGCTTCCCGTCATCATTCATGATCGGGAGGCGCATCGGGAGACGCTTGACATTGTTCGCGAGGAACATGCAGGCGAGTACGGCGGAGTATTTCACTGTTTTTCCGGCGATGCGGCCCTGGCACGGAAGTGCATTGATCTCGGATTTTACATCTCAATTCCCGGCACCGTGACATTCAGAAACGCCTCTCTTCTTCATGAGGTTGTCCGGGCAGTTCCGCTTGAGTATCTGCTCATCGAGACAGACTGCCCGTTTCTCACCCCGGTTCCGTTTCGCGGCAAACGAAACGAGCCTGCGTATGTCCGATATGTTGCCGAGGCGATTGCTGCACTGAAACAGCTACCGCTCGAAGAGGTTGCCTATGCGACAACGAAAAACACAAAAAGGCTTTTTCGGTTAAGCGGCGATGAACGTATAACTTCACCTTAAACACCCCGTGCTGCAAATGCGCGCGCGGGGCCGGCGAATCCTTCGGTGGCGAGCTCGGCTACCGATTACGATGTTTTTCCGGCAACTTTCGCCTTGACTTTTGACGGTGGAGCGGCTAACAATTTTCGCTCTGTAAAAAAAGAAGGGGGTTTTTTAGTGCACGAGCATTATTACTGGATTGCGCTGCGCAACGTGTGCGGCATTGGCACGGTTCTGTGCAAGAACCTGATCGAACGCTTCGGATCGCCGCAGCAAGTGTTTGAGGCCAACGATGAGGATCTGCTTAGAGTTCCCGGCGTCAACCAGCGGACGATTACAGCATTGCGGCGCGGCTTGCCGTCATCGGATGCAGAGCACGAGCTTGCATTGCTCTGTCAACGAAGCATCAGTCTGGTGACATATACTGATTCGGCATATCCCCGGCTTCTGCGACATATTTACGATCCCCCGCCGTTTTTGTATGTCCGCGGCACTTTGCCGGACGGGGATGCCGGCATGCTTGCAGTGGTCGGTTCACGCAGCGCTTCAACCTATGGACGGCGGATAACCGACCAGCTCTGTCGGGATCTTGCAGCAAACGGCATTACTGTAGTAAGCGGCATGGCCCGTGGTATTGATGCCTGTGCACATCAGGCAGCGGTGTCGGCAGGAGGGAAAACCGTTGCCGTGCTCGGATGCGGTGTCGATGTTATCTATCCGCCTGAGCACAAAAAACTCTATGATACAATTGTTGCAAACGGGGCGGCGGTTTCCGAGTATCCGCCGGGCACCGAGCCGAACAGCTATCATTTTCCGGCACGAAACCGGATTATCAGCGGCATGGCGCGCGGCGTGCTGGTTGTTGAAGCAGGTCCAAACAGCGGCTCGTTGATAACCGCGCGGTGTGCACTCGACCAAGGCCGGGATGTGTTTGCGGTTCCCGGTAGTGTGTATGCGTATACTAGTAAAGGGACTAACAACCTCTTGCGAAGCGGTGCAAAGGTTGTTGAAACCGCACAGGATATCCTGGAGGAGTTTGGTCCGTGCACCGGCAGCACCGAGTCGACCCTTGTCAATATGAGGCAGCCTGAGGATCTCACTGCCGAACAGGAGCGGGTTTTCGGTCTTTTTGGTAATGAGCCGGTACATATTGATACGTTGAGCAATGCCGGCCGGTTTCCGCCAGGACGGCTTGCCGCTGTTCTGCTGGAGCTTGAGCTCAAGGGGCTTGTTGTTGAGCTTCCGGGAAAGTACTTCGCACGGGCATCTGCTCCGTCTTGAGAGCACGACGTATAAAGAAAGAACACCGATATGGATCAGGCACTGGTTATCGTCGAATCTCCGGCAAAAGCAAAAACAATTTCGAAGTTTCTCGGCCGCGGGTATAAGGTGCTTGCCTGCAAAGGGCACGTGCGAGCGCTGCCGAGCAAGCAAGGATCGGTTGAAATCAACGGAGATGTAGTGGCCAAATACCACATCCTGCCCGAGAGCAAAAAGTATCTTGCCGAAATCAGCAAGGCGCTCAAGCAGTGCTCAACCGTCTATCTGGCGACCGACCTTGACCGCGAAGGAGAGGCGATTGCATGGCACTTGGTGGCAGCGCTGAAACTCGATGCGCCGCAGAAAGGCGCTCACGAAGCACCTGTGGTGCGCCGGATTACGTTCCATGAAATAACACGAGAGGCGATCCAGGATGCGCTGAAAAACCCCCGCGACATCTCCACAACCCTTGTCGACGCACAACAGGCGCGCGTGGTGCTGGATTATCTTGTCGGGTTCAATTTGAGCCCGTTTTTATGGAAAAAGATCCGCTACGGCCTTTCGGCAGGCAGGGTGCAGTCCGTGGCATTGCGCCTTATCTGCGAGCGGGAACAGGAAATCAGGGCATTCAAGCAACAGGAATACTGGACCATCCGGGCGCAGCTCACGCCGGCAGCACGTGAAAATCCGTTTGCCGCGCACCTTGTGCAGATTGACGGTAAAAAACTGGACAAGCTCGCAATCGGCACCGAACAGCAGGCACAAGAGGTTGTTACCGCAATCAACGGTGCACCCTTTAGCGTCGCTGCGGTCCAGCGCAAAGAGATTCGGCGCACCCCGCCGCCGCCGTTTATTACCAGCACCTTGCAGCAGGAAGCTGCACGCAAGCTCGGTTTCTCGGCGCGCAAAACCATGTCAATCGCGCAGCGACTGTATGAAGGTGTCGATGTGGGATCGGGCAGCATGGGGCTTATCACCTATATGCGCACCGACAGCGTCCATCTCGCACCGAGCGCCCTGAAGGATATTCGCGACGTGATCGTTGCCACCTTTGGGGAGCAGTATGCACTTACCCGGCCCCGGCACTTTACCCAAAAATCAAAAAATGTGCAGGAAGCACATGAAGCGATTCGGCCGACCGACGTCCACCTGCTACCCGAAAATGTACAGCATGCGCTGAGCGCTGATGAGTATAAACTGTACAGTCTTATTTGGAAGCGGGCGGTTGCAAGCCAGATGGCAGCAGCGGTGCTCGATTCGGTATCGGTTGACATTCGAGCAGGCGAGCGATTTTTGTTTCGCGCAACCGGTTCGACCGTCACGTTTCCCGGCTACCTGCAGCTCTACAGAGAAGGCAAAGATAACGGCGAGGAGGAGCAGGAAGAGGGTATGCTGCCGCCCCTTGCCGCAGGGGATGTGCTGCGTCTGATTGAACTGGTGCCGGAGCAGCACTTTACCCAGTCGCCGCCACGCTATACCGAAGCAACGCTGGTCAAGGCGCTTGAAGAATACGGTATCGGCAGACCGTCAACGTATGCAAGCATTATCAGTATTCTGCAGGAGCGCAAATATGTAAAACTTGTCAAAAAGCGTTTCTATCCTGAAGACATCGGCATGATCGTCAACGATTTGCTCGTCAACCATTTTTCAAAATACGTTGACTACGGTTTCACCTCATACATGGAAGATCGGCTGGATCAGATTGCCCGCGGCGAGGCGCAGTGGAAGCCTGCGATCAAAGAGTTTTGGAAACCGTTTATCAGTCTGATCCGTCAAAAGGAAGCGGAAATCCAGAAAGCAGATGTGACCACGGAAAAGACCGAAGAGGTATGTCCGCAGTGCGGCAAAGGGCTCGTTATTCGGCTCGGCCGCTACGGCCGTTTCTTTGCCTGCAGCGGTTTTCCTGCCTGCAGATTTGTGCGGCCGCTTGAAAAGCAGGAGGGACATGACGCTCCAGAGGATCAGCCCCAGCTTCAGCAGGAGGTGTGCGAGGTGTGCGGCAAACCGCTTGTGCTCAAACGCGGCAGATACGGCACGTTTCTCGGCTGTTCAGGGTATCCTGAGTGCACGTTCATTAAACCGCGCACCCAGTCGGTTAATGTTGGCGTTGCCTGTCCTGCGTGTGCAGAGGGCACGATCATGGAGAAAAAAAGCAGGCGCGGCAAAGTGTTTTATAGCTGCTCGCGTTACCCCCAGTGCACGTTTGCGCTCTGGGATAAGCCACTCCCTGGCCCGTGTCCTGAATGCGGCAGTTCGTATCTTCTTGAAAAGAACTCGAAGCGATCAGGCCGCCAGATTAAATGTCCGAATAAAGCATGCTCCTACGTTCGGCGTTGCGAGGAAGAATCCGCAGCGGACACACACCAGTCTGAATAGACGGGCAACGCAGTGTTTTTGAATTTCTTTCAGCGAGCCCGATGCCAACAAACCAGAGACCACTTGTGCCACCGAAGCACTGTTTCAGGTCGCCTACAAGAATAACCAAAGGTTCGTGCGGATAAGGAATACCATCTATGGCACCGGATATGCGGCTCACTGTTATCGGCGGTGGACTTGCCGGATGCGAAGCAGCGTGGCAGGCTGCCCTGCGCGGCTGCCGGGTGACGCTGCATGAAATGAGGCCCGAGCGTTTTTCACCCGCGCACCGCACACCGTATCTGGCCGAACTTGTGTGTAGCAATTCTCTCAAAGCCGAGAGCATTGAAAATGCCTCAGGACTTTTAAAACAGGAACTGCGGCTCTGCGGTTCCTTGATCCTTGCGCAGGCCGATCGCATGCGGGTTCCGGCAGGCGGCGCGCTTGCGGTTGATCGGGAACGGTTTGCGCGCGCGGTAACCGAAGCCGTGACACATCACCCCGCTATCACGGTTGTGCGGGGTGAGGTGCGCGATCTTCCAGACCAGGGCGTGGTGATCGTGGCTACCGGACCGCTGACCTCTGATGCACTTGCCGAGCGGCTGCAGGAGCTTGTGGGCAGCCGCTTTCTCTACTTTCACGATGCCATCTCGCCGATCGTCGAAGCAGATTCCATCGACCGCACCCGAATGTTTGCCGCATCCCGCTACGATAAAGCAGGCCCTGATTATCTTAATTGTCCGATGACGCGCGAACAGTACTATGCCTTTATCGAGGCGCTACTTGGGGCACAGAAGGTGCCGCTGCGGGAGTTTGAAACGTTGATTCCTTTTGAAGGCTGTATGCCGATCGAGGTCATGGCGGAGCGGGGGAAAGAAACGCTTGCCCATGGGCCGCTCAAACCGGTCGGTCTCATTGATCCGGTAACCGGTGAGCAGCCGTATGCAGTCGTGCAACTTCGACAGGAAAATCAGGAGGCAACACTGTACAGCCTTGTCGGTTGTCAAACGCGGCTCACGTGGTCGGAGCAGAAACGCGTGTTTGCGCTGATTCCGGGGCTTGAGCAGGCTACATTTGCACGTTACGGCAGCCTGCACCGAAATACATTTATCAATGCGCCGCGTCTGCTGCTCAAGACCATGCAGCTTAAAACGCAGCCCCGAATCTTTTTTGCAGGCCAGATCACCGGTGTTGAAGGGTACTGCGAGTCAACAGCAATTGGGCTTGTTGCCGGAATTCAGGCGAGCAGGTATGTAGCGAACAAGGATCCACTTGTGCCACCGCCGAGCACGATGATCGGCGCACTGCTTGCCTTTATTACTGAATCGGACGATGCTCATTTTCAACCGATGAACGCAAACTTCGGGCTGCTTCCGAAGTTGTCTGGTCGTGTGTTCCGTAACGACAGGAAACGCCTTCTTGCGCAGCGTGCGCTTGAGGATATTGCACAGTGGATTGGGAAAACGAAGACAGACTGCTAAAACCCGCTACGGTGGGCACAGCGCGCACACCGAGCGAAATGCTTCGGTCGAGAGATACCGATCACCGCGGTCCGGGAATACCACCACGACGGTTGATCCGCGCGGCAGGTCACGGGCAACCTCCATGGCGCCCCAGAGCGCAGCCCCGCTGCTCAGGCCGCAGAACAGCCCCTCGCGCAACGCCAGATCGCGGAAGGTCTCAAATGCCTGATCGTCGGTGCAGATGATTTTGCGGCTGAGCAGCTTCGGATCGTAGATTGCGGGCACAATCGACTCCTGCATGTTTTTTAGTCCCTGAATACGATGGTTGATGGTCGGCTCAATACCCACCACCTCGACATTCGGTTTGTGCTCGTGGAAATACCGGGCGCAGCCCATAAGGGTTCCCGTGGTCCCCATGCCGGCAACGAACGCATCGACCGAGCCACGGGTGTCGCGGATGATTTCCGGTGCGGTCGTTTCGTAGTGCGACCGCCAGTTGGCAGGATTTGCAAATTGATTGGGCATGTAATATTTATCGCCGAAGTGCTCCATGATATGATGCGCTCTCAGTATGGCACCGTCGGTTTTATCGCATCCGGGGGTGAGCTCCAGCTCTGCGCCGAGCGCGATCAGGATGCCGCGACGTTCCTGACTGACGCAGGCAGGCATAATCAATTTTATACGGTAGCCAAGCGCTGCGGCGATCATTGCCATGCCGATACCAGTATTGCCCGAAGTCGGCTCAAGAATAGTTTTCTCTGGCGTTAATTCGCCCGACGCTATTGCTGTTTTGAGCATGAAAAGGGCAGGCCGGTCTTTCACCGAACCGCCTGGATTTGCGCCTTCAAGCTTTGCAAGAATGCGTACGCCGGTTTTATCGGGATTCCATATCCGCGTGAGTTCAACAAGCGGTGTATTGCCGATACAGTCGATAACGCTCATGGCGGTTTTCCTTTACGGAGGATATCAGGTTAAAACTTATTAAAGAAAAAACGAGGCGATTTTGCAAGTGTGTTTTTTAGGCTTGTCTCGTTGTATTTTTCTATTCTGTTGCATGTGTTGCAGTGAAGAGAGCACAACGCATAAGCGATGAACAGTGAGCGAAGCAAGAAGAGCGATCAGAGAGAATATTGTTATCCGGTTCCTGCTTGTTACTGATCGGTGTTCGTTGGTTACGAGCAGCAAGTTTTATGCGCTCGATCTCTGCATGAACGTATGATCACCATCGAGAACCTCACAAAACGCTACGGCAGCCAAACGCTGTTTGACCATATCAGTTTCCGGGTCAATGCGCGCGAGCGCATCGGCCTTGTCGGGCGTAACGGACACGGCAAGACAACGCTGCTGCGCATGATTGTCGGCGAGGAGCATTATGACGAGGGCACGATTACCATCCCGCGCAACTACCGGATCGGCTACGTGCAGCAGCACATTGCGTTTGACCGGGAAAGCGTGCTTGCCGAGGCAATGAAGGGTTTGCGTCATGAGGAAGCGCATCAGCGCTGGAAGGTTGAGCGGATTCTTGCCGGGCTTGGGTTTTCACGTGAGGACATGCTGCGCGATCCGTGGTCGTTTTCCGGAGGGTTTCAGGTCAGGCTCAATCTTGCCAAGGTGCTGGTCGGCGAGCCCGACATGCTGCTGCTTGATGAGCCGACCAATTATCTTGACATTACCTCGATCCGCTGGATTGAAAAGTTTCTCTGCACGTGGCCGGGTGAGCTTATCCTCGTCACCCATGACCGAAGCTTTATGGACAGAATCGTCACGCATATCGTCGGCATTCACCGATGCCGGGTGCGGAAAATCGCAGGAACCACCGACAAGTATTATGCGCAGATCGCACAGGAAGAAGAGGTGTATGAAAAAACCCGGCTCAATGACGAGCGCCGGCGGCGGGAGATAGAGCTGTTTATCAGCCGGTTTCGGGCAAAGGCACGGCTTGCAAACCTTGTGCAGTCGCGGGTGAAACTGCTTGAGAAGATGGGGAATCGGCCAAAACTGGAGAAGATGAAAACGCTTGATTTTTCGTTTCGCAGTTCTCCGTGCACGGCGCGCCATGTCATGAGTGTGCGCAACGTCTCGTTCGGCTATGAACCGGGGCGCATGCTTTTTTCAGATCTGAATTTCAATATCGGCAGGGGCGACCGCATTTGCATTATCGGCGGTAACGGCAAAGGCAAAACAACGCTCCTGAAGGTGCTTGCCGGCGTTTTGCAGCCCCTGACGGGTGAGGTTATCCGCCACCCTGCGACGGCAATCGGTTTTTTCGAGCAGACGAACATCACACGCCTTGACCCGGCGCGGAGCGTTGAGCAGGAGATTATGTGTTCCCATCCCGATGTAACGCTGCAGATGGCACGCGATATTGCCGGCGCCATGCTGTTTGAAGGCGATGCGGCGCTAAAAAAGATCGGCGTGCTGTCGGGCGGCGAAAAGAGCAGGGTGATGCTGGGGAAGATTTTAGCAACGCCGGTGAATGTGCTGCTGCTTGATGAGCCGACCAATCATCTTGATATGGACTCAAGTGATGCCCTGCTCGCCGCGCTTGACAGCTTTGACGGTGCTGTGGTGCTTGTGACGCACAATGAAATGCTGTTGCATGCGCTTGCCGAACGGCTCATCGTGTTTCAGGCAAACCGAACAACAATATTTGAAGGAAGGTATCAGGACTTCCTTGAGCGCTGCGGCTGGATCGATGAAGCACAAGACGCGGCTGAACAGGTCGATACAGCTGCCCGGCCGAACAAACTCACCAAAAAGGACATTCGGCGGCTTCGATCGGATTTTTTCTCCGAGCGCTCTCGGGCGCTGAAACCCCTTGAGGAGCGGATTGCACAACTTGAACGCCAGATTCATGAGCGCGAACAGGAACTGCAGGCAAGCGGCGAAGCCATGCAGAAGGCGTCGCAGGCGCATGATGCTGCTCGCATTGCGCACCTTGCCCAAGCCATCCATGCCTGCAGAGCGGCGCTTGATAGCTTGTTTGAGGAGCTTGAACAGGTGATGGATATGTTTGAACGGCAGAAAGCCGCATTTGATGCGCGGCAGAAGGAACTGGAAAAGCTGACCGCATGAGCATGTGCAACGGTGGCGCTCATGCGGGGAAGCGTGATTGTGCTGTGGTGGCTTGAGATTTTGCCTTATAAAAACGGCTTGCGCATGAGAAATCACGATATATGAGTTGCGATGCACGTTTTCATTGCAGACAAGATGTGGGTATTTCATACATATAGTGCAGAATGCTGAGGTGACGATGTGGTTTAATGTTCGGTTGTTGTTTCGGGTGTTGTACAAATCACTGGTTGGGACGCGTGGCACCAATGCGCAACTCACGCTGCGCCGCATTACAGTGCTTGCCCTGCTTGCGCCGCTCTATGTTTTCGTTGAGCTGTGCAACTGGACGGGCCTGCTTTTAGACCGGATCCTGTTTCCCGGCTATCGCACCGTGAAGGTCGAGAAGCCGCTGTTTATCATCGGCGTTCCCCGCAGCGGCACCACATTTTTGCAGCGGCTGCTTGCACGGGATCGCGAGCAGTTTACCTCGATGCGGTTTTGGGAGGTTGCGTTTGCGCCGTCCATCCTTCAGAAAAAGATGTTTCAGATGCTTGGGAGAATCGACGCGCTGTGTGGCAGCCCCTGCGCCCGTTTTATCCACCGTTTTGAGCGAGACCAGATGGCAGAACTTTACCGTATCCACCGGATCGGTTTCTTCGAGGCAGAAGAGGATGTATGGCTTTTGTTCCATATTTTTTCATCAGCGCTCCTGGTGTTTGTGTTTCCGTTTGCCGAGGAGTTGTGGCCGTACTTTTATCCTGACGGAGAACTTGACAAGCGCGAACAACAGCACATCATGAGATTTTACCGCGAATGCGTTCAGCGCCATCTGTACGTATTCGGCAAGGGCAGATGCTTTCTCTCGAAGAACCCGATTTTCACCGGTATGATACAGTGCTTGAACCGGACGTTTCCGGATGCGCGCTTTGTCTGCATGGTGCGCTCGCCGCTTGAAGTTGTGCCTTCGGTGCTGAGTCTGTATCAGTCATACAGCAGGCTGTTTTACACCCCGGTTGAGTTCACCACGATTAACGCAGCAGCGCGTCGCGTTGTCGCGCTGTATTACCGGTATCCGCTAGAACAATTTTCAACACTGCCTGCTGAGCGGCATATGGTGATCTCCTATCCGCAACTTATGTCAAACCTTGAAAATACGGTACAAGAGCTCTACCGCAGGTTTGGTCTTTCCTTTTCCCCTGCGTACGAACAGATGGTGCGCGCAGAGCATGCAAAAGCGCGCAACTACACCAGCGCGCATCGCTACTCCCTTGAGCAGTTTAACCTTTCCCGCGAAGACATTGTGCGCGAGTACGAAGATATCTTTGATCGGTTCGGGTTTGAAAGAGACACCGAGAGGCGTGAAGCGTAAAGGGTGAAGTATAAAGCGTAGCACATATACTCATTACCCTTATGCATCTGCGAGAGCTTGCCTTTACAAGACAAGCACGGCGGGGCGAGCCGATCTCAGGTTGCACACAAAAGGGAGATGTAAAAAATTTTCTTGATTTTAAAAATATACGTGCTTTATGATAAGCACACTTTTTAGGAAATAGAAGCAAAAGGGGGTTGCATGAGATAAGAAAAGCTCCTGTCAGCGGACAATAGCCGGCAGGGGCTTTGTTGCTTCCATGTATCGGTTTGTTTTTCCCCGGTGCTTGGTCATTAGAAAAAAAGATATTATGCTTCGTGTGCTTTCGATAGAGAATGAAACCAAAAAACAATAAAACAGGAGCAATTGTTATGAGAAGAATTATTATAGGAACAATATTATTGTTTGTAACAGTATGGGGTTGTGTTTCTGCGCAAGACCATTATCGTGACACACATGGAGAACAAGAACGAAATATGACTGTCGGCATTGTTCAAAAAGAAATCAGAAAAGGTATGTCTGGGGCAGAAGTAGCATCCGTACTTGGATCTCCCAACATAGTCACAACCGATGAACAAGGGCGTGAGGTTTGGGTTTACGATAAGATTTCAACTGATGTTACGTATTCCCAAAGCAGTGTTGGAGGCGGCATCGCTTTGTTAATCGGTGCTGCAAGTGGCAATGTCGGTGGGGGTGGTCTTGCTTCAGGCAATTATGGAAAATCGGCTGGGGCCGTATCGAAAACCCAAAAGACGCTGACTGTAATCATTAAATTTGATGAAAATAAAATGGTCAGAGATTTCGCATATCATGCAAGTCAATTTTGAGAGAGTAGGATAGCACATGCGCCAGCCGAATAACTTTTTGCAGTTTTCTTTTGTCTTTTTTTGTTGCTTTATTCTCTCATGCCAGACTATTCCACATGATGCTTTAAAGCTCTCACCTGAATCTTTGGCAGAGCGTCAGCTTCAAACTCGCGTTTTTGAAACAAACGATGAAAAAATGATCTTGTCAGCATGTGCTGCATTGCTTCAGGATTTAGGGTATCAAATAGATGAAAGCGAAACATCTTTAGGAGTTATTTTAGCTTCTCGCGACAGGGATGTTACTGATCCAGCGCAGGTTGCTGGGGCAGTTGCAATGGCAATACTTTTTGGCGTAGCAACCCCTATCGACAAAAACCAAAAAGTTTTTGCATCCCTCACAACACGACCGCTTGACGAGAAAAGAATTGCAGTGAGAATTATATTTCAGCACATGGTCTGGAACACACAAAATCAGCTTGTGAAGAACGAATGCATCCATGATGCAAAAATTTATCAGGAGTTTTTTTCAAAGCTCTCAAAATCAGTATTTCTTGAGGCACAAGGACTATGATGGAGGGGTGTTGTGAGCGCAAAAAGAAATAAAATATTTCTGAGTAGTTTTCTTTTGCTTCTGGTTTTTGGCTGTGCAAATCAACAGAAAAATATTCTTGAATCCGATGAATCCCAATTAAAGCTCCGGAGCATCCAAAGCCGTAGTTATGATATCTCAGATAAAACAAGGCTTTGTCGTACTATTATCGCAACGCTTCAAGATCTTGGATTTATAATTGATAAGGCAGACGAAAACCTTGGTAGTATATCTGGTACTAAACGGTCAGGCTATTCCTTAAGAATGACTGTTACCGTACGGCCAAAAGGGGATAAACAAATGATAGTTCGCGCAAATGCCCAGTATAATCTTATTACCGTCGAAGATCCCGAACCATATCAAGATTTTTTTGCTGCACTTTCTAAGGCTCTGTTTTTAGAAGCGCATCACATTGAATGATTCTGTGTAAAAAGCCCAGTGTTGTTTACAGTTTTTCGGGGCAAAAGTAATCAATCTGCTTTTCTTCCAAGGTCATACCATTAATACCCTTGTGAGGCTGTACCGTGTTATAGTAATTAACAAAACCGTTTTAGTTTAGTCTTGCGAGGTGCTGAGGACTCAATGGTTTTTTTCATGCCACAGATTCATCAAGGTTTTGATCACCCGCTCGGTCTTGCCGTTGGTTCTGGGGGTAGAAATCCGCGTAA
>JAOAHH010000062.1 GCA_026415325.1 Thermodesulfobacteriota bacterium | reverse complement strand
CGGAAGTCTTCCACAGCCCGCTGGGCTTCGAGCTGTCCGTATTCGTTAAGGTTTGCATAACCGCCCAAGACCAAATTGAGATGTCGCAGTGCTGCCTGCTCGCGCCAGTTCATGCCGTTGCAGAGGATGCCGCTGTTTGTGTTTTCGCAGTCATACATCCACGTTCGGATCTCAGTGGCAATCATATTGTATGGCGAGCCCGGGAGCCGCCAAGAGGTCAGGTCGTTGAGCAAACCGGCAAGGAGCGCCTCATCAGCCGTGCGTTCTGCAGTCTGAACAGTAAATTCACGCTGTGTTCCCTCAGGGGGAACATCGAATGTCATGCGTGCAATAGCACGAAGACTTGAATATCCGTGCATATAATGGTTGCTGTCGGTTACAACAAGAACATAGCGCTGCGGCACAACACGTTCGAATACAAGGGTGCCGTTTGTATCGGGTGTGGCCTGAGAGACAAGGGGCTCGTCAATGCGGCCTGACCGCTCGACATACAGCCAGCCCCAGGCGTCATTAAAAGGATTGCCTTCTTCATCAACAAGGCGGATTTCAGCCCGTGCAGTAAGATGATCGGCCGGCTTATCATAGGAGCTTGCCACAGGGGCAGCGGGGTTTTCAGGATCCTTGGCGGTTATCGTGACGCGGTACATATACTGGTCAACACTGCCGGGAACCTCATCCTCATCGATCACCGGAAGCCAGCTTATGATGTACTGTGAATCTTTAATCGGAGATTGTGTCAGCGCAAGCTTTTCCCATAGTTCTTCGGCGGTAAACGGCCAGGCAAGACGGATTGGTTTTTGATCGTCACCCCATCGCAGATCTGCAAGTCCGGATCCTTCGATGCCGTATAACGGATTACCGCCCTCACCGGCACGTGGATTTTTGTCGGGCTGCCAGTACAGATCGATATCAGGATTCTCGTGTTCAAAGACCGCGTAAAAAAGCTCTATGCCAGTATGCTCGAGAAAATATTCCACGGCAGAACGCGTGGCAATACTTGAATCACCTGCATACCAGTCGGTGCCGTATGCGGTGTGCGGGATGATGTCGGTGAGAATGACGACAACTTTGCGGGCATCAGAACGAAATCCAAGATAGGGAGCAAACAACAAGGCATCGTATGCACAGGTCGGCGACCACCAATCGCCAGCCGTATCAAGGACCACATCAATCCTTTCATCAATATGATCCCTGTGCTCAGGACCATAAAACTCAAAGAAGTCAGGATAATCAGGGGTTTCGTCAAAAGAAATTCCTGCGATGCGAAAGTCAATATGCGCGTTCATGAGTCTGTCGACAAACCGCTTTATTTCGCCGCGGACATCGGTTCTGTCATCATCAAACGAACCGGTATGGTCGGTTAAAAATACGATATCGAGCTTTTCTGCGGTAATTGACCGTTCAAAAAGACCAAGATCATACGCCCAACGCTGTGACTGTTCTTGCAGCGGTATGACCTTACTGGAAATAATTTGGCCGTCACTTGTGCGAACAATGGATTCGGTGATTGAAATGTCATCATAGGTGAGCTCTGTTATCGCTCTGCCGTTGCTATCGGCAATGCTCACCGTGCACCACTGCTGGTTATCATAGCGATGATCGTATTGACCCTGTTCCCTGACGACAATCCTGTTTTGAAAAAAGGCAATGTCAGGATACAAATCGCCTAAGTCATACTTTTTTTCGGCTGGTATGGTTATGCGGTGGTCATAGAGTGATCGGCCCCCCAAGGTAATAGTCAGACGATGTTCGCCTGATAATAGCATGGTTTGGAACGTGCCGTCAGGGTTGGTTTGTTTATGGAGGGTGCTGTTATCAAATGTTACGACAGCGCCGGCGATTGCAGTGCCTGCTGTATCAAGCACTTTTCCGTACACGATGACCAGTGTTTTCGGTTCCGGTGTTTCGCATGAAGCTCCAAAAGAAATAAGGGTGCAGCAAAGAAGGATGGATATAAGGCGTTGCACGGGCACCCCCTGCATTGCTGTGGTACGAAATTGTTATTTATATTTTTTATCTACAACTTTGGTTTGTCAATAAGAGATAAGAGAGCGTAATTGATGGGAATAAATGGTAATCACCTGAGAAGTGAAGTGCAGGGAGAAAATGTTTTAAGAGATGCTTTTGAGGAGGTAACCGAACGGGCAATGTTCAAATAGGTGTTTTTGGGTCGTTGTTTTCTTTTCTGCCACACACACAATCTTCACAAATTCCGTTTTCATTGCCCTTCTTTTTTTGACGGTGCGCACGGTTTATTTCCATCAGCAAGAGGGCATTTTCCGGTTTCAGCTTCCCTTCCATTACGGCAAGGGCGACCTGTGCATTCTCT
>JAOAHH010000046.1 GCA_026415325.1 Thermodesulfobacteriota bacterium | reverse complement strand
GCGCATGTGGAGCATGGCTATCGGCTGAGTGAGATCGCGCAACATCTGCACATGCATTATACAACGGTCAGCAAGATAATAGCAAAAGGGCTTGGGCAGAAAAGCTAATAATTCAAGACCTGACCCTCTTTGCCCTCGCGGGGTAATACATTTTAAGACAAGTTCATCATGCACTCACGGCGGTGGGTGTCTTTTCAACCATGAATTCATTGACTAAGGCTGAAATACAGAGGTAGAATATTAATGAAAGAATTTCATATTCATTCAACCAGGAGGCGAGTGATGAAACTTACTGCAGTTATTGAACGTGAGGATGATGGCTTTGTTGCCTTGTGCCCTGAATTAGATATCGCAAGTCAGGGAAGTAGTATCGAAGAAGCGCGTGACAATCTCCGAGAAGCGCTCGAGCTTTTCTTTGAAACAGCGTCGTCAGAAGAAGTCACCCAACGTCTTCACGGCGAAATTTTCGTCACGCAGGTAGAGGTGGCATGTGGGTAAACTTCGAGTTCTGTCCGGCAATGAGGTGTGCTCCATCCTTGCACGTTATGGCTTCATCGAGGTGCGACAGCGAGGCAGCCATATCGTCATGCAAAAGAAACTTCCCCGGGGGACAATAACTGTTCCGGTTCCCAACCATGAAACAATCAGGATCGGTACGCTTCAATCTATTATCCGTCAGTCTGGTGTGCCACGTACTGAATTTGAATCGTAAAAAGACTGCGCCGGTCAGGCAAAAGTTACCTTGACAAGAGGATAATGTTTAATGGATGGATATATAATGAGTCCCCTACCATAGAGCCGGGGTAGGGAAGGTGATAAATTCAAGATCCAACCATTTTTATTGTGTGTATAGCAAACTGCTTTAAATGACAAATAAAGATTTGACCCTATACCCATTACAAAAACGGTCATTAAATGCTGAGGGAAAAATTATTGTTGAACATTGCGCTTTTCCCGAAGACGACATACTAATTATTGGGGAATAAACATCACGGAGACCATTATGAGGTGGGCGCATCAGACATTTTCATGGGTACATACAAGATATAGTGGTATAGTGTGTATGATTACGCGCCGGAGCGGATTTTTCGGCATTTGTCATAGGGGTCAGGTCTTGTTTGTCATAGGGGTCAGGTTTTGTTTGTCATAGGGGTCAGGTCTTGAATTATTAGCTTTTCTGCCCAAGCCCTTTTGCTATTATCTTGCTGACCGTTGTATAATGTATAATGCAAGTGCAAATGTTGTGCGATCTCACTCAGACGATAGCTATTGCTCTACATGCGCGGTGCAGATTATCCTGCCCCGTTCCCCTCTGCTTGAACAACTCCTCAAAGTGGCGCGTTGAAGAATATTAGGGTAGCGCATCGGGGTCGCCCATTAAAGGTTCCCTGTCAAGAGAAAACACATCTTATGTGACATATGAAGATGCGACCCTGTACCTGCTTCTTGAAAATAGGCCTTCGCTCATTGCCCAGGGACAGGACATGATAGTAGGTATCAGGATAGTCTATGCGCAGTGGCCGTGCCATGTCGCACACTATGCCTTATTGCAGCAAATATGGCAGGCAAAAAAAATGACAATTAAAGATGTGACCCCTATCAACTATGCACCTAAAAATAATAGAAGATTGAATTATATAAATTTATTTTTTCGCTGAGATGATAGAGTCTATCCGGTCTGCAAGACCTCCCGGTCATCGTATGCCGGCAAACTTCTTTTTCACCACGGGTATCTGTCTCACGCCACAGCACATCACCCGTTTCCAGAGGCATGCGCACGAGACCACTGGCACTGCTCTGGATATATTTACAGCACCAAACCGAACCGAGTGCTCCTCGATATGCCACATGGCAGTGACCAGATGATTCTGTTCAAAAATGGTGTTTTATTCCTTTGGATGCTCCAGCAAGGAATGTGTTGCACTTAATCGTTAGATGTGGCAATGAATTATGTATAGACGTTTCTGGTGAAAAACGAAGACATGGATAGGATATTTGATTGTTAGTCCTCAATTAGAGAAATATGAGTGAATATACCATGTACGATACCGATACCGAGGAGCGGTTACTGATCGACATCGAGATCAGCAGAAAATGCTGCGTCGATTATGATGAGGACTGTGAAGACGTGCCCAATAAGCTCTGGTGCCGCCTCTATGATCTGACAACCGGCAAATGCCCCTATCTCCCTCACCGGTTTCTGTAACCACCGGTCATCGGGGGTTTATCCACCATTTTGTTGCCCGTCTGTGCCGTTCGGTTATCCAAGCCTGCTGATGTCGATGGTATCCGCAACGCTCTTTTTCAGAATCTCGATTTTCCGGGTTGCGTCACGGGTGAGCAGCGGCTCAAGCCGGTCGATCTGGCGCGCAACCTGATAGGTATCCGGCGCCACCAGCAGCATCGGGACACCTTCCTGCTCTGCCTTGGCGATAATATTTGCCGGCGGCAGGATATTGTTGGTGAGAATAATGCCGGCAGCGTTGTGATTGAGTGCTGCAATGATCATATCGCTGCGATCGCCACCGGTGATGATCAATTTATCCTCCTTTTTAAACAACGGTCGCTGTACTGCCACATTACCCGACATCGCACCGATAAAGATGTTTTTTACAATCCGGTCAAGATGGCCCTCACCGGTCAGTATTTTTGCAAACAGGCGGTCTGCGAGAAACCGAAGCGTGAAATAGGTCAGTTCGCTGTCATACGGCAGCACGCCGAGCACCGGTAATCCGATTTCTTGCAGCTCGGGAAGATACGTTGCCTTAAAATCTTCGGCAGCGCGGACTTTGTTGACCACAATACCGGCAACCGTGACATCCGTCAGTGCAACGTATCGTTTCACGAACATAATGTCGTCCAGTATGGTGTCGTCATCGCCGCTGATTACAAAAACAAGCGACCCTTTGAGGATGCGCGCCATGTTCAGCGCATCAAGATGGATCGAGGTGCCATAGGTGATCGACTTTCCGCTTTCAACTATCAGCAGATCTTTTCCGCTGCCCATGCGCTCGGCAAGTTCATGGAGTCTGCGTTCGATTGTTGCTGCATCATACATATAGCGCAGCTTTGAATGATCAAACCCGATGCTCATATCATCAGGGTTTTCATCAATGCTGTACAACTGGGTCATGAGTGCTGCATCATAGTCCCAGAGCCGCTTTTTGCTGTACAGCAACCGATCGCCGAACGGCTTCATGTAGCCGATTTTTTTGCCGAGTGCTTCGGCCAGCCCCACGATAAAACTGGTCTTGCCTGCGCTGGCACGCAGCGATGCAATGATGAGTCTGTTCATGACAAGCTCCTTTCATCTTGCGAAAGTAGTATGCGCACATCAACGGCTTTCGCGCCGAGCCCCTGCTCATAGACCATCAGCGGATTGATCTCAATATCTGAAATCATCGTGCAGCGGCTCATCAAGGCGCCGAGTTTGACAATGCTTGTAATTACTGCCTCGAGATCTTTCTGTGCCTCGCCGCGCACACCCAGCAGAAGCGGATAGGTGCGGGTTTCTTTGATCATTTCGGTGATTTCCCTGCGGCTCAGCGGCAGTGCGCGGAATGCAACGTCTTTCATCACCTCAACATAAATACCGCCAAGCCCGAACATGATAATCGGGCCAAACGCCGGGTCGCGCCGCGCGCCGATAATGGTCTCGACATCTTTGAGGAGCATCTCGGCAACTTCAACGCCTTCAATGACTGCGTTCGGATTATACGCCCTGCAGTTCTGCATAATTGCCTGATATGCGTCGATGACCTCATCCCTGCTTTCAAGGTTCAGCGCCACGCCGCCGGCATCGCTTTTGTGAATAATATCCCGGGATACTACCTTCATAACAACCGGAAATCCGATCGACTCGGCTGCTTGTACCGCTTCAGAAAGTGAGCGAGCAACCGTGCTGCGCGGCACCGGAATCCCTACGTGCGCCATAATCTGCTGCGCTTCGTGGGCGAGCAGGAAGGAACGGCCTTGTGCACGTGCGTTCCGGCAAATCTCCTCGATTGGTGCACCGTCAAACGCAAATGTCTCATACACCTCGTCACGGTTTTTCAGGTACCGGTGATACCGGTACAGCACGCCGAGACATGAGACCGCCTCGTAGACATCTCCGAACACCGGAACGTTTTTCCGTGAAAGCCGCACGAGGGCATGCTCGATCTCTTCGCCACCGACAATCGCGAACAGAATCGGCTTTTTCTTTTCCTGATAGTTCCGGTAGGTGTTTTCAAGAACCCGTTCAAGGTCGGCTGCCAGAAACGTTGCAGTTTCGCAGTACAGCGCAATGCTCGCGCCGATTCCCTTGTGCTTTAGCGCTACCGTAAGCGCCGCATCGTATTCAGCACCTGCAGCACCGCCGGTGATATCGATCGGATTTTTGGTTGATCCAAAGCTCGGCGTTACCGGCCCGAACAGTTTCTTGAGCGTCTTGCCGTCGTCGTAGAGTTCAACATGGTACCGCTCACACGCATCGGTTGCCATCACGCCGATACCGCCGCCGTTGGTAATGATCACCGCCTGATCGCTGGTAGGCGGCGGTGAATGTGCTAAATATTTACACCAGTTGAAGGCATCTCTAATGCTGTCGGCCCGCATAACACCGCATTGCCGGAAGATGGCATCTACAATTTCATCAGAACCGGCAAGCGATCCTGTGTGTGAAGCTGCCGCAACCGCTCCGCGCTCTGACCTGCCTGATTTGATCACCACGACCGGCTTGACCCGCGTTGCCTTTTTTACAGCCTCGATAAAGCGAGGCCCGTTTTTTATACCTTCGATATACATAAGGATAACTCGGGTGCGTCGCTGCTCGGTCAGGTACTCAAGCAGATCTGCTTCGTCAACATCGCATTTGTTCCCCACCGAAACGATTGCCGACAGCCCGATGTTCTCAACATGGGTTTTCCCGATCATGGCAAGCCCCAGCGCTCCGCTTTGGGTGACGATCGCCACACTCCCCGGCAGAATATTGCCGGGACCGAAGGTAGCATCCATTGAGGCTTCTGCAGAATAGACGCCGAAGATATTCGGTCCGACAATCCGCATGCCCGCATTTTGGGCGTAGGCCGCGATCCGGTGCTCCTCCTCGGTATTACCGACCTCTGAAAAACCGGATGAAATAATCAGGTTATACCGTACGCCGCAGTCAGCACATGCTTTGACCGCATCAAACACGTGCGCTGCCGGGATGGTTGTACAGACAACATCCACCCGCTCCGGCACTGCCTGGATGCTCGGGTACACCTGACGGCCTAATATCTCACCGCCTGCGGGATTGATCGGGTAAATGGCACCGCGATAACCACTTGCGATGAGGTTGCTTAAAATCTTGTAACCGATCTTTTTGGGGTCTTTGGATGCGCCGATGATCGCGACGTTGCGCGGCTCAAACAGATACCGAATGCTGCTGCTCATAGCCTTTCTCCTGTCATGGTTCCCTGAATGCAAGCCTGAGTTCGTACACGCCTTCACCCCTACGCTTTTCTATGTCAAATCCGCCTTTTTCAAAAAGGCGCATCATCGGTTTGTTGTCAACGAGCACCTCTGCAGTAAATCCGAGCAATCCCTGACGTTTAGCAAGGTAGGTGAGATACGCCAACAGCTCGGTACCGACGCCCTTACCTTGATATTCGTCGCGCACGACGACCGCAACCTCTGCAGTATGGGTTACAGGATCAATGCCGTACTGCCCGATGCCGATAATTCGTTCAGTTTCACCCTCACCGACAACCGCCAAGATTACCATTTCCTGCGTATAATCGATCACCACAAATTCCTGCAGCCGCTCGTGCGGCATGTCCTGGCGTTTTGAGATAAACCTTCGATACAGGCTCTGGTCTGACAGATCATAAAAGAAGTCCTTAATCAGCGGCTCATCGCTGATTTTGACCGGCCGCAGCAGAATGGTCAGCCCGGCTCGCGTTGTGCGGAACGTCTCAAGGTTTTCCGGGTATTCGCCGCGTTTGCCGGGAATAAATGCCTGATCCCGGTAAATCAGTCCGAGGCGCTTTGCCTCCTCGATCAGCCACGGTCTGAATTTCGGATGGCTGATGGCAATGAGGTCCATCGCCCGCTCGCGGATGTTTTTGCCGTGCAGATGCGCAATGCCGTATTCGGTGACCACGTAGTGGATGTCGCCTCGGGTGAGTGTCACGCCCGCTCCTTCGTCAAGCAGCGGCACAATGCGCGAGCGCGTTCCGTCATTGGATGTTGAGCGGAGCGTCAAAATCGTTTTGCCGCCGGGCGACAAGGTCGTGCCGCGCATAAAATCAGCATGCCCCCCGATACCGCTGTAAAAAAACTTGCCGATCGATTCAGAACTCGACTGCCCGGTGAGGTCGATCTGCAAAGCGGCATTGATAGCAACCATGTTTTTCTGCTGGGCAATAGTTAAGGGATTATTGGTATAGTCGATGGTGCGGAACTCGATACTGGGGTTGTCATGGATAAACCGATAGGTCTCTGCCGTTCCCATACAGAACGATGCAACGGTTTTGCCCCGATCGATACTTTTATATGCATTATCGATGACGCCTTGCTGCATCAATTTCACAATGCCGTCGGACAGCAGCTCGGTGTGCACCCCGAGGTGCTTTTTCCCCGACAAACTTGCAAGAATCGCATTGGGCATGCTGCCGTAGCCAACCTGAATCGTGTCGCCGTCTTGCACGATGCGGGCTACATACGAACCGATTTTATGGGCAATCTCATCCGGTACATTTGCCCTAAACTCAAGCAGCGGCTCATCATAAGGGACGATAAAATCGATGTCACGAACATGGAGGAATGTATCGCCGTGCACCCGCGGCATATGGGCATTGACTTGCGCGATTACCACACGCGCCGTCTCTGCAGCCGCCTTGACAATATCCACGCTGATGCCAAGGCTTACATAGCCGTGTATGTCGGGGAGCGAGGTCTGGATCAAGGCGATATCAAACTTTTCAATGCCCCGATAGATAAGTGAAGGAACGCGGGAGAGAAAGACCGGCGTGTAATCGGCAAGCCCTTTATTGACCGCATCACGGGTATTATCGCCGATGAAAAAAGAGTTGAGCCGGAAATTGCGTTTAAACTTCTCATGGGCATACGGGGCAACACCCATGGTCCATACGTGAAATACTTCGGTATCAAAAAAAGCCTTGGGGTGTCGATCAACGTATTCTATGAGGGCTTTGACAAGGTATTGGGGCTCGCCGCATGCCGTCCCAATGAAGATCCGATCGCCTCGATGAATGGGGTGGAAGATATGCTCTTCAGGGGCAAATTTTTCAGGATACTCCTTCCGGAGGGTTTCAATGGTGGCGCTGCCCGTATCGTGGGTAGTCATGCATCGCCTTCGCTTCCCCCGCTCGTTACCGATTAACTGTATATCATAATCAATGGAGCATGAAAAGAAAAATCTTCTTGCCTGCGTTTCCCGTCATGAATAGAATGCCCTGCATAACAAGTGCACACACGTATCAGGAGTATGTCCATGCAACATATTGTACGACCGTTTACCCCGCTCTTCATCGAGGCAACATCGCTTCCTGATGCATGGTTCCAAACCGTGTACAAATGCATTGAAACTGCGCGGGATTTTACCATTGACCGCGGCTCGTATGCCGGCATGCGGCGGCTTGAGTTTGACTACATCACCATCCATATCAGGTATCCCGGCGCACGGCCGCTCCTGCCGCAAATACCGCCCCAATACAATCTCCCCAACCCGGTTGCAGACGATTATCTGGACTCATATCTCCCCTATCTTATGACCGGCGAACTTAAACCCGGCGAATCCTATACCTATGGGCAGCGCCTGTGCAAATATCCGCTTCCGGAATCCTATCTCGACTATAGTGGTAAACACAACCGTGATATTCTTATACAAGATGAAGAAGTCTGGAACAACGAGCGCATCATTATCAGAGAAAACGGCACGCTGTATCTTAATCAGATTGAATTGCTGATATGGACATATAAAAACAAAGGCTTCCGCAATAACCAGATGGTACTGCAGGTTGCGCATCCTACTGATATGCTGCTCCAAGACCCTCCATGCCTACGCGCCATCGATACCCGCATACAGGACGGCAGACTTCATTTCATCATCTATTTCCGCTCATGGGACCTCTGGGGTGGGTTTCCGGCAAACCTTGCGGGAATGCAGCAGATGAAAGAATACATTGCTTCTGAGATTGGGGTTGAGGATGGTGAGATCATCGCTTCATCAAAGGGGCTACACCTGTACAATTATGTCTGGGAACTTGCCGAGTGTTTGCGCGGCAAGACCATCGAGGAGTTTCGCAGGGGTGTATAATTTTTCAATTCAAGCTTGACATGAACTATTGTGTATCATAAAGTTTTTTCGGAAACCGTATTTTCCACCCCTATCAGAAGGAGGAGCATATGAGAAGAGAACTAAAAAATTTTTTGTTTTGCGGCCTTGCGCTCAGCATTATCGCAGGTTGTGCCGCCCAAAAGCAGGTCGTCTCACCACAACCCTGCCCCCCGTTTGCGCCAAGTGCAGTCTATGAACAAAAGACCGATAATTTTCTTGTCATACTCGACACATCGGAAACCATGGCTGACCTGCACAATAAGCAAGTAAAGCTGCAGATCGCAAAATCGACCATCGAGCGCATGAATCAAAGCATTCCTGCCATCAAACTGAATGCCGGCCTGAGAACCTACGGCAGAGGGTACCGACTCTTTTCGATTTTCCAGACCGATTTAATCTATGGAATAAAGCCCTACAGCAAAGGTGAACTCTCCTGCGCCCTGGGGAAGGCCGATATGGCAATGGGCAATAGCCCTATGGCAAAAGCGCTGACCAAGGCATGTGATGACATCCACCAGCTTGCCGGCACTACCGCCGTCATCCTTGTCAGTGACGGCAAACCGACCGATCAGGGTGCATTACAGGCCGCCGAAAGCATGAAAAAAGTCTGCGGCGATAAAGTTTGTATCTACACAATTCTCATCGGTGACGATGTCGATGGCAAAAAACTGATGGATGATATTGCCAAAGCAGGAGGCTGCGGTTTCTCGGTCAATGCTGACACTTTGGCCTCATGTGAAAAAATGGCGTCATTTGTTGAACAAGTTTTTTTCAGAAAAAAATGCTCTGATGAGGATGCTGACGGTGTGTGCGACAATGCAGATAAATGCCCCGGCACACCCCGTGGTGCAAAGGTCAATGCACAGGGCTGCTGGGTTATCGACAATGTCCTGTTTGATTTTGATAAGGCCGACATAAAACCTGAAGCCTCTCCAGTGCTTGACGAATGCGTTGCCGTTCTGAAAAATAATCCAAATGTCAAAATTCAGATTCAGGGGCATACCGACGGAAGGGGGACTGACATATATAACCAGAGGCTCTCCGAGCGCCGCGCGGCAGCCGTTAAACGCTATTTCGTCCAAAAAGGTGTTAAAGCCTCGATGCTCACAACAATAGGATACGGTAAATCACGGCCGATAGCCTCAAATGCTACGGATGAGGGAAGGGCGAAAAATCGTCGTGTTGAATTACATGCACTGCCGTAAGCATAGATGCAAATAAAAAAGGCACGCCTCAAAGCGTGCCTTTTTATTCTTTCAAAAACTCACCCCGTGCACGTCATCTGAGATTCGGTATCGGGTAAATACAGATCAAACACCATGCCGCACGGCTCTGCCCGCCGGGCTTTCATCGAGCCGCCATGGAGTGAAACGATCTGATTGCACACGGCAAGCCCAAGTCCGCTGCCTGAACGGCCTGCTACGTCCGGATGAAATATTTTGTCAAGATCATCATCAGGTATTTCGGTACGGGTATCGGCAACGGAGATACGGATCATGCCGTTTTCGCCTGCAGTACGCAGCGTCAACACACCGCCCTCTGGCATTGCATCAAAGGCGTTTCTGATGAGCGTTTGCACCACCCGCGCAATCTGTTCGCCGTCGATTTCAAGACAGGGCTCCTGCGCACGCAGGTCACGAACAACCTGAATGCCGCGTTGTTCAAGCTCTGTGGCAAACATGGTAAGACTCTCTTCAAGAAGCCGGTGCAGTGCGACCTGCTGCAGCTGAAGCGGCCGTGGTCGCACAAAATCGAGCAGCTCGATCAGGATATGTTCCAGCCGGTCAATCTCATCAACGATGATCTGTAGATATTTTCTGTTCGGACTGTCGGGCGGTTCTCTCTTCAAGAGGCGCCGTGCAAAACCACCGATTGATACCAGTGGATTTCGCAGCCCGTGTGCCACCCGCGCCGACATTTCGCCAATAGCTGCAAGCCGTTCCGAACGCACCAGCAAGTCACGGCTCTCTTTGAGCTCGCGATTTGCCCGATCGAGCTCCTCGACCTTGCTCCTAATACTTTTAATAAGATTGGATTTTTGGATAGCGAGGCTTGCATTCACCGCAAACGAGCGCAGTTGCTCGATATCGTGCTCATCAATCGGTTTATTGGTAATGGCATTGTCGGCCCACAGCACGCCGAGCACAGTATCTTCTGCAATCAGGGGGATCAGCGCAAAAGCATTGCAATTCATGAGGGATATCATATCGCTGGGGACGAGGGGATGCATGTGTGCATCGCGGACATTGACCGACTCACGGGCTGCAACAACATGAGCAAGAATATGATCGCGACGATCGAGCGGTACTTTGATTTGTCTGATAATACTGTTGACATAACTATCTACCCGGCCGTTTTTGGTGGTGTAGGATCGCAGGATTTCGCTCAGCGTATAATTCTTGCCGATGATTTCGCTCCAGATGCGCTGTGCCTCGGCACTGTCCGAGGGACCGATTGCCACCCTGCCTTCGAGAAATGTCCCGTCATCACTCACCAGGAAGATAAATGCCCGGTTAAACCCGAATCCATGATGGGACGTAGCACCGACAAGGATGATATGCAGTACCTCATCCAGCTCCATGGCGCTTGAGAGAGCCTCGTTGACCTCTTTGAGCACCGACAGCTCGGCAACCTTCTCTTTCAGATTCTGCTGGGATGCGGTCAATTCATACGTTCTGGCGCGTACCTTTTCCTCAAGCCGCAGCATGTACTCCTGCAGTTCGCGTTCGAGATTTTTTCTAACGGTAATATCCCGGACAAAAAGTGTTGCTTCGGCGCTGCCGTCCTTATCGACTACAGCGATGGTGTATTCCGCAGGGAAGACCGTGCCGTTGCTCCGCTTGCCGGTCGATTCAATTGGTGCCCCGGGATCTGGCGTCTCGCCATGGTGCAGACGCTGCTGCAGCACTTTATAGACATCCTCGGCAACAACCGCTGCTATCGGCATTCCAATAAGGCTGTCGCGCGCATAGCTGAACAGCATTTCGGCTTTTTTATTGCACAGGGTGATGGTGCTGGTTGTATCGACCGAAAGAATAGCATCAGGAGCGGTATCGATGAGCATGCGGTAGCGTTCTTCGGATCCTGCAAGTTCACGGGTGCGTGCAGCAACCTCATGTTCAAGCTCGTCTGCATGGCGCTGCAGGGCTGCTTCGAAGCGGTGTCGCTCGGATACATCACGGATAATTGCCGCAACCGTTCCGTTGCGCTCTGATGATTCAAATGAGAATGAGAGCTCAATCGGAAGCGGCGAACCGTCGCGATGCCGAAACATGCCCTGAAACACGCGGTTGACGGCATCGAGCTGGCCAGCGACGATAAATTGTTGCCATGCCTGCTCCTGCGCTTCTCGTTTATCTTCGGGCACAAGGATGCTGAAGCGCTGACCGACAAGCTCATGAGGAGCATAGCCGAACAGCTGCTGGGCTTTGGGGTTTATCTCGAGGATCGTTCCGTCACGGGAAAAGATGATGATCGCATCGTTGGCATTCTGGATGATATGAAAATACCGGTCGTGTGGATTGCCTTCAGCGGCTGGCTGCGAAGTCGGATTATCGACAGTTACCTGTGCATTCGTGTCGTGCATGTGCCCTCTACCGCTTCGCAAAGTACCTGCGGCCGACGTTTGCAAATCCTTCGGCAGCGCCCTGAATCACACGGTCATCAACGCAATAAGCAATGCGGAAATATCCGGGACATCCAAATCCGCTTCCGGGCACGCAGAGGATACGTTCCTCGAGGAGCTCCTGCACAAATGCCACGTCATCAGCAATCGGTGTCTTGGGAAAGACATAGAAAGCCCCCTGTGGTTTCACAAACTGGTACCCGATACGTGCCAGTATGTCGCATAGCATATCGCGTTTGCGCAGGTACGCGTTGACGTCAACCGTTATGCCCTGCAGTTGCTGCACAACCCGCTGCATAGTTGCCGGTGCGTTGACAAATCCGAGCGTGCGGTTGCAGAAAACAAGCCCGCCCAGTACATCCTGCAGGGGTGTGAGCTGTGGGTGCACGGCAATAAACCCGAGGCGCTCGCCGGGGATGGAGAGGTCTTTGGAATACGAGGTGACAATAATACTATTCCTGTATGCCTGAAACACGCTCGGGAGCTGTATGCCGTCATACACAATCTTTGCGTATGGCTCATCCGAGATAAGGTACAACTCTCTGCCCCGTTCGCGCGATTTTTTTTCAAGTATGCTCCCGAGCCCTTCTATGGTTTCACGGTCATATACCTTGCCAGTGGGGTTGTTGGGAGAATTGATTAATACTGCTTTGGTGCGCTCATTGATCGCTCTTTCGATTGCCGCCAGGTCAAGGTTAAAATCTGCACATGTCGGTACTGTTAAGAGCACACCGCCGAAATTATCCACATAAAAGCGGTATTCGACAAAATACGGCGCAGGAACGATTACCTCATCACCTGGATCGAGCAGTGTTTTCAGTGTAACATTGAGCGCGCCGCCTGCGCCGCAGGTCATAATGATATGTTCGGCAAAAAGATCAACGCCATGCTCCTCAGACAGGTATTCGGCAATTGCCGCACGGGTTTCCGTGTACCCTGCATTTGACATATAACCGTGCCTGCCCGGCGTGTGTGTGTTAACAACATTTTTAAGTGTCTCGAAAAACTGCCGTGGCGGCTCAAGGTTTGGATTGCCAAGGCTGAAATCAAACACATTATCACTGCCGTATTTTTGTTTGAGTACCGCACCTTGCTCAAACATTTTGCGGATCCACGACGCCTGTTCCATATACGATTTTATTTTTTGTGCAATCGCCATACGTTTCTCCTGAAAATAATAGTGCTAAGGCCACGTACTGCATGCTGTGGTATACCGGACACTCGATACTCGGTATTCGTATCCACTACCCTTGCAATTCTGATGATGTATGGTATCTCAAAAGCATCGGCAATGCAAGGAGAACAGGGAAGGAGGCACATTATGTACGGATGGGCAGGAAAACTGCTTCGAATTGATCTGACAACCCGCACCGCAACCACTGAGGCCATACCTGATGACCAGCGGAAGCTGTTTCTCGGCGGCAGAGGCGTCAACTCGCGGATTCTGTATCGGGAAGTGCCAATAGACTGCGATCCATTGGGTCCGGAGAACCGTTTGATTTTTGGTACCGGACCGCTTTCCGGCACCCGGTGCCCTTCGAGCCCACGCTGCACGGTCAGCGCACTGTCACCGCTCACGGGCATTCTTGGCGATGCTAATTTCGGCGGTTTTTTTGCCCCGTATCTGAAAAAAGTTGGTTTTGACCATCTGGTGATCCAAGGCGTGGCAGATGAGCCCATATTCGTCCTGATAACCGAGAGGGGTGTTGCCTTCCATAATGCAACCCATCTCTGGGGCATGGGAACAAGTGCTGCCGAACAAAAAATCAGGCAGGAGCTCGGCATTCCTGAACTGCAGGTTGCTGTCATTGGGCAGGCAGGTGAAAAGGGCGTACGCATGGCCTGCCTCGTGCATCACTATAACGTTGCCGGTCGGACCGGCATGGGTGCTGTCATGGGCTCAAAAAACCTCAAAGCGATCTGCATCGCAGGAGGCGGCAAATTAGCGGTTGCACGTCCCGAGCATTTTGAAACAGTGCGCAAGCAGTGGCTCAAAAAAATCGCCGATAATCCGTACACGAAGTTCTTCGGTACCTACGGTTCGGCGGGCCCGCTGGAGCGGGAGGAATCTGCCGGTATTCTTGCAGTTAAGAACTTCTCACAGATCGGCGGGCTTGATGGCATTGAACGCATCAGCGCAATTGGCATCAAGAAATACCTCACCTCATCCCATTCGTGTTTCCTCTGCCCTGTCCATTGTATTCAGGGGTTTTCGGTGCCTGATGGTCCATACGCCGGAACCCGGGGTGCAAAGCTCACTGAAGGATGCAATTCATCTTGCGGTCCAAGCTGCGGCAATACCGACCCCGGATCGCTTTTTAAGCTCAACGTTATGGCAAACGACTACGGCATTGACATACTCGACTTCGGATTGCTCACGGCAATAGCGATGGACTGGTATGAAAACGGTATTATCACGGCTGCCGACACCGATGGGATAGAGCTCACGTGGGGTAACCACCAGGCAATGGTTATGATGATGGAAAAGATTGCCCGCCGTGAAGGTATCGGCAATATTCTTGCCGACGGTGCGGTCAAGGCTGCAGAGCACATCGGCAAAGATGCGCAAAGCTATGTCAATGCCTGCAAGGGTATGGTTTTCGGCGGCGTTGATCCGCGGGTACTCAGGGGCAGTGCCCTGTGCTATGCCACGGCAACCCGCGGCGGCGACCATCTGCGCGGCGGTGTGCTCGTTGAACTTCCCCGCAGCGACGGTACCCCTGCCATCCCTGAGGAGGAAGCGCGTGAGCGGTTCGGCACCGCAGACGTCCTTGACCCGCTTTCATACAACAAGGCCAGTGCTGCGGTCTTCTGCCAAGACATGTACACCATTGCAGATTGCCTTGAGGTGTGTAAATTTATTACCGCACACAACGGACACGGTATCACCATGCAGGATATGGCAGATATGCTGCACGCCGTAACCGGCATGCAGCTTGATATCGCTGATATGCATACTGTGGCACATCGGGTATTTACGCTTGAACGCGCGTTTCTTGCACGGCTTGGCATCAGGAAAAAAGACGACTTTTTGCGGGGAAAATGGACGCGTGGCCCTGTTCACGGTGGCAGATATGCCGGAGCTGCACTTGACAGAGAGCAGTGGGAGCGAATGCTTGAGCAGTATTATCTCCTGCGCAAATGGGATCCGGCAACCGGCATTCCATTGCCCGAAACATTGCGCGAACTCGATCTGCCGGATGTGGCACAGGATATGGAAAAACTGCTCTGCAGGTGCAAGGTCTGATTGCACCGTATCGTTCCTCCCGTCCATCGAAAAAGATGGCAATACCAGGAACACGAGCCCCGAACCACCGTTGTTTTAAGCCGCGGGCATGGGGATGAGCTCATCGATCCGCGGACACTCGCGCTCCCCGAGTTTGCCGTTTTTCTCAAGGTGCTTGGCAATATCGGCAAGCCCGATTTCAATAAGGCGTTTCTTCGTCGGCAACCCGTCGGATGAACATCCGCGATACAAGTAGTACTCCTCGAGCATACCGGGATGATGAATAGGATCTTTCTGGCCGCGCCGGGTGCCCTGACGGTAATCATCTTTCCGGGTTATTCCTAACAGGGCATTGAAGCATTTTTCGGTTTGGTAGATGCGCTCGGCAGCCTCAAAAAGACCTTCTGGGCTTCTGCCGGTTGCTGCCTGATAGATTTCGCCCATCTCGGTAAACAGCATGATGGGATCGCCAAATACATCAACGCCCACTACCGGCACAAAGCAGATACCGAGGCTATCCATAAGGGATTTGTAATTTTCACTCCACCACACCACGCGGCCCTTTGCTTCAGGACTCTTTCCGTCAAGCATTCCTTCAGGAAGCGGTTCGCCGAAAATGCGCTTCAGCATGTCTTCAAGGCCGATCATCGCGGGAAACGGATGCCCTTTCAGATGGTCGGCGCCGCGGGTTGCAACAGATGCTGCAAGGCTCATGGCGACAACCTGCTCACAGTTATAGGTAAACGAAAGTCCTTTGGTATGAAAACCGTATTCCCGCGCCTCAGGTGGCAACTTGTCGAGAATCATCGGCATGCTGTCGGCAAGCAGATTGCCGATACCTTCGCGCCGGGTTATCTTTTTGATGATGTCTTCGATCAGCATAACGTCACCCCAGCGCAGATCAAGCCCGCCGGTATGCTCTTTTGTTATAATGCCGCGCTGGTAGCACTCCATCATCATCGCAAGGATCCATCCGAAGGTAATACAGTCAAAACCTGCACGGTTTGCAAGGTTTGAAATATGGAAAAGCTGCGGATAGTCAAACACACCGATCAGGGGACCCATGTTCGTATAGTGGCCGAACTCCACCTTGTCCGCCTTTTCGCCCGCATACGGCCCTTCGGTCACCTCCCACAGCATACTGCATGCAACCGGGCAGTTGTAGCAAGCGGTCCTCCCTTTTTTAAACTTTTCAACGCATCGGGTAACATCATACGCCTCGAGTTGTTCGGGCGTAATATGCACCTGCTGGTTATGGATACGGGTATGCATACTGTTCTGGGGGATAAGGGCAAATGAGCCGTATTCCTGATAGGTTGCCGTGGCATGGCCTGCCCACTTTTCGCGGTAGAACTTGGCGAGCTCTGCAAACTTTTTCTCATCGGCAACCGGCACCGACCCTGATGCTTTAACAACCACGGCTTTAAGCCGTTTTGCGCCCATGACACAGCCCATGCCGGTCTTGCCATGGACGCCGGTGCGCCTGGTGCTGGTGAATACGTTTGCATATCGGACAAGGTTTTCGCCTGCTGGCCCGATACGCGCTGACTCACACGGTCCGTATTTCTGCTGGATTGCGGCATCGGTCTCATACGTGTCAAGTCCCCAAAGGTCTTCGGCATCGATAATCCGGGGCGTTTTACCCTGCTCGATGAGGAGCACAACAGGCTTTGGCGAAACACCGGTAATCACCACATGGTCGTATCCAGCATGTTTGAGCCGGGCAGGAAAAAATCCGCCGCCATTTGAGTCGCCGAAAATACCGGTAACCGGACTCTTTGCGGTGATGGTCATGCGGGAAGTGCACGGAAAAGATGTCCCGACAAGCACACCGAGTCCAAAGATCAGGGGATTTTCGGGGCCAAGCGGATCTGCCTGTATGTGGTCTTTCAGCGCATCGTAGAGAAGCCGCGCATTGATACCCGCACCGCCGATATAGCCCTGCTTCAAATCCTCGGAAAG
>JAOAHH010000063.1 GCA_026415325.1 Thermodesulfobacteriota bacterium | reverse complement strand
GTGCAGCAATAATTGAATGATTCAGCCATTCAGCAATCCGTTTATAGTTATCCTGCACTAATGTATAGTCTTGCTGTGTCAAGGTTGTATTAAGATTTCGTTAAAAAATAGAAAAGTGCCGGATGTTAGGCCGATAATTTCGCCCTTTTGTCACGAAGAACCGAACGAATAGTTTTTGTCAGTGTGGATATGACAACCGGCTTTGTTAGAAATGCGCTTATCCCGAATTCTCGTGCTGAAGTGGCATCGAGTATTTCACTAAAGCCGGTGCAGAGGATAATTGGTATATCAGACCTGATCTTTGAAATATGTTGTGCAAGCTCGACGCCGGTCATGTTCGGCATCGTCTGATCAGTAATAACAACATCGAAGCGGCCAGGTTGGGCACGGAATAGTTCAAGCGCTTCAACACTGCTTGTGCGCGTCACAACAGTATACCCAAAACTTTCGAGGAGCTCTTGTAACATGACGGTGATCGCCTGTTCATCGTCAACAACAAGAATACTTTCTGTTCCCGGATGAATGATTTCGAATTTGTTATCTCGAGGAGCACGCTCGTGCGTATGTACAACTGGGAGATATATGGTAAAAAGTGTTCCCTGATTCGGCTTGCTGGAAACCGTTATATGGCCACCATATCTTTTCACAATACCGTGCACGACAGAAAGCCCGAGTCCGGTACCTTCACCAGGTGGTTTGGTAGTAAAAAAGGGATCAAAAATGCGGTCAATTACGGTGGGGTCAATGCCGCATCCGGTATCATGAACAGACAGCGCCACATACATACTATGTGGTACATCACAATACAGCGGGGATTCAGAATTCGAGAGATATTTATTCGACAAAGAAACCGTAATGCGACCCGCCCTATTCTGGAGTGCTTGTTTTGCATTTGTGCAGAGATTGATAAGTATCTGCTGCAATTGTGTTGGGTCGCCCATCACAGTATCGTGTTCGGCTTCATAAACATGACAAAGGTCAATGGTTGTGGGAATTGAAGCCCTCAGAAACTGCATCGTTTCTTTGACGATCGCATTAAGCGAGACTGCCCGGATGCGCAGTTCTTTATTTTGCCGGCTAAAGGTAAGGATTCGTTCGACCAGTTTTTTAGCACGAGTGCCGGCTGTGAGTATGTTTTTAAGATTATTTTCAACTTCTGCATCACAGCGCTTCAATAATGATAGTTCAGTAAAACCGATAATGACGGTCAAAATATTATTGAAATCATGCGCGATACCTCCAGCGAGCGTACCGATTGCTTCAAGTTTTTGTGCCTGCTGGAGCTGTTTTTTGAGCTCAAGTTCACCGGTAACATCTCTTCCGGTTGCGGCATAGCCAAGAATATCACCATTGGGGCTGACGATTGGTGATATGGTGGTTTCAATCTCAAGGGTAGCGCCTTTCTTGGTAGTATGGGTCAGTGTCCCCGCCCATACAAATCCTGAGGAAATCGTTTCCCATATTTTTTGATAAAACTGATAATCATAAGTGCCGTTGCTACTGGTAAAAGGATTAATGCCGACCGCCTCATGCATCTTATATCCGAGAAGTTTTTCAGCAGCGGGATTGATATACTCAATACAGCCTGTAGCGTCGAAAATGACAACAACCGTTGAGGTTTGTTCGATAACTGAACTCAGCAGTGCTTTTTCTTTCTCTCGCTTGATTCTGTCGGTAATGTCTCTACAGAGAGACAACACGCCGATCAAAGTACCGTGATCATCGATCAGCGGTGAGGCATACCATTCACAATAAATCTGGTCACCTTTTTGGGTCATGTTTCTGTTGACAATAATGGCTTCCTGCTTTGTATTCAGCAGTGATGTCCATACCGATTGAACCCGTTGCTGCTCTTCATGCGGTACAATGAGCTCGAATGCATGACGGTGCAATGCTTGATCACATGGATAGCCGAATATTTTTTCTGCTGCCGGGTTCCACGCAACAACCTTAAATGCGGTATCCCATTCAATGATTCCCAGCATAGTTTGCTGTATATGCAGCGAAAGACGTTTTTGGCTTTCACGAAGCTCGGCGTTCGCAACTTCAAGCTGCTGCGCCCGTATCTGCAGTATCTCCGTCTGGCGTAAAACTTCTTGCCGAAGCCTTTCCGTATATTCACATTCGCGTTCATGAGCCTCCTGTAACGCCCTGACCATATTATTGAAAGCATTTCTGAGTATTAAAAATTCGCCATTGCCGATACTGTTTATTCTGACGGTGTAATCACCTGTGGCAAGGCGTTTTGTTGCAGCGGTGAGTTGTTTGAGCGGTACGATGAATGTTCTGAAAAGAAAGAGTATCGACGCAGCATAACAGAGCATCAATGCCGCAACCCCTACGCCAAATCGCCTTGTTAATGTGGTTATGGTTTCTTGGAGTTTTGATCGAGTATGGTGTATGGATCCAAGGAGTTTCTCTTCCGGCAAGAGGATACACAGTCGCCATCCGGTTGAGCGCAAGGTATGGGAACAAAGGATATAGCGGGAATTATGAATCTCCAGCGTTGTTAACTTATAATGATTGTCAAGGATTTCCCGCTCTGCGGAGCGAATTTCCGGAAGCGATGAGTCTGATAATCTTTTTACAAAGAAGATATCTCCCCAGCTTATTGTGCTGTTATCATCGGAAATGCCAAGTACCGGAAATTGTTTTTTCTCAAGAGCGATAATACTCCCCTGTGCATCAAGTACAAAGGGAATTGCCGAAGCCAGCATATGATTTTTATGGAAAGTTATTTCAGGTTTAAGGATGTTGGTAATGATGGTCTGCAAATTTATATCAAGAGCAGCGATGCCAAGAAATTCACCGAGATTATCATAGATGGGACTAATAACCGAAATCTTAGGGTTTCCGGTTATATCGTCTAAATAGATGTACGACCACCGTACGGTCTTTTCCGGATTAAGTGCGGGAGTTGCCATCATAAAAAGGCTTGTGTTCCTTACATCATAATAATTTTCAGGCGGCGGCAGGTTCGGATTCTTATGACGCCGAGTATACTGATATTTTATGCCTGATGAAGTGATAATGTATGCGCAGATAACCTCAGGATTATGATTTTTAATGCTTTTTAACAAAGGCTCAATATGTATAAGACGGAGAATATCTTTTTGGATTGGAAGGGGGAGCGTGGATTGTCCCCAAAACTGTATTTCAATATCAGTGTCGATAGGGTTTTCAAAAACATAAGCATCTGACATGCGCACCAGCGTATGGGTTGTGGGTGCGCTGTCGGGCAGTTTTGATAAAGGGATATCGAGAACAGCAGCGGTTTGTGCTGCAAGATAGGAGGTTGCCGTTGCATATTTTT
This sequence comes from Thermodesulfobacteriota bacterium, assembly GCA_026415325.1. Taxonomy (GTDB): domain Bacteria; phylum Desulfobacterota; class WTBG01; order CAIYCZ01; family CAIRTM01; genus JAOAHH01. Next base: position 4,877 of record JAOAHH010000063.1, on the reverse strand, counting down.
GAAATATTTTATCGTATGTTTCTGAACGTTCATGCATGATGTTCAATAGTGATTCTTGAACAGTATGTGTTATTGTTTTTTCGTTAACCGATATGGCATCTGCACCTAACTCTTTAAGAAGTGATATTGCTATGCACCCAAAGAGGATACCGGATATCATCAGGATCACAATAAACATAAAAAACAGTTTGATGCAGGTCGTTGAGGAACGCATGTCAGAAACAAGCGCGATGACGCTTTTTATACGAGGGATTATCATGTTATGAAGTATTGCGCGAACATTGGTTAGTTGCATCGGTGCATCCTTTGAACATTTATCATGCCGCCTGCTGCACCTTATTTTCAGCGCGTGAAGCAACAACTTGAGGGGGGATCTGCACTAATGTATGCAGGTTGCCATCTCCCTGTGTCAATATGGTGAGTTCTCGCACTGTTCCAAGAATACGGTGTGCGTGTTGTCGAAGGGTTTGCGCAATGGCAACACTATGCTCTGTTGTGGCAGCATACTGCTGCATATCACGGTCTATCTCGACAAGGGACATGTGTATCTGTTCGATGCTGAGTGTCTGTTCATGCGATGCCGCGGCAATTTCTTGAATCAATTTTTCAACCTGTTGTGTTATGTGAATGCACTGTTGAAAAGCAGCCTGTGTTGATGCGGTAATGGCATCGCCACGATGCACCGAATCAAGGATGCGTTGCAACAATGCCGCAGTGGTGTGCGCAGCATGCGATGCATGCTGCGCAAGTTTGCGAACCTCATCTGCAACAACGGCGAATCCTTTACCAGCATCGCCGGCATGTGCTGCCTCGATAGCCGCATTGAGTGCAAGAAGATTTGTTTGCAAGGCAATCTCATTAATCGTTTTGATGATGTTGCTGCTCTCTTTGCTTGATTGTGCAATCTCAACCATAGCCGCATTCATATTAGCCATGCATTGATCGACGGTGGATACGATATCCAGTGTAGCATTCATCATTTTTTTGGTTTCACTGGCACGTGAAGAGATACGACCAGCAGCACTGGCGATATCCTGAAGGGAGAGCGATGTTTCTTCAATTCTTGAGGCATGCTGTCCTGAGGTTTCGGCAAGAGAAGAGCTTTCTCGTGTAATGGTATGGGAAAGCGTGAGAAGGCGTTTTGATTCATGGTTAAAATCGGCAATGACGCGGTTAAGGCGTCTGGTAATGCTCAAACTGAGCATAATGCCGAAAAAAAGCGAACATAATGTGCCAAGTAAGCAACCCACCAATGCATTAATCTTTGCCCATCGGGCACTCTGCGTAGCGGTGAGAACTGCAGTTTTGATATCCATTTCATTAAGTGTGATAATTTCTTCCATCAGTTGCGAAGTTTTCATTTGTTGGGCCTGGAGAATTTCTTTGCCGCGATCACTGAGCTCTGAAAAACGTTTCTCGGCTTCCTGAGCTATGGCCCTGAGCCGGTCAAAGTGGGAAAACATGCTCTCCACCGACGGTATCAACTCAGTGAAAAACGTGAGTGCCGCATCTTGTATTTGTCCAAGGGGTACTTGTTTTTTTATTTTTGCTACCGATTCATGGAATCGTCGATGATGTGGTTCAACGTCGCGAATAATTTTTTGTATTTCAGGATTTGCGGTCCGAAACGTACGAATCCACACGCCGAAATTCGACTGACGGGGATCCTCCCCACCTTCGAAAGGCGTATTGGTTTGTATAAAATAAGAAACTTCGCTGATAAGCTTATAAAAATCACCTCTAAACTGTTCCATTGTCCGCTTGAGCTCAAAAGGATTTGCGATATCGAGCTCATCTATGGAACGTGATAATTTCAAGAACGAGTCATTTTCTTCTTCCCATTTTTTAAGCTCGCGTTCGAGGTTGGCAAGAAGGGTTTTTTCTTTTGAGCTTGTGATACATGATCGATACTGATCGAGCGATTCTCGGTATTCCTTTTGCGCCTGTTTGATGACCGCATATTGGCGCTGACGCTCTTCTTTGGGAACCGTCGCATCAAGCAGTATCATTTGAGCGATACGGATTTTCTGCATGCGGTCATGGATGTTCATAATGTGATAGTTGCCAGGCAAACGCACTTCTGCAATTTCAAGAAGGTGTCTGCTCAGTTTTGTTGCGATTTCCCATCCGGCATATCCTGTAAGAAACGTGCTGCATGCTACAACGATAAAACTTGCAATGAGTCTTCTTTTAATATTTTGGTATTGCAGCCACGTCAGGATTTTTTTAATGGTCGAGCGTACAGCATCCATTACCGCACTCCTTTATGCTGATAGATGAGAAGAGAGGTGTGATACAGCGAGCGAAACAATATGTAACTAGGGCGAGTTCTCCTTAGAGAGTTTTTTTACAGAACAAAAAAAGATTATATCCGGTTCGGTTAAATAATATTAATGATTAGATTAAATAAGTGTTAAATCTGCTCCCAGGAGGGCGGCAAAGAGGCAAAGTATCAAAAGCTTTCTGAGGAGACGAGCCCGCTCATTGTCTGAGTATCTACTGACATTATTTACCTTCCAAGAATGCATCCGCCACTATTCCTAACACAATTTTAATTAACCGCTAATCAAACATTAAGATCAGCCTTTTATATCAATCCGTCAGCAAGGTTTTTCAGAAAGGAGGTGGTGCGCGTCCGGAGAGGTAACATAAAACTGTAACGGTAACTTATTGATTCAATAGTAATTAATGTATTTAATGAGAGGAAGGAGTACACGATGAAACGACTTGCACGTTATGTTTTAAGTATAGCTTTTATTGTATTCAATGTTTTACCTGTTTCTGCAGCAGGCATTGATCTTACCAACAAAACCTCACTGGGTATTATGGGATCATACCAGAACTGGTCATCGGATGGTGGTGATGACACTGACTTTGACGTTTTCTCCGGCGGCCTCAACCTCTCGTATTTTTTAACGAACAACTGGGAGTTCGGATTTAACGGTACGGTGCATTACACCTCTGACGATTCAAGCAGGCGGTATTCATCTTGGAAGGGCCTGAAGCGTTATGAGAAAAAGGACGAAGATGATGATCGCGGCGCAATAAGCCTTGAGGGTATTTGTAACTATAATATTTCAACCGGAGAGAGCTGGATGCCATACCTCGGTGCAGCGCTTGGCGGCGTGTACTATAGCAACCGTGATGATGAGGAATGGGGCACATCGTTTGGAGGACAGGCAGGCGTCAAGTTTTTCGCCACCGACAGTGTTTTCTTCAATATCGAATACCGTTATCGACGGTGGTTTGTTGACGCTGAAAATGACGGTCATTACAAAAGCCGAAGTCTGTTCGGGCGTTCATATCATGATGGCGATGACGATGATGACGACCTTGATAGCCACGGCGTTTTTGTCGGCGTGAGCTGGGTATTCTAACAGAGCTTTTTTCAGTCAGGCGCCCGGATAGATATAGGCCGGGCGCCTTCTTTTATGGCGATGGGCACTCGGTTCCCAAGATTCCCTATAATCCAACCTGTTTAATCTCATTCTATAAAAAAGACTTCATCTGCCACACCGTCCGGGTTCACGGTTATGAGAACATAATTTTTATTTGGCAGAATGCCGTTGCGGTTTGTATTGATATCGCGGACAGGGCCTGCACCGCCAGCCTCGATATAGATTACGTCTTTAAAGGTTGTTTTTCCATATCCATGGATGTGGCCGAAAAGAACGCGCGAAATGTGCGATGAATATCGACTCATGAGATCGATAAAAGTTTCACCGTTGCGGGTGAAGCAATAAAAATCAAACGATGGTACTGGTGGAGGCATATGCATAATGATAAAAACACGACTGCTCTCACGGATTAACAGTTCAATAAACGACAGTATTTGCAAATCAAGGCCACGGGAAAGATCGCCTGAGAATGTCGATGCGTTATGAATATCGATGAGGTCGTTGCTGATACTCCGTTGCACATTGTTGAGAAAGATAAAACGACATTCTCCAATATCAAAAAAGAAGTTTGGAGGGCCAAATATGCGTGCAAAAAGCCGGAAACCGTAATTATCCATATCATGATTGCCGGGCGTCATGATTACAGGCACCGCTACGGTTTTTAGAAACGAAACGGTTTTAAAATACTCAAATGCTCTTCCATTATTGGTGAAATCTTCGGTATGCACGATGAAGTCTGGCTGATGCATCATGGCATGATCGATCAGCTTTTGCAGTGTCTCAAAATCCTGATGGGAATCCCCGAGTACCACAAAGCGTAATGGTGTTCGCCCGTTTCCTCCTCTTCGAATACGCTTTACCGCCTCCATGTTTAACGCGATGGGGATTTCACGATGCCCTTCTTTGAGCAGTCGACGGTCTGCCTCGACACTAAGAAAATAATCGTAAAACTGGTACCCGGCAACGGCAAGTGTTGCAACAGACAGTAAGGTTCCAATGATGACCAATTTTATCCATACTAATTTTTTGTTCTTCTCCTCCATAACCATCCTCGTTTTAATTTTAAGCACAGAATAGAACACTGCCAGAAACAGGGGTGTCACGGTGTTTTGTTATGGTGTGGGATTTTTGCAGGCAGATTAAGAGAAGATTAAAAACCGGTTAACTCGGATGCAGCAGCGTGCGAAGCGCCACAGGGTCGTTATTAACCAAGATTATTTTTATTATTTATTGCACATTAACATTGCAACCATACATTCTTTATGACAACGACAGCGCATATGCGCCAACGCGCTCTCCGGAAAGAGAGCGTAAAAATTTATATCCTTTCTCTAGCCGTTTTTAGGAGGAAATGACATGCAACAGGAATTAACAACACCACCGCCGATCTTACCAGAGCTGAGTTTTGGGAAGACTGAACGTACATGTGCCGCTTCGTGTTCGATTAAACGAGAAACTATTGTTGACCTATTTATTTTT
>JAOAHH010000055.1 GCA_026415325.1 Thermodesulfobacteriota bacterium | reverse complement strand
TGCTCCATCTTTTTTCGGAAAACGTCTCAATAATTTGTTCAAGCGCGTGATCAAACGCCACGGCTACGGAGTTATAACTTGGTGCTATGATACCTCGATTTTAATTTTTTCTCTACGTGTTTTTTCCGCTTCGGGCATGCTAGTTGTCAGCACACAAAGCGGTTACACAGAGGCAACCCTCTAATCGATCCTGGTGTCAGCGGTTGCTTGAGCGGTCGGGTCACTTCAAAGCTGTTATCTGCCTCAAGCTCAAGCGGCCTTCCGCTCACAACACCTCTTGAAGCGCTCCATGCTTGAGCCGAAGCGATATTGCGTTCCACGACCGCATGATATCCCTGTTGTTTTGCTGCAAGCAGGTGTGCAAGCGCTGCGGTGATATTGCCGCGTAACGCTGCAAGGCAGGCGCGGTAATTTTCGATGATACCGGGCTGCGGGTAGCCGAGCTTCTCAGCCTGTGCAAGCGAATGCGCTGCAAAGTCAAGCTTCCCCTCACGGAGGTATGCGTGTGCAAGATCAAGATGGGCACTGTGGAGTTTTGGGAAAATGCGGACAATTGCCAGCATTGTTTTACTGTCGGCACCGGGAAACCGCTGCACTCCCTGATGAGCGCGCAGCCAGGACAGTATCTGCGCCTTTTCAGGGTCATCGGCATTTTGTTCAAGGGGAACGCATTCAAAAAATCTTTCGGTAAAGAATTGCGATGCACTCGCCGTACCGCGCTCGACTGCTTCGGCAAATGACCGCGTGCCCGGCAGCAGGGTAAAAGGATTCCAGATAACCTCATGCGGACAGAGCCTCTGAACAAAAGCAATGCTTTGCCGGAGGGTGGCAAGGGTCTCTGCAGGGCTTCCGACGATCATATAGAACCGCACCTGTACGCCAAACTTCTTTGCTGCTTCTGTTGCTCTTCGGACATCGCTCAGCCGTAATTTTTTGTTCAGACTTTTAAGGATAGGTGGCGAGCCAGACTCAACACCGATGCTGATTCTGCGACAGCCTGCGCTGCGAAGCTCGAAGAGCAGTTCCTCGTCAAGGCAGTCTGCCCGCGTATCACAGCTCCACAGGAAATTAAGCTTGCGTTTTTTGATGCCCGCGCAGATATCGAGCACGCGGCTGCGGTTTGCGGTGAAGGTTTCGTCTTTAATCGCAATAGCGGTGAGGCCGTGCCGCTTGACCAGGATTTCGAGTACCTCCACGACATATCTTGCCGAATGGCTCCGCACGGTTTTTCCCCACAGGCAGGCGGAGGAACAGAACGAACAGTTCCACGAGCAGCCGCGTGCGCTCACCACAATGTAATCGTTAAAATACCGACATGGCGGCACCAAACGGTCAAGGTCGTCAATTCGTCTGCGCGGCGCTCCGAACACCACGTTGCCGGCTTCGCGCCAAGCAGTTCCCGGAATATCACGCGCCGCCTCGCCGCGCTCAAGCCTCCTGATAAGCTCGGCAAACGACAGCTCGCCTTCACCCAGAATAACCGTGTCAATCGCTTCGCAATGCTGCAGCATTGCATCAGGAAGCGCCGTTGCATGAGGTCCGCCGACCACAATGTGAGCGCTCGGGTAATAACGTCTGATCAGGCGGGCAAGCGAGAGGGTACCCCGCCGGTTGACGGTAAAACAGGATAGGCCGTATACCTCCGCAGGATGCTGCTCAACAGCATGCGCAACATCCTGCCAGGGCAACGTGATGAGATTGAGCACCGTTACCGCATGCCCGGCATCGAGCGCCTGTGCGGCAAGACTTAAAAGCCCACCAGGAATCGACAGCAAATCGCCAGACAAAGCGCGCGACGCATCAACACCTTCAGGAGGCCCTTCTTCAGGGGAAAAAGGCTCCTCGCCTGTGGGCGGTATCTTCCATACCGGCGGATAGAGAAGCACGATACGCATCAGACACCTGATTTGATTTTTGACAACCCTTGAGTTTTACTTTATAATTGAACAATTTCAAAAGCAAGGGTTCACCCTGTCGGAAGCCCCTTCTTTCCTCACACGTAAATATCACAGGCAACAACTGTTTCCCGGGGAAAAGAAGCAGAGAGCGATGCATTACGAGCCACACACAATGAACCACGGGCATGCAACAGATACGCAATTTCAGTATTATCGCACATATTGATCACGGCAAGTCAACGCTTGCCGACCGATTGATCCAGCGGGTCGGACTGATCGACGAGCGTCAGTTCCACGATCAGCTGCTTGATACCATGGATATTGAGCGCGAGCGCGGCATTACGATCAAGAGCCAGACCGTTGCATTGCCGTACCGCGCAGATGACGGCACCGAGTATGAACTCAACCTGATCGATACCCCAGGACATGTGGACTTTTCCTATGAGGTGTCGCGCGCACTTGCCTCCTGTGAAGGCGTTCTGCTGCTCGTTGATGCGGCACAGGGCGTTGAAGCACAAACCCTTGGCAATCTGTATGCGGCAATGGAGCATAATCTTGAAATCATTCCGGTCATCAATAAAATCGACCTCCCCTCCGCCGATATCGACAGGGTACGGGAAGAAATCGAAGTCGAGCTAGGACTTGACGCCGAGCATGCGCTGCTGTGTTCTGCCAAAACCGGCGCCGGTATTGATGAGGTTTTCAAAGCCATTATCGAGCGCATTCCTCCGCCGACCGGCACTCCCGACAAGCCGCTCACCGCGCTCATTTTTGACGCTCAATATGATCAATTCCGCGGTACCATTGTAAGCTGCCGGGTATTTGACGGCACGGTGCGGCCGGGAGACACCATTCGGTTCATGTCAAACGGCGCTGTCTATCGGGTGGAAGAAGTCGGGGTGTTTCGCCTTCGGCTTGAGAAACGACAGGAACTGAGTGCCGGTGAAGTCGGCTATATTATAGCCGGGATAAAAAACATAAGCGACACCCGTGTTGGCGATACCATCACCCACCACGAGCATCCAGCCCCAGAACCCCTGCGCGGCTTCAAAGAGCCAAAACCCATGGTGTTTTCTTCAATCTACCCGATTGCTTCTGATGATTATCAGTCGCTTGCCGAAGCAATGGAAAAGTACAAACTCAATGATGCAGCGCTCGTGTACCAGAAAGATTCCTCGGCAGCGTTGGGACAGGGATTCCGCTGCGGTTTTTTGGGACTGCTGCACCTTGAAATCGTGCAGGAGCGGCTCGAACGTGAATATAACCAATCGATCATTATGACCGCACCGAGTGTGCAGTACAAGTTCTTCTTAAAAAACGGGCAGGAACTGTCTGTCGACAATCCGCATTATTACCCCGACCCCGGTTCGATCCAGCGTGCCGAGGAGCCCTATGTAAAAATTTCAATTATCATTCCCGAGCGGTACATGGGCGCGGTGATGAAACTATGCGTTGACCGCCGGGGCGTCAACCCCCACTTCCATTATCCCTCTCCCGGCCGCATCGAGGTCAATTTCGACATGCCGCTTGCCGAGATTATCTACGACTTTTACGATCGGCTGAAAAGTGTCACCCAGGGATACGGATCGTTTGATTACGATTTCATCGGCTACCGGGAAAGCGATCTTGTGAAGGTCGATATCTTGGTGAACCACGAAAAGGTGGATGCCCTGTCCCTGATCGTGCATCGCGACAACGCCCGGCAGCGCGCCCTGCAGATATGTGAGCGACTCAAAGAAGAAATCCCACGGCAACTTTTCAAAATCATTATTCAGGGAGCAATCGGCGGCACGATCATCGCACGTTCGACAATCAATCCTTATCGTAAGGATGTGACCGCAAAATGCTACGGCGGCGACATTACCCGCAAACGCAAACTGCTCGAAAAGCAGAAAGAGGGCAAAAAGCGCATGAAGATGATCGGCGCGGTCGAAATCCCACAGCGCGCCTTTATCGCCGTCCTCAAAAGCAAGGAAGATTAGCTACTCGGGTTCGGAGTCTCTCTTTCGTATGGCGCACCAGAATGCCGGCCTCTATATCCATGTGCCGTTTTGCACGGCAAAATGCTGCTACTGCGACTTCTATTCTGTATCCGATCTGACGCTCTGTGACCCGTGGTTTGACGCCTTGTGCCGCGAAATTGCGCTATATCGAGGCCAATTTTCGACATTTGATACGGTCTATATCGGCGGTGGCACACCGACAGTGCTCAAACCAGAAAGGCTTGACGCAATGCTTCAGATTGTCTCGCGCCATTTTACAATCCAGTCTGACGCTGAAATAACCATTGAAGCAAATCCGCAGGATATAACTGTGGAAATGGCGCACCAGCTTGTTGCAGCAGGGTATACGAGACTCAGCCTTGGTATTCAATCTTTCGATGATACAGTGCTCGCCTTTCTTACCCGCCGCCACACAGCCCGCGATGGAGTAAAAGCCGTGTATACGGCACGGGAAGCCGGTTTTAAAACGATCAGCATCGACCTTGTGTATGCCGTTCCAGGGCAAACCCGCGCCCAGTGGCACAAAACCCTCGTTCAGGCCATTGCGCTGGCGCCGGAGCATCTCTCCTGTTACCAACTCACCGTAAAGGACAAAACACCGCTCCAGCAGCGTGTTGTCAGCGGTGCGGTTGTGATGCCGGATGCCGAAATGGAGGAACTCTTTTTTATGGATACCGTTTCGCTGCTTGCCTCCTCCGGCTACCATCACTATGAGGTATCAAACTTTGCTCGAACGGCTGAACTGGTAAGCCGCCACAACCAAAAATACTGGCTTCACGCTCCCTATCTCGGGCTTGGGCCTGCGGCGCATTCGTTTCAGGATGCCATGCGCTGGTGGAATGTCACTTCTGTTAAGGCGTATATCGAGCGCCTCCAGAATGGTGATAGTGCGGTTGCTGGTGGGGAAAAACTCACGCACGAGCAGCTTCGTGCAGAAAGGCTAATGCTTGGATTCAGAACGCGCTGCGGCATCGAACACTCATTTTTTGACCGCTCCCAAAAATCGCACGCAGCAATCCGACACCTTGCGGCTGCAGGACTTGTTCGAGTCCGAAACGGCAGGGTACTACCGACAACCCGGGGCATGCTCGTTGCCGATAGCATGCCGCATCTTTTCCTCTAATGCCTCCGGCAGCGGAGACGAAACCTCTGACAACGCCATGTATAACTTTTATCGATGAAACGAACCCTGTGCATCATTAATCCTTTATCCGGCGGCTCTGCCGGTGATCGGCTGAGACACCGGCTGCTCGCCGAGATAAAAAGACGGTTACCGGCAACGGCATACGACACCATCATGACTGGTCGCAACGCTGTCAGGCTACCGGCATCAGACTATGAAACCGTTATCGTCGCCGGTGGTGACGGAACCGTCTGGCAGAGCATGCAGCAACTCATGCAACGATCAGCGCTCCCGCGGGTTGCCGTCATCCCGTTGGGTACGGGGAACGACCTTGCGCGGGCATCGGGTATGATCCAATGTCTGCGTTGCCACGGTATCAGCGGCATCCTTGATGCTGTTGAGCAAGGGAAAACCACGATGCTGGATATACTGTCGCTGAATAATCGTTTCTTCTTCACAAACTACTACGGTATCGGCATCGACGCAACGGTTGCCCAATCTATCAATGCAATGCGTGCCGGGCAACGATCGCTCCGACTGCCGGGAAAATGTTTATATATAGGGGCAGGGTTACGGAATGCAGGCAACAGATTAACCATGCCGGTTGCGCTCGTCTGGAGCGATACAAACGGAGGGCAACATTCGCTCATTGCAAAACCCGGAACCCGTCAAATCATGGTAACCAATATACCATGGTACGGTGGAGGCGCCCGTCCCTCATCTTGGTGCAGGATGGATGACGGGCTCTTTGAGGTAACGATTGTTGAACAGTGGTGGCAGTGGGTTCTTCTGCACCTGACGCGGTTTATCAACATTCCTTTTGATCGCATTCACCGTGCTGCGCTCCGCTTTCAGACCCACAGTCTCATCCTTTCATGGAATGGTTATGCCGCAGGCCAACTTGACGGTGAAACATTGGATCTGCCTGCAGCGCCGCATACCATTACCTGCACTGCACAACTTCCGCTCATTATTGCCTGAATATTAAAACAGCTATTTCCATTTGCCTCTGCATTAGTCATGGAGTATGATGCTTTTTAAGCAAAATGCACCGAACCATGATGTACAACCATAAAGGCGGAGGCATTATGCATCTCAGAAAAAACAAATTTCATTCCTACATTCGCGATGAAGAGCCTGAAAAGTTCAACCGTGAACTCGAAGAGCTCGACGGTCCGGTTGATCTTGAGGGTTGCGATTTGAGCAACCTTGATTTGCGGGGATTCAACCTCAGGACCGCAAACCTCAAAAACTCATACCTCAAGCATGCAGATCTCCGAGGAGTTGACCTGTCTGAAGCGCAGATGGAGGGCGCATCGATTAATCAGGCACGCATTAGCGGTGCCTATTTCCCGAGAAATATACCCGCTCGGGAAATCCAACTTTCGGTGGAGCACGGCACGCGGCTCAGATGCAGCACCACTTAAAAGGTGCGCACCCTCATCTAACGCGGCATCAAAAAACGGACAATAAAATCCCATGCCCTACCGTTGTATATCTTTTAGCGGACACGCTTCACACAGCGGTCGGGGTTTGCATAGCTGATTGCCGAGCCTGACCAGCAGCGCATGGTATTCATTGTAGAGGTGGACGTCTGCGGGCAAATTTTGCATAAACAACGACTGAAACTCCTCATAGCTGTGCGCCATGCTCAGATATCCGTGTCTGCTCATAATCCTTTTGGTATACACGTCGATCACAAAAACAGGTTTTTCTAAGGCATAGAGAAGAATACTGTCTGCGGTCTCCGGTCCGATACGGTACAGTCCGAGCAGCTCATGACGGAGCAGTTCGGTCTGTTGGAGACGCATCCGCGTGATACTGCATCTATAGCGTTGATAAAAGTATGTTGCAAAATTCTGCAATGCCTTTGCTTTCAGGTTCATAAAACGCGCCGGCCGAATAAGCCGTGCAAGCTCTTCTGTGGCAACGGACATGATACGTCTGAAACTGAGCAGCCCTGCTTCTTTGAGCGCTAAAATCGCCTGCTCGACGTTTTTCCACGATGTGTTCTGGGCAAGGATGGCACCGAACATTACTTCCTCGGGCGTTTTTGCAGGCCACCAGTGCTGGGGACCGAATGCCCGGAAGAGTTGTTTATAGATGTGCATCAGCGTTCCTCTATCCATAGGTTGGCCCCCGAGCAGAGCAGTTTCCGCATGTCCAAAAGAGTTTTCCCAAATATGACCTAATGAAAAAGGAATTAAGCTGCCGCGGTAGAAACGCGATACATACACCAACACGCGATTAATGTTTTTAACACAGCTATAAAATAATTTAACAAAAAATTTCTTTTCTGTTGAAGCTGGTCAGGGGAACTTATTTTTTTTCAGAGGAATATCAATGTGTTAAATAAAGGTTTTCTTTCCGGCATGCTTCATGCCGTATTTATAAAGACAGAAAGAACAGAGGATAAGCATATGAAAAGGCATAATGGCTTTTCTCTTGTTGAACTTATGGTTGTCATTAGCGTTATTGTGATCGTAGGGATGATCTCGGTTCCGACGCTGGTGACAACCTATCCTACCTACAAGCTAAAAAAAACTTCGCGGGATCTGTGCTCCCATTTACGAAAAGCCCGCTCACTTGCAATAAAGCTCAATCGCGATATTACCGTTGAATTCAAGGTGAATGAACATGCATATACCATCGATGGCGGCACACCTATTAAGCTCGAAGCGGGGGTCTTTTTCGGTCACGGATCCGCAACATCGCCGGCAGAGCCGGACACAAGCTTTCCTGATGACGGGGTTTCATTTGAGAATAATCGCGTGACCTTCAATGCACGCGGGCTTGTCACGCCAGCCACAAACCGCGGTAATGTCTATGTTTACAACGATAAAGGATCTTGCTGTGCCGGTGTTACGACCATAGCAGGCACGATTACCATGAAGCAATGGCGAGGGGCATCATGGGAATAACCACTGCATGTACAATTATGCCACATATCCCAACAGTAAAACATCGTGAAGGTTTTACGCTTATTGAACTTATGGTGGCGATTGCGGTATTTGGTGTGATTTCCACGGCCATTTACGCCACCTATCATAATCAGCAGCGGATCTATCTTGCTCAGGAAAAAGTTGTTGAAATGCAGCAAAACCTCAGGGCTGCCATGTTCTTCATCGAACGCGACCTGCGGATGATCGGCTATGATCCCACAGAACGATCAGGTGCTGTATCGGCCCCGGGCATGATCGCCAACATTGCAGAATTGCGCTTTGCCTATGATGAGAATGGTGACGGCTTGATCCAAAACAACGAGTATGTACGCTATGCCCTGAAGCGCATGACCGGTTCGGGCATTGAAGAAGACGGCATTGCCGGGACAACGCGCTGCTGCCTTGCCCGAGAAACAGGGATGGGCTCTCAGGCAAGCGGGTTGCAGCCGGTCGCAGAAAACATCGATGCTCTTGAATTTGTATACCATTTTGCAGACGGCTCAACTGCTACCCAGTGCGCCACCATCAGTGATTTCGAAAACGTGCGATCCATTGACGTTTCGATTCTTGCTCGCACCGGCTCGTTTATTTCCGGCTATCGGGACGCAAAAAAATATTATCCTGCATCCAACCCTGAAAAAAGTGAAACAGGAACGGTCTGGGGGCCGTTTAACGACGGCTACCAGCGCCGTCTTCTTATAGCAAACATTAAATGCCGTAATATGGGGCTGTAATACCTCATATGGCACAAAACAACGGGAGTTACGTTATGCATACCAACCAGTCAGGCTTTACCCTGCTTGAGGTTACGTGCGCTATTGTCATTTTAACTGTAGGGCTGATGGGTGTTGCCGCCATGCAGGCGAAATCTATTCAAGGCAATGCATTTTCCGCATCCTATCACCAGAGTGCCATTATTGCGCATAAATGGATGGAATGGATTATGGACTTTGTAAATCGCGGGGATCAGGAAAATATTATGTGCAGCGGAAAACTCAACCGAGCGAATTACTGCTCTGTTATGAGTCTGGATATCAGTGACGTTGACGATCAGGCGACCGAAATCGAGATTCCCTCTACTACTGCAGAACTGTTGCAGTTTCTTAATGACAACGGGTTTACCAACGCGGAAGGGACAAATCTAACTGCTGAGCAGATACCCGCGGTTCCCGGCGCCGGGTATCGTATGGTATGGCGCATTCTTGCCAATCGACCGGTTCAGGATACAACAACGGTTGAAATCCAGACAACCTGTTCAAATGCATTTTCTGTCAATCGGTCAACGCGGCTCCGGTTCATCGTTTCTTCTGCAATGTAATGGAGGGTCAAAACACATGATCAATTATCGCCGGTACAGAAAGACGGTTTCAATGAAGCAATACAACAAGGCAACTCAAGGAGAAAACGGTTTTGTGCTTGCCCTCGCCATCTTCATGCTTGCCATTTGCACCATGATCGGCATTGCGGCCATGATGACCAGTACGACGGAAACAGATATTGCGACAAACGAGGTCATCTATCGTCAGACATTCTATCAGGCTGAAGCAGGGGCTATTGCAGCAGTACAAGCGATACTTACGGATCAGGGGCTTGGACAAGGGCAGGCAGAATGGGATGACAATACGCCGATGAACGCTGATAACAGTGTGACGATTGTTGACGGTCTGTTTTTGTGGGAAGGCAAAGATTCGGACAATGCAAGCAACTTCTGGAATAACTGGAAACGCTACACCGAAGCCCCGAGCGGCATGCGCGATAACTACAAACCACTTGATGACCTTATGGTGAGCGGAGAAAATCCGATCTTGCCATTTGAGACCGATACACGCCCCGACATCATTCTCCGTTCCCAGAATCCGCCGTTTAATATCGATATTGATGTGGATAAAATCGCCTCGCGCCACATCGCCGGAAGCGGCGCTGAATTCGGCACCGGTGCTGAGG
>JAOAHH010000041.1 GCA_026415325.1 Thermodesulfobacteriota bacterium | reverse complement strand
TTGTACATAATCAACTTTAACGCCAGATAAGGTTTTACTCACTATATGCGCAACCGCGGGGATAGCATATCCCTCAAAAAACTTTGCTTGAAATCCCGGTGCCGCTCTTTGTTCCAGCCATGGATCGTTTGTATCATGCGCGATAATACACTGGAGCAAAGGAAGCTCTTTTTCCTGAGGAGAATAAAGTGCATCAGTGGTCTGGTTTTGAGAGGCATCGGCAATCAGTTCAATGCCAAAGCCTTTCATAAAGATACGACAATAATGGTACAGTTCCTTTCCGCCCGGCACCCCGCATCCGTTATATTGTCCGTCATGCAGCCAAATAAAACTATGTGCATCGATTGTTTTGCAGAGTGGTATCCGTACAGCGCATGCATATAATCGGCATCCCAGACACATGCACGGCATTTTAAAACAACGCCGCAACCTTGTCTCATAAGCGCCGTTAAGCGCCCTCCAAAATGACGGTGCGCCGAGGATGACTGGATCCGTACAATAGATATGTAACTGAATCTCAACTGTTTTGGTGAATTTTTTACAAGCACGATAGAGTCCATCCCATAAACCGTATTCTGTTCCCGTATAGGCAATGGTCGGAACAAAAGCGTCAGGCCGGTAGTGTGATAAGATATTATATAGAGCGTCAAACCTACCGCTGCCATGCATTTCTCCGACAGCTACGCGCGGAATCGACCTGAGCTCTTCAAGAGTCTGTTGGCTGAGCATTATGTCAGGGAGCGCACCAAACAGATCTGGCTTTTCGGCGCATAGTTTGTGGAAATGTCTTTTCTCAAGCATTGCTGTTATAGCCTTGATACTGGAAAAGCAAGCACCATCTCAATATCTGAAATACCAAAAAGTGCCATCATAAGTCTGTCAATGCCGAGTGCAATGCCCCCGGCTTGAGGCATTTCCCGTGACTCGATAAACTCCATAAATCCGGTGTCAGCAGGATACATCTCTTTTCCCATCATCCGACGCTTATCCTGTGCAGATTGAAACCGGCGCACATGTTCCGCAGGATCGGTAAGTTCGGTAAAAGCATTGCAAATTTCAAGACCGTCAATAAAAAGTTCAAAACGTTCGCATCGGTTGGGGTCATGTCGCGATATGCGGGCAAGTGAGGCAAGCGGTGCAGGAAAATCGAGAAGAAAGAGCCCGCGCTGCTGTTGTAGCCATAGATCTATCTTTTCGACCCAGTCCCTGAAATACCGCTCCTCATCCCATGTAGCGCATGGATCCCACCCTGTCAGTTTTCGGTACACGTCGCTTACCGTCATCCGTGGCAGGGGAAGATAATCGGAAAGTGCTGCGCCATCAACGGCATTAATCAAATAGGCGATAAGTTCTTCAGTTTCGTCGAGTATCCCCAAATAATCAGTCTCTGTCCGGTACCATTCCAGCATGGTGAATTCACTGTTGTGATGTGGCCCATGCTCGTTAGCCCGAAATGCTCGCGTAATTTGGTATATACGGTTTATACCGAGGGACAGGAGGCGCTTCATCTGCAACTCAGGTGATGGTGCAAGATAAAAACCTGTGCCCGCAGGAATTGCATCAATGTAGGGATCAAAGCCTGGGCAGCGGATGCGCAGCGGGGTCTCTACCTCGATGTAGCCACGCTGATCGAAAAAGTCTCGGATACACCTAAGAATCGTATGGCGCTTTTTGATGATAGATGAAAACCCCTCGGGGAATGCTGCACCGCGGGGAAACATATCGTCATTTTTTCACCCTCTCAACGTACTCCCCAGTGCGCGTATCGACAACGATCCAATCGCCGGTATTCACAAATAACGGGACGTTGAGGGTATATCCTGTTGAAAGTTTTGCGGGTTTTGTGGCACCGCTGACTGTATCGCCTTTCGTCGCCGGCTCCGTATCAACGATTTCAAGATTAACAAAATTGGGAAGACTGATTCCGATAGGTCGTCCGTTGAAAAACAGCACTTCAACGTTCATGTTCTCTGTAAGAAAATGCACCGCGTCGCCAAGCTGTTCAGAGGGAATTTCCACCTGATCATAGGTCGTATTGTCCATAAAAGTATAGGTATCACCCTGGGAATAAAGAAACACCATTTCTCGTTCGTCGATATGGGCTTCCTCAAGTTTCTCGCCCGACCGGTAATTTCGCTCAACCACACTCCCGGTGATCATATTTTTGAGCCGCGTACGCGTAAAAGCTTGTCCCTTTCCCGGTTTTACAAACTGGAAATCAACAACAACCCATGGGTCTCCATCGATGAGTAGTTTTAAGTTTTTTCTGATGTCGGATGTATCAATCATGCACCGTACTCCTCTATAGCAAATATCGGTTAGCAATAACGGCAGACAGCCATCCCCTCCTTATCAATTTTTGCCTACTATAACAGATCGCTTTGATAAGGGCAATGGCTTGCTTTCAGGAACGCTGGCGTCTTGAAAAGAGAATAACGTTCACAATCCAAAGACCGACGCAGTACACAATCGTATTGAGAACTGTTCCCGTCAGGTGCTCCCCGAACGATGCACCGCGGACAACCGCTGCACCGATAAACTGGAGGTCACCGAAACAGGGAAGAAACTGATAGGCACGGGTAATCGCCGGTGATGGGGTCCAAATGAGCCGAAGCTTATCAAAATAATAGGGCAATGCAGCCCAACACGATGTCCCATAAACCATCATGGCGAGCAGCGGTGCAATGACACGAGGCGTGATCAGCGAAAAAACGCTGGTCATAAGTGTACAGAGCATCAGTGCCGGAACCAGAAAGACGGTGCCGAGTACTATCTTCCATCGGTGCGGTGCCGGGACGAACACCAGCAGCATTATCGCAAGAGTTGCGAGATGCATGATCGAAACGATAAAAGCGCTCAGAAGCTTTCCGGCAACAAACTCCCCATGCCGAATCGGCCTGCTGAGGGTCAACAGAGCCGTTCCGTTGTCGAGCTCGCGCGCAAGAACGCTCATCGATAAAACGCTGCACAGCACAAAGCTCCACAGGGCAATGCCGTGAAATGCAATGGAAACAGCAATAGATGCCCGGGCTTCGGCGTCAAGAAGAAGCCGTTCGCCGCGAACCGTGCCGGAATCACAGCCTCGAACGAGAAAGATAAAAAGCCCGGCCGTCAGAAACATGCCGTACAAAATCCGACGGCGAAAGCATTCTTTAATCCCGATTGCGCTGATGATCCACAGTTTCATGGTGTACGATGCGACAAAAAAGGTCTTCAAGAGTTTCGGAGTGCCAGCGAATTGACCGCACCCGTCCACCTAACATTGCGATCATGCTGTGCAACGCTGCTGCGTCTTGCTCACGCTGTGGGTATGCCCGCAGCACACTCCCGTCACGACCGATGCTGATCTTGAGCTTTGACGTAATCTGCGCAAGCATTTCATCGGTAATACCGTCAGCAATAATTTCAAGATAATGGTCCTTTTTTGCGATATCGCCCGGACGGCCGATCGCGACGATACTGCCATGGTTAAGAATGGCTATCCTGTCGCAGGTCCGTTCAACTTCGGAAAGGATGTGGGAATTCAAAAAGATCGTTGTGCCGCAGCGACGCATATCAAGGAGCAACCGGCGCACATCGGCAAAACCGATGGGATCAAGAGCAGTGGTCGGCTCATCAAGAATCAAAAGTTCCGGCTGCCCAATAATAGCTTGTGCAAGGCCGACCCGCTGGAGCATTCCTTTGGAAAGTGTCCCGATTTTGCGGGTACGGAGGGAAGCAATCCCCAATACCTCAAAGCAGTGCTCTGCTTCTTTCCTCACTGCATCATGTTCAATGCCGGCAAGACGAACATGCAACCTGATAAACTCTGCAACCGTAAGGAAATCATAGATGCGTATATGTTCCGGCAAATAGCCAACATTTTTTCGTGCGCGTGGTTCATGCACGGGCACGCCGAACAGACTGGCATCGCCTGCCGTTGGTTTCACCAAATGCAACAGGATTTTGACAAACGTACTTTTTCCGGCTCCGTTCGGGCCGAGAAATCCGAAAATCTCTCCGCGCTCAACGGTCAGCGAAACGCCATCAAGGGCAATGACCGATCCATATCGTTTTGTCAGATCACGGGTGACGATTGCTGACTGCATAAATGCGCTGTATGTACAAGAATGATGTGCAACTGCCGGCAGGATATCATTATAGCCGAAAAATGTGCACAAGCATTATAACCCCGCTCAACGCCTGCGCAATGAATAACACTATCGTTATGATATTGATCCATCGATGGTAGCGAACGAGACGTTTTCGCTGTGTGCTCCCACGAACAAGAAGAACCCCTGTTGTCGCGCCAGCAGCGATCAGAATAAGCATCAGCATAGCTGTAACCTTATGGGCATCCATGGTAATCGGTAGCCCTTGTGACCGCGCCCATTGCGCGATAAGCGACCCCATGACTGCACCGAAAAAAATTACAAAATAGTAGATTGCCCCACAGTTAATGTGCAATGGAATGATAAACCAGCGTCGGGTAAGTCCGGTTAACAGATTGAATAACCCGAAAATAAAGGCACATGCCTGCCCAACCGGATGAATAAACAGAAGGGGTTTCATTGGCGCCATTCCCGCGTCACTATTTTGGAAACAAACTGCCCAGAAGACAGCGCACCTTATCAAACAACATGGTCAAAAATGCTGTTGCAGTATAGGAGAAGCTTTGTTTGCCTGTCAACATGAAATGCGCCGTTGAGCGTTGGCATCCTGTTTGCCGTTTACACCCCCGTGCCTGCTATGCTAAAGTTTTATTGGCTGTTTTAGATCCTTTTTATTGCGCCATGTCGATCAAAGGTTCTCTTGCAACATGCTATCTTGCCAGTCTTTTGCAACTCCTGTGTAATGACAGAAAGACGGGCACATTGCGGCTGTGGGACGGCGATCATAGGGTAACGATCGCTATCAAAGACGGTGCAATCGTCAACGCTACAAGTTCAGTTCTGCAGGAGCAACTCGGGTATCTTCTGCGGAGCGAAAGAATTCTTACCGCAGAAGAACTTGACATCTATCTTGATTTAGCGCGACATGAGAAGAAACGACTCGGCACCGTGCTTATCGAGCAAGGCAAAATCGCCCCTGAAACGTTGAAACACTATCTCCACCTTCACATCGAACACATACTCTACACGATCTTTCTCTGGAAAACCGGAACCTTTGAGTATGACGATGCTCCTCTTGAGCAAGAGGACACGTGCAGTATTGAACTCGATACGATTGAAGTTATTTTGGAAGCTTCACGCCGAGTGGATGAGCTGTCAGTGCTTACGCAACATATGCCCGATCCCGCGACAGTGGTTACGCTTGCCGAGTCGCCACCGTCGTCAACTGGGATACTGACACCGCAGGAGCAGGCCATTCTTTCCCTTGTGGACGGGCGACGAACCCTGCAGCAAATTGTCCGAGAATCAGGCTATGATACGTTCACCGTCTACAAAATAGTATATGCGTTGACGTCTTCGGGTTTCATCAAACCCCGGGAAGACACCCTGCAATTATCAGAGCCAGCTGAGCAGCGCATGCATGAATCCCTGCAGCCTGAAGTTCATGCCGATCATGATCCCGCACAAAAACAAAGTGCTCCGCTCCCCGCTGAACACACGCTGGCTGAACCTTCTGGCACAAAAAAACCCCTCATTGCGCTGCGACCCTCTGCTGTGCTTGCCATTCTTGGTATCATGATCATTGCAGCAGTAGGAGGTTATATTCTTACACGCCAAAAAGCGTCTCCCCCTGACGTTACTCCATTCGTTACAACCCCAGCGGAACAACCCGCCGCACCGGCAAAAACGATGCCGGAACAAACGTTGCCACAGCACGCACCTGAAACAGCATCGCGTCCGTACCACTCGCAATCGATCCCCGAAGAGGAGGTATCTGAACAAACAGAACCCTTTCAGGATCGCCACAACTATTTTTTTGTTGATCTCCCGTCAGGGTATTCGATACAGGACCGTTCAGCCGGAAAAACCACCCATATTATGATCAACTACCCACCAAATATCTTCGTGACCGTACGAGCTGAACCGCACGCACAGCCATGGGATAGCGATAATGAAATGTACGCGATGATTTCTTCACTTCACAAGACACATCCAGAACTATCCCAGATCAGCATTATGTCGCACGGTCCCTATCACCTCAGCAGCGCATCAGGTTTTACCGTTACGGCAACGGCAATGCAACAGGCTACATTTTGCAAGCTCGTGATATATGGCATGTATGGCTACAAGAAAAAAATTACCATTGAAATCCTCTGTAAACACTTTAGAACGCCGCGCGTTGAAGCACAGGCCCAAAACATTCACGACGCAATCAGAAAAACTTTTCTTGTCTATCCATAACCGCATCTCCAGCGCACAGGAGCACATGCATGTACGATTCCGATACCATTGCAGCAATCGCGACACCGCCCGGCAGCAGTGCCATTGGGATCATCCGGATCAGCGGGCCGGAAAGTCTGCGCATCGCAGCATCACTCTTTCGGTCCCCCTCGTTTTCGCCTGAAACCATACGATCGCATCACCTCTATCACGGACGTATTGTTGACCCCCATGATGGCTGCACACTGGATGAAGTTCTTGTCAGCTATATGCGCGCACCGACCTCCTATACAGGAGAAGACGTAGTCGAGATAAATATGCACGGCGGTATGCTTGTACTCCAAAAGACTCTGGAACTTGTCTGCGCGGCCGGTGCGCGCATAGCCCGGCCCGGGGAATTCACACGTCGCGCGTTTTGTAACGGGCGCATGGATCTCGCGCAAGCCGAAGCCGTTATGGACATCATCAATGCCCAAACAGAAATCGGGCTCAAACTTGCTTCCCGGCTGCTTACCGGCGAGCTTTCGCATACCATCAATCTGCTCATGGATGATGTTATTGATATCACTGCTCATCTGGAAGCTGCAATTGATTTCCCCGAAGACGACATTCAACCGCAGGATGCTCATGCGCTTGCGCAACGCATCAGCGGTATTCTCGAATCGCTGCGGCGCCTTCAGGCGACCAGCACGCAAGGTACGATGATCAGAACGGGTATTCAGGCGGTGATCGCAGGTAAACCGAATGTCGGAAAATCGAGCATACTTAATGCGTTGCTCGGCCACTACCGTGCAATCGTCACCCCTGAGCCGGGCACAACCCGCGACATCATTCAGGAAACAATCAACATCAGTGGCGTGCCCGTACATCTGGTTGACACAGCAGGGATTCGGGAAAGCCACCATGCCGTAGAGCAAATCGGCATCGATATGACCCGCGCTCGTATCCAGCATGCCGACATCGTTATTCTTGTGCTTGACGGAAGCATACCGCTCGACGAGTTTGATCGCTCGATCATGCACATGCTGCAAGGCAAACATGTGCTTGTGGCAGTGAACAAAAGCGATCTGCCGCGGGCATACGCTGATGATGCTGTCGCTTCCCTTATGCCCCATGCACCGGTGATCCATGTGTCGGCGCTTATGCAGCAGGGTATCGACGCAATGCGCGATGCTCTCGCTGCCATGCTGTTGCACGATACACCGATAAATGTTTCTGAAATCATGGTTGCACATGTCAGGCATGGCCACGCGCTCCTGCAGGCTGCCGAAGCGCTCGAGCATGCCCGACAAGGTTTGCAGGCAAAGCAAGCCCCTGAGCTTATCGCTGTTGACCTCCAATCTGCCCTTGCACATCTTGGTGAGATAACCGGAAGGTCAGCTTCTGAAGACATTCTCGATACGATATTCGAGAGTTTTTGCATCGGGAAATAACCGCACATGTCTTGACTCGTACTATCCGTTCCATTATACTGCCCCAAAACATACAACGAATCCCTGTCGTATGCGCGTGTCCGTCGTTATTCCGGCCTATAATGAAGCCGCAACCATCGGAGAGCTTGTCGCCGAGGTACGGCGCATTCTTCCTGATGGCGAAATTATTGTTGTTGATGATGCCTCGCGTGATGGTACCGGCGCGGCTGCACGTCACGCTGGCGCACGTGTCATCTCTCATCCCTATAATATCGGTAACGGTGCTGCGGTAAAAACTGGCATTCGAGCAGCAACCGGCGATATTGTTGTGCTCATGGACGGTGACGGGCAGCACAACCCTGCCGACATTCCTCGTCTGCTCAACGCAATCGAAACGTCCGATATGGCGGTTGCAGCCCGTGATCCCGCAACCCATGCCAATATATGGCGGCGCTTTGCCAATGCCTGCTATAACCTGCTTGCGTCGTATGTCACGCAGACCCGGATCCAGGATTTGACATCGGGTTTTCGGGCTCTACACCGGGATGTTGCATTGCGTTATCTGTATCTTCTGCCGAACACCTTCTCCTATCCCACAACAATTACGCTTGCTTATCTGCGCAGCGGCAGATCCATCGTCTACGTGCCAGCCCAAACCCGGCAACGTCGCGGAAAGAGTAAAATCAGACCGCTGCATGACGGCATTAATTTTCTTCTGATCATCATCAAAATAGCAACGCTGTTCTCGCCGCTTGTTGTCTTTTTACCGGTGAGCTTTTTCTTTTTCATGACGGGCATTATCTACTATCTCTATACGTTTATCGTCATGCATCGTTTCACCAATATGTCAACCTTGCTGATTCTGACATCGGTGCTGATATTCCTTATGGGACTCATCAGCGAGCAGATCACCCAACTTCGCTATGACCGCATTGAAAACGGCGGATAGCTGCATTAACACCTGATCGCACATGTCAAAGAAAAAAATCCCCCGAAAACAACGCAGTGCGCCATCCGTTCAGTCTTTTTCCACATCTCAGAAGGCACCGTACTCGCAGCTTGTAGTGCGCGTACTTGAAGCAGGCATTGATCGTCTTCGGCGCCATAGCGCCTTGTACGAATCCATACTCGTTTGCATCATCATAGTGGTAGGAGTGCTGATCAGGCTTGAAGATCTTCGGGCATGGAACACCTATAAGACCACTACATTTTTCGATGGTGCGCCGCTTCATACAACCTTTGACGCCTATTTTTACCTGAGTCTCGCGCAAGACGTTATTGAGGGCACATACGCACCCGTTGACGAAAAACGGGGCGTACCTGATTGTCCGCCTCGGCCATCACCGGCACCGCTGCTCTCGGTACTTGCGGCATGTATCGTCCGTGCAACATCGTGGTCACTGAGTTGGGTTGGGGCTGTCCTCCCTACACTTCTTGGCCCACTGTTTGTCATACCGCTCTATTTATTCGGCCGGACCATTGCCGGCCCGCTCTGCGGCCTGGCAGCCTCGCTTTTTTCCGTACTTTATCCATTTTATGTTTACCGCAGCAATCTGGGAAGGTTTGATACCGATTGCCTCAATATAACATTTGCCGTCTCTATCGCATATCTGTTCCTCAAATTCGGTACGAGTGCAGCGCGCGCCCGGTATATCTATTTCGGTGCAGCAGGTATCGTGTATCTCCTGTTTCTCTGGTGGTGGGACCAATCACCGGCTGCGGTGAGCGCAATAACCATACTTCCCTGTGTCACTGCAATTGCACTGTTCTATCGTCCAACCCGTCGGGAAGCCGCCGTTTTTGCCTGTATGGTATCTCTTTGCGTCCTCGGATTCATAACCCTCAAGGGATTTGATGCGGTTGCGCATCTTGTGAAGCGCCTTATTTCCGAGTATCTGTATATAGCAAAAGCTCCTGCGGGCGATTTTCCAAACATCGGATTATCGATCAGCGAGCAGACACGACCGTCATTTGACGCGGTGATTGCATATACGTCGGTTAACACCCTTGCGTTTCTGCTTTCGGTCGCAGGTTGTGTCATGATGATCTGGCAACGGCCGCGCCACACGTTGATGCTCCTCTCGCTGATCGTGCTTTCCATCCTTGCCTTCACCTATGCCAACCGGTTTCTGCTCTTTTTCGTGCCGCTCGTTGCACTTGGTGCCGGATATGTGCTCTGGTTCCTCTGGATTATGCGAAGGCGTTTTACTGCACTGTACGGCATTGTGCCGCTTGTGTGCTGCGTCATGACATGGTCGCTTGTAACCGCAAACCTTTCTTCGGTGCAGTGGCCGAAAGAACCTGCCTCAATTGTTGCGGGAATGAATGCTGCGAAACAGCAGACACCGCCGGACGCGGTTATCTGGGCGTGGTGGGATCACGGGTATGCCTTGACCTACTTTGCCCGTCGGGCAACCGTCAACGATGGCTCGTTGCACGGTGGAGAACGCACCGTGTATACAGCAATTCCTTTGGCAACCGATAACGCTCGTTATGCTGCTAACTTTATGCATTTTTATGTGAAGCGGGGCATCCCCGGCATCCAACGTCTTTGTACCGCAGCCGGAGGTCGCCGTGCCGGCATGGAGCTTATGTATGCGGTGCTGAGCGCGGGACCGGAGGAAGGGTTAAAGATTCTTCAAAAAACGCATCTCACCCCATCCGGCGCAGAAAAGACGCCTGCAGACTGGCTGTCCTTTTTCTTTCCAAGAGAGCGTCGCCCTGTATATCTTTTCCTTGACAGTCTGCTCCCCAAAATTGCCTACTGGTGGTACTGGTTTGGAACATGGGATTGCGAACGCCGTGACGGAATCCATCCGCTTTTTAGTTGGTTTAGCCCGATCACGGTCACCGGTAACACCATTGCCGGTCCCGAAGGGCTTGAACTTAACCTTAACACCGGGGAGTTGCAGCTCGCGGGCAGGCGGTTTCCGCTTTCAACGGTTGTAATCAGAGACCCTCAGAACCTTCGCGAAAAGAACTACTCCCACAACAGTCAATACCGGTTTGAACTTTTTGAGCAGGGCAAATTCGGTGCGCTTATGGAACATGCTGTGGCCGAGTCCGTATTCAACCGTCTCTATATCAGGCATACCTTTGATCAGCGTTATTTTAAGCCCGTTGCTCTTGCCGCGCCGGCTTATCAGCTTTGGGAAGTCATCGGCGATGCCCTTCCCGGTCCAGCCCCATAATCGGTTTTGCGTAAAAACACCTTTACGCGTGCCACAAATACACTCCTCAGCACTTAATATCTATTTCGAGCCCGATCGGACAATGGTCTGATCCCATAATTGTGGGAAAGATTGAAGCAGCTTGTACGTTGCCGGACAAGGACGCGCTGACAAAAAAATAATCGATCCGCCAGCCAACGTTTCGTTCCCGCGCCCGTGATTTCAGATCCCACCATGTATAATGCCCTCCCTCCTGCTGGAACATCCTGAATGTATCGACAAAACCAGCGCGCACAAGCGCGTCGATCCATTCCCGCTCTTCGGGGAGAAAACCTGATCTGTGTTCATTTTCTTTGGGTCGTGCAAGGTCAATGTCACGGTGTGCCGTGTTAAGATCGCCGCAGAGTATAACATGTCGCCCTGCATCAATCACGTGAACGAGATGTTCTAAAAAGCATGTATAAAAATCGAGCTTATAGGCAAGCCGCTCAGAAGACATCTGCCCGTTCGGGAAATAGACATTGTAGAGAAGAAACGATCCATAATCGGCAATAAGCGTACGGCCTTCACGGTCAAACCGTTCAATTCCGAAGCCGCATACGATGCGGTTTGGCTGTTGCCGGGCATACAGCGCGACGCCGCTATATCCTCTACGGTCTGCAGAGCAAAAATACGCGTGATATCCGGGAATGGCTACAAGCGCATCGGGCAGGTCCTCTATCGTTGCCTTTGTTTCCTGCAGACAGACGATTTCAGGTTGCATCTGCAATATCTGCCCGAGGCCGCCTTTTCGATGCAGTGCACGCAGCCCGTTGACGTTCCATGAGATCAGTTTCATAGCCCGTTTTTCATGGAATATTCACAACCCCAATGCCTATCGGTCGCCTCGTGAGCGTTCTTATGCTGCGTGCATATTCCGCAAACGCCGTCACATCAAGCAACCCTGTTGCCCGACGTTCCCGATGTGCCTTTGCAAACACCGTATATCCGTCTCCGCCGCGTGCCATATATTCGTTGACGACAACGAGGTAGGTTTCGTTATCCTGCAATGGTACCCAGCTTCCGTCAACCTGGTGCACGGTGATATCTGTAACACCGATGACAATGCCGTTACGGACAAGCAGGTTATACCGTATTCCTGCGCCATACGGGAACATCCCCCCTCTGCTCCGTTTCCCATAGGCCGTGAGAACGGCCTTGGTTATTGCTGCTCGAATATCCTTCCCGCTCACGGTAAGTACAACCAATGCATTTGTGTACGGCAACAAGTCATATACCCGCCCTTGGCTCAATAACCCCGCAGGCATGCTACCGCTCAAAGAGCCTGCATTCACCAGCGCAATCTGAGCATTCATCCCTCTTCGGCGTGTCATCCACAACATTGCCTCTGCCACAAGGGGGGCAATCTCACTCTGCCTGCCGGTTGCTGGATCCGGGCACCGCCGATGGTTCAGCCGTTCTTTGACTGTGGCGATGCCATGCCGATACATCCTGCGTACCAGTGTTTCATACTGATCAAGAAGCCTGCGGATATCAGGATCATCATCGATCATCGCAACGCTGTTGCTCATCTGTTTAATGCACGCAGGCAATTCCTTTCTGCGGGGGGGATTATTGTTGCTTTGCAGGGGCTTAGTTTTTTGCGCAATCAGCAGCAGCGGGGTTCCCGTATACTGAATGATTTTGCCATGATGGTCAAACGCTGCCTCGAGTACCCCGAGAATGCGCCCCCATTCCCACGCATGTGCTATAAGCACCGTTTCTCCGTTTCGAGGGTGTACAACATACGGATACGGCCCAACCGGATCAAGTCCGAGTGCTGCAAAATCACCAAGCAACGTATGAGAATGTCCGCCGACGATGATGTCAATACCTTCAACTTGTTCAGCAAGCTCTCTATCCTGTTCGAAACCGCAATGCGACAGAACGATGATAATGTTCACACCGAGAGAAGTCAGCCGCTTAATTTCCTGGCGGAGGGCAACGACCGGATCTGTAAATGAGACCATGGCACCAGGGTTTGAAAGCAGCGGCGTATCAGGATGGGCAAGACCGATGATACCGACCTTCTCACGACCAATGTCACGTACCATCGACGGACAAATCCGTCCATTGAGTTGTGGCTCGCGCGAAGCATCCAGATTTGCCGCAAGCAGCGGGAAAGAAACGCGTCTGGCAAAATCCGCAAGCACCTCGATTCCTTTATCAAACTCATGATTTCCAAGGCACATCGCATCAAGCTGCATGCTGTTCAGCAACACAGCGTCTGCCTCACCACGAAAAGCGGTAAAAAAGGCAGTGCCTTGGAACACGTCACCGGCATGCAAAAACAGCACATGCTGGTTCCGTTCGCGTATCTTTTTTAGTGCAGCAGCGAGTTTGGGAAACCCGCCTGTGACGACCGTCATCGGTTCATCGTTGCAGAGCAGTTCGATCGCGGATCCCGACAGATGACTGTGTGTATCGTTGAGGTGTGCAACTGTCAGCCGGAATGGAGTCGTCCTATTATCGTATCCCCCCGCTCCACAACAGCTTACGCACACCAGCACCAGCACCTGCAACATGCTGGTGCGGACGAACAATCTGGAAGCAAAAATGAAGGACCGTTGCATTAAGTCGGTATTACGACAGGTTCACGAAGCAGCGTATCGATAATACGACGGGCTTTTGCAGCAATTGTCGGGTGTGTTTCTGAAAGCGAGGCGATTTGGCGCAAATTGTCAGCGGTGCGGAATACGAGCATTGCC
Organism: Thermodesulfobacteriota bacterium; assembly: GCA_026415325.1. Lineage (GTDB taxonomy): Bacteria > Desulfobacterota > WTBG01 > CAIYCZ01 > CAIRTM01 > JAOAHH01. Next base: position 4,945 of record JAOAHH010000041.1, on the reverse strand, counting down.
AAATCACCTTCATCGATTGAGGTAAGGCGAAGCACATCCTCCCACACAGTTCCTCCCGCCCACACATATAACGCAACAGCAGGCCAAAATTGAATCTGAGGCGTTGCAAAGCCGTGTGCCTCTTTAAGCTGCAGCAGCTCCGCAATGACATCTTTCATCCGATAGTACTGCGTCAATAGTGGCCGCTTTTCCCACGTCATATCAGGATTGATGTCAATGTCACGGAATTTATCATTGACGAAGATTGCGATAATGCCGGCCATAATCTCTTCACTGATATCCTCAAAGAACCCTTTGCGGATAAGTTCGGCAATAATCAAAGGATGATCAAGCCGCAGCATCGATGCCCAGATCCCATCCGGCGTAAGTTTGCCATGTTCGTCGGCAAATCCTGTCAGGGTCAAAAAGTCAAGGTGTCGCTGAAAATCATGCCACAAAGCATTCCGGGCATGTTCCATTGTCTGCTGTACGTCACGGGCTTTTTCGAGCAGTTTTATGAAGTGATTATGCTTTCCCTGATGGCATAGCCCAAAGGTTGGGCATTCATCACAAGGAAGCGCTTGCAGCAGAGAACGTATATGTGCGCAATTGTCGGGCGTAGGCTCTGCGGTTTGTGCTCCCTGACCAGCAAACGGCAAGTTCACAGGAGAGATATCTGGCGGCGCCGCTTTTGCATGCCTGCGGCCGAGTTGTCTGAGTAAAAACCTGCGCTGGCGCACGCGCTCGAGCACCTGCACGAATGTTTCACACTTGCTGCCGTCCATTTTGCAGGCGATCTTATCACGAATCGCCTGCAGCTTGCGCTCTAATTCACGCACTGCATCCATATGTTGAAACGTTGCAAAGGAATCTTTGAGCAACTGTTCTATTTCGTCAGGCCGATGGCTCAGCAAAAGGTTCAGTGCCATAGAAAAGTTTATGTTGATCTGACTTTCTATCGGTTCAGGTTCGTTTGAAAACAATTCTTTAATAAGATGGGGGTCTTGGAATGGACCGTGAACAATCACGGCAAAGCCAATCTTATCCTTCCCCCGCCTGCCTGCCCTTCCGGTTGCCTGATGGAGATCGGTTGCGCTCAAACTGACGAAACTTCTCCCGTCAAACCGATCGCTTTGCACCAAGACAACGGTACGCGCTGGAAAATTGACGCCTGCGGCGACGGTGGACGTTGAAAAAATCGCATCTAAATATCCTTCGTTCATAAGTTTTTCGATCACCAGTTTCCAGTGCGGAAGTTGTCCGCCGTGGTGAGCACCAAGCCCGTGATAGACCACCGCGGGAAGCTGTGGATGATTCGCAAGGAACGGGTACTCGGCAAGGAGCTCATCAATGCGGTGGCGCAACGCTCTGCTGCGCATGGGGTCAATGCAATGGTGCCGACATGCGAGAAGCGCGTTGTTACATTCAGCACGGGATTTCAGGAAAAAAATTGCCGGCAGCAGATTAAAACGGGCAAGTACTGACAAGATATCGGCATAGGATACCTGTGTCCGCATGCGATCGGTTTTCAGCGTCTTTTGGTGTTTCAGGTAATGATCTATGCGCGGATTGATTTTTCCCCCCTCGGTCAGCAAAACCAATTCGCCGTCGGGAAGCAAATAGAGCGGATACAATGGTACCGGTCGACGGTCTGAATGCACCACAGCGCAAGGATGCCGTCTAATGCTGGTCAGCCATGCCGCGATTTCGTGATCGTTACGGATTGTTGCCGAGAGCATAAGAAGCCGCACCCGCGCAGGTAGATAAATCATGACCTCTTCCCACACAACACCACGCTCCCGATCACCGAGGTAATGTGCCTCATCAAGCACCACAAGATCTGAAGCAAAATCGCTTCCCTGTGCCATAGCATCGTAGAGCTGGTTGCGTAAAATCTCGGTCGTCCCGACGATAATCGGCGCATCTGTATTTTCCTTTCGGTCACCGGTCAAAACGCCGACCCGGTCTTCTCCGAATTCTACTGTAAATTCATGGTACTTAGAATTTGACAACGCCTTGAGCGGCGAAGCATACCATGCGCGCTTGCCCTCCGCAAGGATACGGCGCATTGCCTGAACTGCGATCCAGGTCTTGCCGCTGCCGGTCGGCGCGCTCACCAGGACATCGCTTTTCTGTATCAGCTCAAGGGCCTCGCGCTGAAAGTCATCGGGCACAAACGGAAGGTGTTCAGGAGTTCCGATGTTCTGAAACAACCGTAAGAGCTTTCGAGGTGCTCGTGGTCTAAACACACCATGCTGCTCTGCCCGTTCGTTTTCTTCTCCAGCCCACCGGCGTCGGTGTCGCGCAAAACGACGTTTGAGCGAGTTTGTTCTTCTCTGCATTAGGCGTTTCTCATATAACGATATCCGTATTCCATCATACTGGTCTGTGGCATTATTATCATCCTACACGAGCAACGCGAAAACATGAAGAACATTTTTATCTGCTCGGCTCCCGATATCTGGAAATATTCTTCTTTCTCTTTTTTTAATGGTATGATAGAATAGTTTTTATTTCATGCGATACGGAGGCAAGTAAAACATATGTATGAAAAGGAATTCGCTGAAGTCCAGAAGCTGATCGAAGGGCAAGATCAGTGGCGTCTGCGCACCATAAATCTTATCGCGAGCGAAAACGTGCTCAGTAAAAAGGTCCGTGCTTTTGCCGGTTCAGACTTTGCCCATCGCTATGCTGAGGGACATCCCGGAGAGCGCTATTATCGGGGTACCTCGTTTATCGATGAGATTGAAACCAAGCTCAAAGCAAATCTCAAGATTCTTTTTAATTGCACCCACACCGAAGTCAGACCAATCAGCGGTACCAATGCCAATGAAGCGGTTTTCAGCAAACTGGTCAACCGCGAAGATGTGGTCATGGCAAATTCAACACCCGGCGGCGGGCATATCAGCCATCATCGTATGGGATCGCTTGGGAAATTTACAAAAAACATCATTGATTTCCCGCTCACCGCTGACGGATACCATATAGATATTGAAAAAACGAAATTCCTTATCAAATCTGCCAAGCCGAAACTGATCGTGCTCGGAAAAAGTTTGTTTCTGTTCCCCGAACCCGTCCGGGAACTTGCCGAAATCTGTGCCGAAAACAAGGTCAAAATCATCTACGATGCAGCGCATGTGCTTGGCCTTATTGCCGGTAAGCAGTTTCAAGATCCTCTAGCCGAAGGGGCATTGCTGGTCACCGCCAGCACCCACAAGACGTTTTTCGGCTCTCAGCGCGGCGTTATCCTCAGCAATATGGACGATGAAGAATGGCGGAAAATCGACCGCGGTGCCTTCCCCGGCTCTTCGAGTAATCACCATCTCCACACCCTTGCCCAATTGGCAATGGCAACATATGAAATGATGGAGTTCGGACAGCAGTATGCTGCCGATGTCAGGGCAAATGCCAAAGCCTTGGCTGCAGCGCTTGATCGGCTTGGCTTCAACGTTGAAGCAAAAGAGTTCGGGTACACGGAAAGTCATCAGGTTGCCGTCAATGTCAGCAATCTCGGCGGCGGCGAACGGGTTTCCAAAACCCTTGAGCTCAACGACATTATCCTCAACATGAACATGTTGCCGCATGAGCCGCTGCGCAAACATGATCACCCTGATGGCATTCGGATTGGCGTTCAGGAGATGACCAGGTTCGGCATGAAACAGGATGAGATGGAACGCATTGCCGAACTAATCAAAGAATGCGTGATCGATAACAAACCGGTCAAAGACGAGGTCAACCGTTTCCGTCGTGACTATCAGGATGTGAAATACAGCTATGATGATCTTCCCGAAACCACTGAGAAAAAACCAGCGGCAAAGTCAAGAAAATAACCTGCCATGAGCCATAGCGTCGTTATGAAGCCCGTGCCTGCTATAGCAGTCGACGGGCTGCTTTTTTCTGAACCATGATCATCGACGCACATACCCATATCTTTCCCGACCATCAGGCTGCCGCAGCGCTTCAGGCAACGGCACGCATGTTCAATGTGCCAACCTACGGTGCTGCAACTGCCACCGATCTCCTCAGCCGCATGGATGCCTGCGCCATAGAGTATGCGGTAATCCATATGGTTGCGCCAACACCCCAGTTGGTGCACAGCACCAATACCTGGCTTATCAATTTGCAGCAAAAGCGTTTTATCAAATTCGGCACCCTGCACCCTTTGTTCCCTGACTATGAGGACGAGATCAGAAGGCTTCGTGATGCCGGTGTTCGGGGCATTAAGCTCCAACCCGATGTGCAACAGTTCACCCCTGATGATCCTAACACGCTCTACCCTCTTTATGAAGCACTGTGCCGTTACCAGATGATGGTTATGTTTCACGTCGGCGGTGAGCCTCTGCCTTCTCCCGATAACCGCTCGCGGCCCGCCATGATCGCACGTATCGCCCGCGACTTCCCTGAACTCAAAATCATTGCAGCACATCTCGGCGGTCTCAATATGTGGGATGAGGTTGAGGCCGTGCTGGTTGGCGTGCCGAATGTCTGGATGGAAACATCGTTGAGCTACCGGTTTATTAAACCTGATCAAGCGCAACGCATTCTTGCAAAGCACGGTCATGAAAAAATTTTTTTCGGCACCGATTACCCGTTTGCGCCGATCGATGCATCGCTTGCCGCAGCCCGCAGTGTCACGTTTCTCACGAACATCCAAAAGCAGGATATTTTAGGCAGAAATGCTCATCGGTTTTTCTTTGACAGCGCATAGTATGGGGCATGCTATCCTGAAAAACCTTCCCCTCCGGAGCATTGCAAAAAGCCCGGCAGCTTTTTCGATACTGTTCGGCGATTGTCTTTTCTAAGCGCATCCTACAGAACGCCGCCATCCCCCCGCTAATGTACTTGCAATAACCGAATGAAACAGGCTCGATATGGCACTGGGAATTGCTGTTGTTGGATCACTAAAATTGCTCCGTGCCAAAACCACCCCAAGACCTGAGTTTTGCATCCCGACCTCAATGGAAAT
>JAOAHH010000108.1 GCA_026415325.1 Thermodesulfobacteriota bacterium | reverse complement strand
CAGGGCACAGAAGCAGCTTGATATCTTAGCCAAGATCTCTCACGCTACACTCCATACGCACAATGTTTCAGAGCTTCTCGAGAATGTGCTTGAGATTTTAGACGCTGAAATGGGCATGTTTCGTGGGATTTTGACTCTGCGGGCACCGGGCACCGATGTGTTTGTGATCGAAGCATCTAAAGGTCTCAGCATCGAAGAGAAACGGCGCGGGCAATACCGAATTGGGGAAGGGGTTATTGGGAAGGTCGCACAGACCAAAAAGGCGGCATTAATCGAGGATATTAACCGCGACCCGAATTTTCTCAATAAAACCCGTTCGCGAAAAAAAGGCGAAGCAGTGGCATTTCTCTGTGTCCCGGTGATTTACCAACATGATGTAATCGGAACGATAAGCATTGACCGGCCGAAAGACGACCTTGATATTTTACGCAACGATCTGAAATTTTTAACGGTCGTTGCAGATATCATTGCCGAAGCGGTGGCAAAAATCCGCGAGCAGCTGGCAGAGCGGGAAAGCCTGATGGCGGAAAACCGCAACCTCAGGCAGCAACTCGGCGAGCTGTATCAGCCGAGCAATATCATCGGTAAATGCAGCGCCATGCAGCAGGTTTACCTGCAGATTGCACAGGTTGCCGATAGCACGGCGACCGTCCTCATTCGGGGTGAGTCGGGAACGGGCAAAGAGCTTGTCGCGCGCGCAATCCATTTTTCAAGTTCGCGACGGAACAATCCGTTTGTTGCGGTCAACTGCGCTGCATTGCCGGAAAATCTCATTGAGAGTGAGCTGTTCGGCCATGAAAAGGGTGCGTTTACCGGAGCGCTGCATCAACGCAAGGGAAGGTTTGAGCTTGCAAACGGTGGAACGATCTTTCTTGATGAGATCGGCGACATCTCACCTGCGGTGCAGGTAAGGCTCCTGCGGGTGCTGCAGGAACGTACGATCGAGCGGGTCGGCGGCATAGAAAGCATTAAGGTCAACATCCGGGTGATTGCGGCAACCGCGCGGAACCTTGAGCAAGCTGTTGCTGATGGGACGTTTCGGGAGGATTTGTTCTACCGGCTCAACGTATTTCCGATTTATCTGCCGCCGCTGCGCGAGCGGCGATCCGATATCATCTTGCTCGCGGATCATTTCCTCCAAAAGTACAATGAAATGTATGGTAAGAATATCAAGCGGATTTCAACCCCTGCTATCAACATGATGATGGCGTATCACTGGCCGGGTAATGTCAGAGAACTTGAAAACTGTATTGAACGTGCGGTGCTGACAAGCACCGATGATGTACTCCATGCATACTGCCTGCCGCCATCGCTCCAGACCGCGGATGAAACAAATACTGCTCTCCTGCCGCACGAGGGGGCATCGCTCAAGACTATGGTTGATTCCTACGAGGGTGAACTGATCGTTGATGCCCTCAAAAAATACCGCGGCAATGTCGCCGCTGCAGCACGGCATCTACAAACCACTCAGCGTATCCTTCACTACCGTATTCAGCGCCTTGGAATTGATCCTAAAAAATATAAATGATATCGCGGAAGGGCTCTCAAGCTTTAAGAGGATACGTGCTCGCCTCATGTTTCATATTCTGCGCTCTACAATTGTGAGCCATGCACCCTGACCCGTAGGCCCATGGGGGCATACTTTATGGTAAAGTATGCAGCACGGTGCTGTGGATATGGCGAGCAGCTTCTCTGCCTTGATGGATGGCGCGTACAACGAGGGAGGGGCCGAGCACAGCATCACCTGCGGCAAATACACCCGGAGTGGATGTCTGAAAGTTGCTGTCAACAGCAATCGTCGCATGCGCGGTGAGCCTGAGTCCGAGGTCGTTTATCAATCTTCCCTGCATAATGCCGGTAAATCCCAGTGCAAGGATGACAAAGTCGGCATCAATCGTAAAATCAGAACCTGGAATTTCGCGGTATGAACGCCCCTCTGGCTCATCCCATGCAACACGCGCTGCATGAACCCGTGCCACTCTGCCGCCATTGCCTTCAAAGCCTTTTGTTAAAACCGACCATTCGCGCAGACATCCCTCTTCATGTGATGAGCTGCTGCGCAATATCCGCGGCCAATACGGCCAGTCGGGATTCCACGGATTATGCCACTCCTGCGGTTTTGGCATAATCTCAATTTGGATAACGCGTTGGGCGCCCTGTCGGATTGCCGTACCGACACAGTCGGCTCCGGTATCACCGCCGCCGATCACAAGAACAGATTTGCCCGCAGCGTTAAGATCTCCATCGCCCGCATGGGGTTCTCCTTGAATCGCACGGTTCGAAGCGGAGAGGAAATCCATGGCATAACAAATTCCGGCGAGGTCTCTGCCAGGCACGGTAAGATCCCGCGGCATTTCAGCACCGCAGGTAATGAGCAGAGCATCAAAGGAGCGGCGGAGAAAAGATGCGGAAATATCATCACCAACCGTTACATCGGTTTCAAACCGTACCTTTTCTGCCCGAAGCTGCTCGAGTCGGCGGTCGATTACCCATTTTTCCAGTTTAAAATTCGGGATGCCGTAGCGCAGGAGCCCACCCGGCTGGTGCATTTTTTCAAACACCACAACCTCATGTCCGCGGCGTGCAAGTTCTTGGGCAGCGGCAAGTCCAGCCGGGCCTGCGCCGACAATGGCAATACGCTTTCCGGTTTTGATGTGCGAGGGCAGGGGCACAACAAGCCCTTTGGAAAATAACGCCTCAGCGATTGCCTGCTCAATCTGGCGGATCGTCACCGGTGCATCATTGATTGAAAGAGTACAGGCTGCTTCGCATGGTGCAGGGCATACCCGACCGGTGATTTCAGGAAAATTATTGGTGAGTGCGAGCCGCGCCCCTGCCTCTTCAATCATACCGTGATAGAAAAGATCGTTCCATTCAGGAATGAGATTCTCCAGCGGGCAGCCCATCGCATGGCAAAACGGTACGCCGCAGTCCATACACCGGGCAGCCTGCTGGGTGAGCACATTGGGTGCAAGCACGGTAGCAACGTCACCGTAGTCTTTAATGCGTTCCTGCACCGGCCGATACGGAGCGGTAGTACGGCGATATTCAAGAAATCCTTTAAGCTTCCCCATCCTCAGAACACCTCTTCAGTGACAACAGCTTGCTCTGGTATTTTTGTCTCTGCTGCGATACGCTTAAGCGCGATACGGTAATCGATCGGCATGACCCGTACAAAATACGGCATCATTTCATCCCACGTTTTCAAAATCAAAGCTGCATACGGACTGCCAGTGTATCGGTGGTGGCGCTCAATCGTTGTGTAGAGAAAACGCTGCTCTTCCGGGTCATCCACCGGTTCGATGTCAACCATTTCGAGGTTGCAACGAGTATCAAAGAGCTGATGCAGATCAAGCACGTAGGCGATGCCGCCGCTCATCCCTGCTGCAAAGTTAACACCGGTATTTCCCAGTACAATGACCCGGCCGCCGGTCATGTATTCGCAGCCGTGATCGCCGACACCTTCGACCACTGCAAGTGCGCCGCTGTTGCGTACGCAGAAGCGCTCGCCAGCCTGACCATTGATAAAAACCTCTCCTGATGTTGCACCGAACAGCACGACATTGCCCACGATGCTATTATGTTCAGGCCGGAACGAAGCTGTTTTCGGCGGATAGACGATGATCCTGCCGCCGGACAACCCCTTACCGAGATAATCATTTGCGTCACCTTCAAGTTCAAGGGTTATACCCGGCGCAAGAAAGGCGCCAAAACTTTGCCCGGCAGAGCCCACGCACTTGCACCAAATGGTCTTGTCAGGAAGACCGTGCGAACCGTAGCGTTTGGATATTTCTGCGCTGAGCATGGCTCCGATGGTGCGATGGTGGTTTCTGATGGCGTATTCAAGGCGCATGGGCAAACGTTTCTCGATCGCAGGTTTCGCCTTTGCAATGATGTCGATATCGAGCGTTTTTGAAAAATCATGCTCCTGCTGCATGACGCAACGACGGGGTGCGCTGGCGGGGAGCGGTGGCAGTGCAAAAAGCGGCGTGAGGTCAAGACCGCGGGTTTTCCAATGATCAATTGCCGTATTGATGTCGAGAATGTCGCTGCGGCCGATCATCTCATCCATGGTTCTAAACCCGAGCTGTGCCATGTGTTCCCGGACATCACGGGCAACAAACCGCATAAAATTCATAAGATGTTCTGGTTTGCCGCGGAAACGTTTGCGAAGTTCAGTGTCCTGGGTGGCGATACCGACCGGACAGGCATCAAGATGACACTTTCGCATCATCACGCATCCCAGCGAGACCAGTGCCATGGTGCCGAAACCGAATTCTTCTGCGCCGAGAAGTGCGGCGATAACGATGTCACGGCCGGTTTTTAGTTGTCCGTCGACCTGGACGCGTATTTTGTCGCGCAGTCTGTTGAGAAGCAGCGTCTGTTGGGTTTCTGCAAGCCCAATTTCCCACGGGCTTCCGGCATACTTGATCGAGGAAAGAGGTGAGGCACCGGTGCCGCCATCATGGCCGCTAATAAGCACCATATCGGCTTTTGCCTTGGCAACGCCTGCGGCAATGGTTCCGACACCGACCTCGGAGACGAGTTTAACTGAAATGCGTGCAGCCGGGTTTGCGTTTTTCAGGTCAAAAATGAGCTGCGCAAGGTCCTCAATCGAATAGATGTCATGATGCGGTGGCGGTGAGATTAACATAACGCCAGGGGTTGAATGACGAACGCGGGCGATAATGTCGCTGACCTTGTGACCTGGCAACTGCCCACCTTCGCCGGGCTTTGCCCCCTGTGCCATCTTGATTTGCAACTCTTCAGCATGCACCAGATAGTTGCTGGTAACACCAAAGCGTCCGGACGCCACTTGTTTTACTTTGCTGAGCGCACTATCACCGTTTGGCAGAAGGCGGTAGCGTGCCTCATCCTCACCGCCTTCACCGCAGTTACTTGCAGCGCCCAGTCGGTTCATGGCAATTGCAATGGTTTCGTGCGCTTCTTTGCTGATCGAACCAAACGACATTGCCGAAACTACAAAACGCTTGATAATCGATTCTTCGGGCTCGACTTCATCAAGGGGGATTGGTGCTTGTTTTTTGAAGGTGAACAGGCCGCGCAGCGTGCACAGCGTACGGCTATAATCGTTGATGGTATCGGAATAACTGCGATACAGGTCATAGTCACCATTGCGCACGGCTCGTTGCAGGAGCACAATTGCTTCAGGGGTTAAAAGATGTTGTTCAGCATGTTTCCGAAGATGAATGCGCCCACCCGGCTCGAGAGTCGCGGCTTCGATGGCCGTATCGCTTTTAAAAGCACGGTCGTGGCGAAGCAGGGTCTCGCGGGCGATCTCCTCAAGCCCGATACCGCCGATGCGGGATGGAGTGCCGCAAAAATAGGTGTCGATTACAGAGCGGTTCAGCCCGATGGCTTCAAACAATTGTGCGCCCCGGTAGCTGCGGATGGTGGAGATGCCCATTTTTGACATAATTTTGAGGAGGCCTTTCTTCATGGCCGTGATGTAGTTTTCATAAGCTGCTTCAAGCGACAATGATGACGGCAGCCTACCCTTTCGGTGAAGATCTGCAATCGTATCAAACGCAAGATATGGATTGACTGCACTTGCGCCGAATCCGATCAATGTCGCAATGTGCATCACATCGCGTGCTTCGCCTGTTTCTACCACAAGGCCCGCACAGTGACGCAAGCCGCGCTTGATGAGATGGTGATGGACACACGATACGGCGAGCAATGCCGGCAGCGCAGCATGGTCGTGGTCAATGCCCCGGTCGCTCAAGATGATGAGTGCTGCGCCGGTACTGATTGCAGCTTCAGCCTGAGCACAGAGTTTCTCAAGAGATGATGCAAGCTGGGCATCTCTCTTGAAGAGAATCGGAACTTCGGTTATTTTGAAATCAGGTATTGTAACGCTACGAAGCCTCACCATATCGTCGTTTGAGAGTATCGGATGGGAGAGCTTCAACTGACGGCAATGTTGTGGTGTCTCATCAAGCAGGTTATGCTCTCGTCCGGTAAAGCTCATCAGCGACATCACCAGATTTTCACGATACGGATCGATCGGCGGATTGGTCACCTGTGCAAAAAGTTGTTTGAAATAGTCGTACAATAAACGTGGTCGGCCTGAGAGAATTGCGAGTGCTTCGTCATTCCCCATAGAGCTTACTGGTTCTTGCGCGTTTTCAACGGTCGGCAGGATCACTTTTTCAATTTCCTCAAATGTATATCCGAATGCACGCTGGTGTTGGAGCAATGTGCTGTCAGTAGCGGGAGCTGCCATTCCTTGAACTTGCAGCAGCCCTTTGAGCTCGATTTTGTTCTGCTCGAGCCAGTGCCGATACGGTTTGTGCCTGACAACTGATGCTTTGATCTCATTGTCTTTAAGCACCCGTTTTTTTTGCGTGTCAACGAGCAGCATTTTCCCCGGCGCGAGACGACCCTTTTCCAAAATATCGGCAGGGTCGATATCGAGCACGCCAACTTCAGATGCAAGAACCACCTTCCTGCTGCGGGTGATGGAGTATCGTGCTGGTCTGAGCCCATTGCGGTCAAGGATTGCGCCGACCTTAATACCGTCGGTGCATGCAATGGCAGCAGGTCCATCCCACGGCTCCATGATGGCTGCATGGTATTCGTAAAACGCCCGCTTATCGGTACTGATATGGTAGGCTGGTCCGAATGCCTCGGGTATCATCATCATCAAGCTATGCTCAAGGGAGCGGCCGCCTGCTGTCAGGAGCTCAAGCGTGTTGTCAAACATCGCAGAATCGCTCCCCCCTGGCATAATGATAGGAAAAAGTTTTCGTATGTCATTCCCGAACAAGGGTGAGGCAAGTGTTGCCTCGCGAGCGCACATCTTATTGACGTTACCGCGCAGCGTGTTGATTTCGCCGTTATGGGCGATCAGTCGAAACGGCTGCGCAAGGGGCCATGAGGGGAACGTATTGGTGCTGTAGCGCTGGTGAACCACTGCAAGGGCGCTGACAAAATCATGAGCTGCAAGGTCAGGGTAGAATGTTTCAAACGTCAGCGCGTCGAACATGCCCTTGTAAACAATCGTCCGTGATGAGAGTGAAGCGATAAAGAACTCTTCAATCGGGATGCTCCTGTCGAGCATCTCCCGTTCGATGCACTTTCTGATAATATACAATTTACGTTCAAGCCCATCTCCTGACAATCCGGGAACAGAGATGAATATCTGTTTCATAACCGGCATTGATGCACGCGCCATATCACCAAGGCGGTCCGGGACAACCGGGACCTCACGCCAGCCGAGGATACAGGCGCCTTCTTGTGTGCTCCGGGCTCTGATGGCATTCTCGATCTCGCTGCGAAGATGTGCGTCGCGGGGGAGGAAGAAAAAACCCACACCGTATTCGAATTGCGCCGGCAATGCAATTCGGAGATCGGTGCAGACGCGGTTGAAAAAAGCGTGCGGTATCTGGATGAGCATACCGGCGCCGTCGCCGCTTTTCAGGTCGCCGCCGATTGCGCCCCGGTGCACAAGGTTTTTGAGCATGGTAATGGCATCGATGATGATATCGTGCGTTGCTCTCCCATCGATATTAACCACGAATCCGACACCGCAACTATCATGCTCATGTGTCGGGTCGTAAAGGCCGCTCGCTGTGCGCTGATACATTGTAATCCTTTGTTCTCGGTTTGGAGGTTATTTTTGTCGTATGGCCACGCTTTTTTCTGGGTGCGGACGTGGCGATTCAATGAGAGTGCAAAATGGATGCCTTCTCTGTCACAAAATGCCAACACAACAAGATGGTGTTGAAAAACATTGAGATAATGGGGCGATGGCGATACCGGCTTTATATTGTTAGCAGTAGTTGTGCTTAACTCTTTTACAAAATTGTAAGACCATATTTCAATTATGTTGGTTTTAGAGTGGTTTGATCTTTTACTGATACAGCATCACAATCCGTAAAAGATATCCAGCGCCCGCTCAATTCCCCCTTTTTTGCCAAACAGGATGATATTCCCTTTCATCCCAGGATCGTGATCAATGACGGTCTTAAGATATGCCTCAAATTCCGAACGAATCTTTTTAAGGTCATCGCCTGCAAGCGGTTCTGCGGCATCGATAAGATCTATATATGCAACACAATACCGAGAGAAAAGCTCAAGCGCCCGACCGTCCATCTCGGGAGGTATGGTCACCTGGCATACGGCTTTGGAAAAGACGCTTTGAATACCCTTTCCCGTCACTTTGCTAAAGCGCATCAGATCTGGGAATTGGTCGCGAATCGCAATCAGGCGATCAAAAAAGGGCGTATAGTCTTTTATGCCAGCTCCGCCAGTGCGGTGTGCGTCAACGAGAAACATTTTTTTCTTTGAACCCATGCACACGACCTCGCAGGAGAAGACCGGCAGGTCATATTGGAGCTTTGGCCGGATAAAGGTAGAGTATATTTTCAGATAAAAGGGCGGCTGCATGGTAAACAGGACGATGCGCTGCAGTTTATCACTGCTAAACACCTGTCCATCGAGTTTTACAAGCCCCAGTGTCCTGACTGGTCGTTCGGGGAACGGATGCTTGAGGGTAACCGGCATAAGCTGAAGCCGGTTTGAGCATATCCGTAATACTTCTTGATGAATGCTTTCGAGATTCTCCATGGAACGTCCTCCACTATCTGCGTTTTTTCACTCGACGAACTTTTTTACGGCAATTGCAAGGGCGTTCGGCTGCTCTTCTTGGATATAGTGACCGCTGTCCTGAATGACAATAAGCCGGGCATCCTTGATCTCATGAGCAAGACGCTCGCCATCAGAGAGTGGGTTGTTCTTGTTGTGAGAGCTCCAGACAAGCAACGTTGGCACGTTGATGCGGGCAGGGATATCGTCATACGATTCCTCCAATGCCGTTTCCATCATGCGCGCGAGGGCATCGACGGCATGCGGCGTGCGCGCAGCCTGGCAGTAACCGTCAAGGACGTCGTCGGTGATAAGCTGTTTATTGTAAAAGGAAGGTGCCAACGACTTGAGCCGTCCGGTTCGGGTATAGAAGGATTTTGCAAAAATCCGCTGCAGCGGGAAGACAAGATACCGCAGAAACGACGGTGCCCGACCGTGATAAAATCCCGGCTCAACAAGCACCAGCTTCTGCACCCGCTCGGGGTTATATGCTGCCGCATATGCAGCAACGACACCGCCCATGGAATGGCCGACCAGCGTTGCCCGGGGAAGATGTACTGCATCCATCCAGGCAAGCACGCACCGTGCCTGTGCACCCAACGAATAATCGCCACGAGGCGGTTTGTCGGAGAGCCCAAAGCCCGGAAGGTCAAGTGCAAATACTGTAAAATGTGCTGCAAGCTGCGGCAACACGTTCCGCCACGTAAAGGTTGAACCACCGAACCCGTGAATAAGCACTATCGGATCACCGCTCCCGCGCTGAATGTAATAAATCGTTGTGTGCCCTACGGTGATAAAACGGCCATCCGTTTCAGCAAGTAACCGTGGATCGGAAACGGTATCTGTAGGAAGATATGCATACAGGATAAGAGCCCCATACAGCAGCGCAACCCCAGCGAAAACAACAACAATCTTATGTTTAGTCCGCATGCTCAAGTCTTTCTATAGGAAAAGGCGATAACGGAGCACGCCGAGAAAGTGCATAATCCACGGCACAAAAAAGCTTTTGGATTTTTTGTAGCAATATCCGTGGATGAGACCGATCAGCGAGAACAATACGATAAAGAGGAGTCTCCCAAGAGGCTGTTGATGCCATGCTGTCCATACGGTCATATAAAAGATACCGTACAAGAGTGATGCAAGGATTACCGGCAGCCAGAAGCCGCTGAATGACCGCGAAAATGCGCTGATAAGATAAGCGCGGAAGAACAGTTCGGTAGCACCTGCGTGAAAGCAGGCAAGTGCAAGGGCAGAAGGGTGGCGCGGATCGAATCCTCCTTTATTGCCAAACCCTATAACGATGCCGAGTGCAACGGCAATGCCGAGCCAGCGGAGAGAGATGTGCCACCCGTACATACCAAAACCGCGCATGCCGCTCAGTTGCGGGGCAAGAAGGGCAGCAGCAATAAGCAGAAGCCTGCGGATATAGAGCCAGGAGCATGAGGGATCGTGTAAACTTTCTGCACGGCCAAGCCCTTCACGGATACTGTAATGAAAGGAGAGCAGGAGCAGTGCGCTGTAGACGATGATCGCAATAATTGCCGGACGGTAACGGTGCATATCCCTGAATACTGTTTTGTGTTCCACACACCATAATCCAAAGTCGGGAAAAAATGCAATATGATTTCTGTCGAAGCTATGATAGGGTGTGCACGCTATGATACGCTGCATTACGGAGTTTTAAGGGATATGGCTGGCGCTGATACATCGTCATATGATCTTGTTTCGTTGCCGATTGACGGCGTTTTGGATTTGCACACGTTCAATCCCCGCGAGGTGGGAGACCTGGTGCCGTACTACCTTGCGCTGTGTCGGGAGCGGGGGATTTACGAAGTGCGCCTTATACACGGCAAGGGGAGCGGGACGCTGCGGCAGACGGTGCACGCACTATTGCGCCGCATTCCGTGGGTGCTCTCGTACAGACAAGCCGATCCTCATGCCGGAGGGTGGGGTGCAACATATGTGGTGCTCCAGCCTCCTTTGTCATAAGTGTTTTGTACACTGTCATTAGAGAAAAATCCAAACGACGGGGGCAACGATTGATAATAAGTATGATGCTCTGGTCTTGCAATAAGAGGTTTTCACTTTCAAAAACACCTTCGATCTGGTATTTATAGAGCATACGCTTACGGAAATGGAGAGCAAGGTATGGGCATAGAGAAGAATCTGAGCTACAAAGATGCGGGCGTCGATATTGATGCTGCGGATAAATTCGTGCAGCAGATCAAAACCATAGTAAAACCAACGTTCAGGCATGAAGTGATCAGCGATATTGGCGGATTTGGCGGACTGTTTGCAATCAATACGCAAAAATATAAGGAACCCGTTCTGGTGTCGTCAACAGATGGTGTTGGTACAAAACTGCGTATTGCATCGATGATGGGAAAACATGATACGGTCGGAATCGATCTGGTTGCCATGTGCGTCAACGATATCATCGTCATGGGCGCCGAACCCCTCTTCATGCTCGATTATATTTCGATCGGCAAGGTTGATCCTTCATTGTTGACTGCACTTGTCAGCGGCATGGTCAAAGGGTGTCAGGAAGCGGACTGCGCGCTGATCGGCGGCGAGACCGCAGAAATGCCGTCATTCTACAAGCCGGGTGAGTATGACCTTGCTGGTTTTGCGGTCGGTGTTGTCGAACGAGAGAAAATTATTGACGGCACGGCGATCAAGCGCGGTGACCGCATCATCGGAATCGCATCAAATGGTATTCACAGTAACGGTCTTTCGCTTGCACGTAAGGTCGTGTTTGATGAGATGGGGATGAAACCGGATGACATGGTCGAAGAGCTTGGCTGCACGATCGGCGAGGAGCTGCTTCGGCCGACGAAAATCTATGTGCGGACTGTTATGAATCTGCTGCGTGACTTCACGATTAACGGTATTGCGCATATTACCGGCGGCGGCCTTGTCGACAACATTGCGCGTATCATCCCGAAAGGTCTTGCAGCACATATCTGTCTGGGGTGCTGGAAAATCCCACCGATTTTTACCTTTCTTAAGGAAAACGGCGGCATCAGTACCAGCGAAATGCTCCGCACGTTCAATAACGGGATCGGCATGGTGCTAATCGTAAGCCCGGAGAACGAGGAGGAAATTTTACTGCGGCTGAAGGCCCTTGATCAGCGCGCAGTGACGATCGGCGAGATCGAAAAACGCGAGCGCGGCAAAAAAAGCGTTGTATTTACCGACCCGACAGCTTCGCAATAACGCTGACCCCTGCAGTGACCCGGTCTCCCCGCTTGACAATAATATGTGCATCGGGTGGGCAGAACAGATCCACACGCGAACCGAACCGGATCATGTTAATCCGTTCGCCTTGCCGCACTGGATCCTGCAGCTTTTTGTAAAAAACGATGCGACGGGCGATCAGGCCGGCAATGAACTTTACCGCTATCCGCTCGGAACCATCCATGCATTTGATGCCTGCGAGCATACTTTCATTTTCATCTGACGCTTTATCCTTAAATGCTGAAATAAAGCGGCCTGGATTGTAGTGCAGAAATTCAATCGTGCCTGAACACGGGGCGCGGTTCACGTGCACGTTAAACACCGACATAAAGATACTCACCCGCATTGATGGCCCCTTGAGGTAATGTGGTTCATCGATCTGGCGGATGTCAATAATTGTCCCATCTGCAGGTGCGTATAACACTGCAGAATCAGGAACGGTCATCCGTTCAGGATCGCGGAAAAAGTAGCAGCAAAATGCTCCGGCAAGTATCCCGAGCAGCGCGCATGTACGAAGCACCTGTGCAGCAGCGCCTCCGGTAGCAAATGACAACAGACCGAAGGCCAGAGCAACGCCGAACACCGTGCCGATGATTGGAAATCCCTCTTTTGCGATAGGTGGTATCATAGGCTATCCGCCGATGGTCGTTTTTTCCTCATGGTTGTCGGAAACAGTTGTGCAATCACCTCATTGACACTCCGGACGCCCACAACAGTGATGCTGTGGGTATCGTGGATATGCTTCAGATTGTTGTTCGGGATAATACATTGGGTGAATCCGAGCCGTTCCGCTTCACGTAGCCGTTGTCCGACATGACTAATGCCACGCACCTCGCCGGTAAGTCCCACTTCTCCGCAGATGGCGGTTTTTCTTGGCATCGGTTGTTCAAGTTTGCTTGACACAACGGCTGCGATAATTCCGAGATCCACACCGGGATCGTTCAGCCGGATGCCACCGGCAACGTTGAGGAAGACATCCTGATTGTAAAGCGTCATACCGATTTTTTTCTCGAGGACGGCAACCAGTACCGATGCTCTGTTTTGATCCAGCCCGATTGTGGTGCGGCGCGGCAGCGCAAGAGGTGAGGGTGCGGTCAGTGCCTGCACCTCGACGAGTATCGGCCGCGTTCCTTCAATGCTCGGCACAACTGCCGATCCGGGTGCCTGTTCCGACCGTTCGGCAAGGAAAAATTCAGACGGGTTACCCACCTCGACGAGACCCGCACCGCTCATTTCAAAAACGCCGATCTCATCGGTTGAGCCAAAACGGTTTTTCACTGCCCTGAGAATGCGGTATGCATGGCCGCGATCACCTTCAAAATAGAGTACGGTATCGACCATATGCTCAAGCACCCGCGGACCGGCAATTGCACCTTCTTTAGTAACGTGGCCGATCAGCAGCAAAGTCATATCAGTATGCTTCGCGTGGGTGATCAGCCGAAGTGCGCATTCCCTGATTTGACTGACGCTGCCTGGCGCTGATTCTATGTCAGCCGTATAAACGGTCTGCACCGAATCGATAACAACAAGGGCAGGAGACGTGTTTTTTATTTGTTCAAGGATTGCTTCAAGATCGGTCTCCGCAAGCGCCAGCAACCGTTCGGGCACGGTGCCAATGCGTTGGGCGCGCATGCGGATTTGGCGTAAGGATTCCTCGCCTGAAACATACAGCACCGGCAAATCTTGCGCTGCGCAACGGGAAAGTGCCTGCAATACAAGGGTTGATTTCCCGATACCCGGATCACCGCCGATCAGTACGGCAGCACCGCGCACCAACCCGCCACCAAGCACCCGATCAAGCTCGACAATGCCGGTTGCGATCCGGTTTTCCTCCTGCTGATGGGATACGGTGCTGAGGGCAACCGGTTGTGAGGACGGGGTGTCGGGCCGCCAGGTCGGTCGTCTATCCTGTTCTTTGTGGGTTTCTTCGTAAAACGTATTCCACTGGTCGCACTCGGGACAATGACCGATCCATTTTGGCGCTTGGTAGCCGCAGAACGAGCAGGTGAAGATAGTTTTCAATTTTCGCATGGCGCCTTGCGATATTGTATTGGAGACTGTTTCGGTTCTGGGTAATTTGAAACGTTAGTACCAAACATACGAGAAATGCTGCCAGCATTACAATTTCATGTTACCGTCGGCAATCGGCGTAAACGGCCGAGGCTCATGATTCGGAAACTCATTATACGCGGTTAAAAACTCAATCACGCGATCCATATCCACTTCTCCGTCAACGATGAGTGGATTATACTGATGATCCGCAAGTTACTACATATCAGCTTTCAGTGATGGCGATCATGCAGATTGTCTGAGCTCTTCACGTTCCTTTCCCATAAGCGCATAGTGTATGTCAATTTTTTGAAACTCGGGGAGCAGTTTTTCCATAACATGCTTGAAGTCCATAAAGGCATTCTAACAAGTTCGGATAAACTGTCAATCGGGAAAGCAAAGTGGAACGGGAGCAGCAACGTGTGTTCTCATGGGGAGATCTGGCCAATAATATCGAGCATATCCGCACGGGTGGCTGCGTGAAAAGCCTTGTTGCGCAGCGCTCTGATATGGGCAATTCCTTTTGTATACCAGACGAAAAATTTTCTAAACACAACCGCACCGTGTCGCTCCCCGTATAAATCACAGCATGCGTTGAGATGCTGCACCATGGTTTGAACGACCTTTTCCAGTGAAGGAGTCTCTATAAGAGTGCCGTGTGTCAGGAATGCAGCGATTTGTTGAAATATCCATGGGTTGCCAAGGGCGCCACGCGCTACCACCACGCCATCGCATCCGGTTTTCGAGATCATCATGTGGGCATGCAGGGGAGAGAGCACATCGCCGCTGCCAAATACCGGTATGGAAACAGCCTCTTTGACTGCCCGTATGACACCGTAATCCACACTCCCGTGATATCCCTGTGTCATGGTGCGACCGTGAACGAAAAGGGCGGCGATGCCTGCATCTTGAGCGGACCGGGCAATCTCAACTGCATTCACCGACCGATGGTCCCAACCGGCACGGATTTTTACCGTAACCGGTTTTGTTGTTTTTGCAACAATCCGTTTGAGGAGGTCATGAAGCTTCTTAGGATCTTTCATCAGGCTCGCGCCTTCGCCTTTTTTAATGACTTTTGGTACAGGACATGCCGCGTTCAGGTCAATGATGTCATGGGGTATCTCAGCCAGCACGTCGAGCGAACGGCAGAGCAGTTCGGCATTGCTGCCGAGAAGCTGGATGCCGAGCGGACGGTCAGCATCACAGGTCTTCAAGAGTTCAAGGGTCTTTTTGTCGTGGTATGCAAGCCCGCGAGCGCTGATCATTTCGGTAAATGCCAGCTCACAACCGAATGAACGGATCAAAAGTCGGTACGGAAGATCGCTGATACCGGATAAGGGGGCGGCAACAAACGGTACCGAAAGCGTGTATGTCCCAATGGTTATCACGTTGCGCGCTCCGTGTATGGAGAATTCATGCCTTGACAAGAATACGAAATAATTTTATAGTTGCTTAATTTTTAAACCCTTACCTTAATAAACGCCGATGCATATCGATGCATAAACGGTGTACATATATATACCAAAAGTATTCCTGCATCGCCATTACGATGCAGGATAGCATCATAGTTTTATTTGAGAGGCAACAGGAGGATATGTATGAGGAATCTCACGATGACGATGCATAGAATGATTGCCGCTGTCGGTACGCTGCTGATGATGCTGGTTCTTCCGTGTGTTGCACTTGCCAGCGAAGCAGAACTGGCAATACCGCAACTTAATCCAAATCAAAACAATATTTTGTATTTCGGTTTTCTTATCTGCATTGCTGGAATGTTTTTCGGGTATTTTATGTACCGGAAGGTAAAAAAGCTTCCGGCACATAAATCAATGCTTGATGTGGCCAATGTGATTTTTCAAACGTGCAAAACCTACCTTATCCAGCAGGGCAAGTTTCTCATCATCCTTGAGTGTTTTATCGGTGCCTGCATTATTTATTACTTCGGGGTGTTGCAGAAAATGCATGCGGGCGGGGTGCTGCTGATTTTGTTCTGGTCAATAATCGGGATTCTCGGATCCTATGGCGTTGCATGGTTTGGGATTAGGATGAATACCCTTGCAAACAGCCGCATGGCTTTTGCATCGCTTGAAGGCAAACCAATAAAGCTGCTGGACATCCCGCTGACCGCAGGAATGAGCATCGGCGTTCTGTTGATCTGTGTTGAGCTGATCATGATGCTGATCATCCTTTTATGGATGCCCCGCGAATATGCCGGTGCTGCATTTGTGGGGTTTGCAATCGGTGAGTCGCTCGGCGCAAGTGCCCTGCGTATTTGCGGCGGTATATTCACAAAAATCGCCGATATCGGCTCCGACCTGATGAAGGTCTTCTTCACCATCAAAGAAGACGATCCGAGGAACCCCGGCGTCATCGCAGACTGTACCGGCGATAATGCAGGCGATAGTATCGGCCCGACCGCAGACGGTTTTGAAACGTACGGCGTTACCGGTGTTGCGCTGATCAGCTTTATTGTGCTTGCGGTTGCCAATATCGAATACCAAAAGATGCTGCTTACCTGGATTTTCATCATGCGTATCATGATGATCATCACCTCGATCGGTTCCTATTACATCAATAAAGTTTTTACCAGAGGAGGGGAGGGCGGCAAGTTCGATTTTGAAAAACCGCTGACAAGCCTTGTTTGGATCACCTCAATTGTATCGATCATCGTAACGTTTGTCGTCAGCCGATGGCAACTCGGGCATCTAGAACACAACCTGTGGCTGTGGCTCTCGATCATCATCAGCTGTGGTACGCTGGCTGCGGCGATTATCCCAGAATTTGTGAAGGTGTTCACCAGCTCCAATTCTCGGCACTGCAGAGAGTGCGTTACCGCAGCCCGCGAAGGCGGTGCGTCGCTTGACATCCTGTCTGGTATCGTTGCCGGAAACTTCAGCTCGTTTTGGCTCGGTATCGCAATCTTTGTCCTTATGGCGATTGCCTATTGGGCAAGCACCCACGGGCTTGACGCCTATATGTCCTATTCCTCGATTTTCGCCTTCGGTCTGGTGGCGTTCGGTTTTCTGGGTATGGGGCCGGTCACCATAGCCGTTGACAGCTACGGTCCGGTGACCGACAATGCGCAATCTATTTACGAGCTGTCGCTCATCGAGGCAATCCCGAACGTAGAGAAGGAAATAGAGAAAGAGTTCGGCTTTGCGCCGAAAATGGATACGGCAAAGCATTACCTTGAAGAGAACGACAGTGCGGGCAATACCTTCAAGGCAACGGCAAAGCCGGTGCTGATTGGCACTGCGGTTGTCGGCGCAACCACCATGATTTTTTCATTGATCCTGCTGCTTAAGAAAACGCTGGGGCTTGACCCTGTCCAAATCCTTAACCTGCTTAATCCCTACTCGCTGCTCGGATTTTTGTGTGGCGGTGCGGTGATTTATTGGTTCTGCGGCGCCTCGATGCAGGCGGTGACCACCGGCGCATACCGTGCAGTGCTGTATATTAAAAATAATATAAAACTCGATGATTCGGCGAGTCTGTCTGCATCGACCGAAAGCTCAAAAGAGGTTGTCAAGATCTGTACGCAATATGCCCAGAAAGGTATGTTCAATATCTTTGTTGCCATCTTCTTCTTTGCACTTGCTTTTGCTTTCTATTCATCTCCGGCATCAATTTCTGAAGGCGCTGATACTGCCAGCAAGATTATGGCATCGCTGCCGTGCAGCTTCTTTATCAGTTATCTGATCGCAATTGCTGTTTTCGGACTGTTTCAGGCCATTTTTATGGCAAATGCTGGAGGCTGCTGGGATAATGCCAAGAAAGTTGTCGAGGTCGACCTGAAGGAAAAGGGGAGCGCACTGCATGCTGCTTCGGTTATTGGCGATACGGTTGGTGACCCATTCAAAGACACCTCCTCGGTTGCACTTAACCCGATCATCAAGTTTACAACACTGTTCGGACTGCTTGCCATGGAGATTGCCTTGGTGATGAAGAGTGGCACCGGCGTGCTCGGCACCATTTTCTTTGTGATTGCGCTCATCTTCGTCTACCGTTCATTCTACAACATGCGCATTCCGGTCGAAAGGTAAGCGAACAGTACCCTCATCATCAACCGAGCGCCTTCGGCATCTACTTCGGAGGCGCTCGGTTTTCGTATGGCGATATTCTATGGCGTTCTTTTTTAAATCGAGGCCAATGAAAATCTTTCTGGAACGGCACTGCAATTTTTGTTACAAATAGACACAATTGTTTTCAGCAGATAACACAGGAAGAAAGAACCTCATGAAGATTGTTTTTCTCGACGCAGCGACCCTTGGGGGCGATAGCGATTTGACACCGATAGCAACGCTTGGCGATTTGACTGTCTATGAGCGAACAGAACCTGCGGAGACCATTGCGCGGCTTTCTCAAGCAAGGATTGCGATTACCAACAAGGTTGTCATAAACCGGCAGGTCATGGAGCAGCTTCCTTTCCTTAAACTCATCTGTGTTGCTGCCACCGGCATGAATAACGTTGATCTTGGATATGCACAGGAGCG
>JAOAHH010000076.1 GCA_026415325.1 Thermodesulfobacteriota bacterium | reverse complement strand
TATATATAACTTTTGGACATTATGCATTGTTTCATATACATGAACGTCGCTAAGCTCTAAAAAAATACTTCAGCCCAAAAAAACTTGCAAAACAATATGAACATTGCTATTTAAGCGTTGTCCAAAACCCAAGATCGCCATGTTCTGTCTTCAATAACAACATAAACTGCGCATAGCATACGGCCAACTGTATCAAAAAGGGGACAGTATGCTGTGGCCGTTACAATGTCGGGTTGAGATATGCGAACAACAAACACTATAACCATTATCGTGCAACCTGACTGGAAAAAAAAACGCGGGGGTATTCGTTCAACAACCACCATACGTCTCCCCAAAAGAATTTTGTATTATGCTCTGATCGGTTTCATGATGCTTATCTGCTTTGGCATTAATGGAAGCAGGGCGATCAGTAAAAATATCATGCTGCATATAACCGTAGCCGCCCATCGACAGGCGCTTGATAATTTGCGGTCTATCGAAAAAAGAGTAGACCGGGTCAGCCGGGAACAAGGGATTATACGTTCGTTTTTAGGCATAGAAAACAGCGCCCCTGCTTTTGATGTAAATGAGAGAAAAGGGGTTGGCGGATCACATCCGAATCTGACGATGTCTTTGACGCCATTGAAATTTGAAGAAGAGATGAATGTCCCCTCCTTTGAGGCGGTACCGCTGCATAAGCGCGTACATGATCTGTACGATGATGTTCACGAGCTTTCTGCAACGCTCTCGAAAATGGCAAAACGCCTGACGTGCACGCCGACCATTTTGCCGGTTCAGGATGACGATATTTGGATTACATCATGGTTCGGATGGCGACGGAGCCCGTTCACCGGCCTTAAAGAGTTTCATAAAGGTTTGGATCTCTCAGGCCGGCGCGGCACACCAATTCTTGTTACTGCAGACGGCACGGTGAGCGAAATTGGTACTGATCGTTTTATTGGAAACTATATCGTTATTAAACACGATGCCCGTTATACAACAGTGTATGCGCATCTGCTGCAGGTATCGGTAAAACAAGGACAACAGGTCAAGAGGGGGCAGGTAATCGCCAGTATGGGCAATAGCGGACTTTCGACCGGGTTTCACCTTCATTATGAAGTTATTCATAACAACAAGAATGTTGATCCGTATAATTTTATCCTTAATCGTACTGACAGCATACTTACCGCCAAGGCGGTATACTAATAAGATGTGGACGCTGTCCCTGATGTTGTTATGTTTTTGGGGAATCGTATATCGCTTTAGAGGGTCATGTATTTCTTAAACGAGCAACCAACAATGACCGACCAAAATCAAATAAACATACAAAGCACATTTACAGAGCAAGAAAAGCGGTTGCTCCATGACATTGCCCGGAAGGCAATTATGGCATCTGTCCATGGGGATAAACCGCCTGAACTTCCCGAGGTTCCTGAATCCCTCAAACAAAAGGCAGGTGCGTTTGTTTCGCTCCATCGTCGCGGAGCCTTACGGGGATGTATCGGCACGTTGTACCCGGATAAACCGCTCTACCGCACCGTACAGGAGATGGCACAGGCTGCTGCACTGCATGATCCGCGTTTTGACCCACTCGACCCGGATGAGCTCAATGACCTTGACATAGAAATATCGGTGCTAACCCCTTTGCAACCGGTAACATCAATTGAAGAGATCGAGGTTGGCAAACATGGTCTTATGATTGTCCGTGGCCATTATTCCGGACTTTTATTACCACAAGTTGCAACCCAGTACGGATGGGACCGTATCGCATTTCTTCAACACACCTGCCTTAAGGCCGGTCTTCCGCCCGATGCATGGCAAGACCCTGAATCAAAACTGTTCATCTTCTCTGCCGATGTTTTCTAACATCGCACGATATGTTCTGTTGTTCCTGTGTATAGCCGTAATAGCCGGCAAGCGTGCCGAAAGCAAAACGCACCATGATCCGGTCTATGGTGATGCTCTTGTTGTGGGCACCATCGGTGAACCAAGTGTTTTAATACCGATGCTGGCAACCGACAGCGCCTCCCATGATGTTGCCGGACTTATTTTCAGCGGTCTCATTAAATACGATACAGATCTAAGCATTATCGGCGATCTCGCATCTTCATGGGATATATCTCCTGACGGTTTAACCATCACTTTCCATCTGAGAAAAGATGCCTTTTGGGAAGACGGCACGCCTTGTACTGCCCACGACGTTCTCTATGGATTTAAAACAATCACCGATCCGTCAACACCGACTGCCTATGCAGAGGAATTTAAACAGGTGCTGCGTGCCGAAGCCGTTGATGACTATACGTTTCGGGTTACATATCGTGAGCGGTATGCACCAGCGCTGACGAGCTGGGGCAATATGGCGGTTTTGCCACGGCATGTATTTGAAGGAACGCTGTTGCAGACAAGCCCCCTTGTGCGAAAACCGATGGGTAACGGTCCGTTTCGTTTTAAGGAATGGATTCCGGGAGATCGACTTGTATTGGGTGCAAGTCCGTCGTATTTTCTCGGGAGACCTTACTTAGACGCCTATATTTGCCGTTTTATTCCCGATCCTGCAACGCTGTTTCTTGAACTACGATCCGGCACGATCGATTTTATGGCCTTAACTCCACTGCAATATGCCCGACAAACCGCGACAGACTTTTTTCAAAAGAATTTTAACAAGTACACTTATCCGTCATTTTCCTATACGTACCTTGCGTTTAATTTTCTTCATCCGTGGTTTCAAGATAAGCGCGTTCGTCAGGCGATAGCGCATGCGATCGATAAAAAGGAGATAGTCGAAGGAGTTTTGCTGGGACTCGGGGAGATAGCAACAGGACCGTATGTCCCCCATACATGGCCGTATAACCCTGATGTTCCACAGTACACGTTTGACCAGCAGCGAGCTGCTGCGCTGCTCGATGCGGCAGGATGGCACCAAATCGACACAGACGGAGTCCGCATCAAAGACGGCGCGCGGTTTGAGTTCACGATTTTGACCAATATGGGGAACTCGCTAAGAATGAACACCGCAACAATTATCCAGTGGCGACTTGCCCAGATCGGCATCAAGGTTA
Source organism: Thermodesulfobacteriota bacterium (assembly GCA_026415325.1). Classification (GTDB taxonomy): domain Bacteria; phylum Desulfobacterota; class WTBG01; order CAIYCZ01; family CAIRTM01; genus JAOAHH01. Next base: position 11,893 of record JAOAHH010000076.1, on the reverse strand, counting down.
AAATACGCGTCATTGAATGGTCAACGCTCATCAATGAATTTATCGATAAGAAGCGGTTTGAAGCACTGCTTCTTGGTTGGAGTATCGGGGTTGATCCCGACCAATACGATATTTGGCATAGCAGTAAAGTTCGGAATAAAGAACTAAATTTTATATCGTATAATAACCCTGAGGTTGACCGTTTGCTTGAAGCAGGACGGCGAACTTTTGACATCGATGAACGCAAAAGGATATACGGAACATTCCAGAGCATCCTTGCCGAAGACGTTCCCTACATCTTTTTATACGTTCCGTATGCACTGCCGATCGTGCATCGCCGATTTCACAACATACATCCGTCACCGATCGGCATAACGTATAATCTGTATCGGTGGTACGTGCCACGTGATATGCAACGCTACCGGCTTTCGCCCTGACATCCAATGCTTTTGTACTGCCTTAAACGTTTTATAGGAATGATTCCGGTTTTTTTCGGTGTCACCCTGTTGTCGTTTGTCATCATCCAGCTTGCACCAGGGAAACCGACCGACCGACTCACCGAGCTCAATCCTCGCATAACGCCCGAGGCACGGGCTCGGCTTGAGCAGTATTACGGACTGGACAAACCGATCATCGTCCAGTACGGACGATGGCTGAGCCGTATTGTTAGGTTTGATTTCGGTGTATCGTTTTCAAGCGACGCTCGGCCGGTTATTGATAAAATATGGGATCGTTCGGTCCCGTTCTTTGATCGACGCCTTACGATAACATTTCTTATCAATACACTCTCACTTTTTTTAATCCTTGCCGTTGCCATACCGATCGGGGTGCTTGCGGCATACCGACCGTACTCGTTGACAGACCGGATAACCTCCGTTGCGGTGTTTATCGGTTTTGCAGCACCAAAATTTTGGGTCGCATTGTTGCTTATGATGGTGTTCAGTGTTCAACTGGGATGGCTGCCGATATCAGGTATCAAATCACTTAATTATGCAATGCTTACAGAGCCCGGACAGTTTTTCGACCGCATTCGACATCTTGTACTGCCGGTCTTTGTTTCCGCATGCGGCGGTATTGCCGGAATGTCGCGGTATATGCGTTCAAGTATGCGTGAAGCACTCAGTCACGATTATATTACAACTGCGCGGGCCAAAGGACTTTCGGAAACAGCGGTCCTCTACCGACATGCGCTAAGGAATGCGCTCCTTCCGTTGGTGACACTGCTGGGGCTTTCGGTACCGGGTTTTTTTGCAGGATCGGTTATTTTTGAGACGATCTTCGGGATTCCCGGCATGGGACAGCTTTCCTATCAGGCGATCATGATGCGGGATTATCCGGTGATCATGGGGCTTCTTTGTATAACCGCACTGCTCACCATGATTGGGAATCTCCTGGCCGATATCTGTTATGCCTATATTGATCCGAGAATTCGGGTTAAATAATAGCTTGATGATGGAACGAAATACATTTTATGCTTTTGTAAAGCGGCTCTGGCGCAACAAGCTTGCTGCCACCGGGCTTTGTATTGTAATGCTGCTCTGCGCAATCGCTGCAGGGGCACCGATTATTGCCCCGTATAACTGTAATGCAATTGACGTCAAATCGATTTTATTGCCGCCGTCATTCCAGCATATTTGCGGAACCGATGAGCTCGGCCGCGATGTGTTCAGCAGGATGGTGTACGGATCGCGCATTTCGCTTGCCGTTGGTTTTGTAGCGGTCGGTATTTCGACGATCCTCGGTACGCTTATCGGTGCAATTGCCGGGTATTTCGGGAAATGGATAGACAGCTTTTTGATGCGTTGTGTTGATACCATGTTATGCATCCCAGATATTTTCCTTATTTTGACCGTGATTGCGTTTGTCGGTGAGAACGTATTCAACATTATGGTTGTGATCGGCTTCACCTCTTGGATGGGTGTTGCGCGGCTTGTGCGAGCAGAATTTCTAACGCTTAAGGAGCGGGAATTTGTTCTTGCAGCACGGGCAGCCGGTGCGGGTGATGCAAGAATTATTTTTATACACATTTTGCCCAACGCACTCGGTCCGGTTTTTGTTTCAGCAGTCCTCGGCGTTGCATCAGCAGTACTTGTTGAAAGCGCCTTAAGTTTTTTAGGATTAGGTGTTCAGCCGCCGGATCCGAGCTGGGGCAATATTTTGATGCAAGGCAAGGATAATATCGAGACAGCTTGGTGGCTCTCGGTTTTTCCCGGATGTGCGATCTTGCTGACGGTACTGGGCTACAATATGCTCGGCGAGGGATTACAAGACATCCTTCAGCCCAGGCTAAAGAACACCCGGTAGAAGGGGAACAACGAGAACGAGCTTATGCCGTATTGCGTATGACAAGGGTTACTTCGTTACCCTGCTCATTAAATCTCACGTAATCGACTGCATATTTGACGAGCAACAATCCACGGCCGATATCATCTGTTACGGCGGTACTATCCTGCTCAAGGAAACGCGTTACCTTAGAGGTATCAAATCCTTTCCCCTCATCGCGAATCGTCACTTGTGTTTCATTGTTCTCAAATGCATACCGTACAATAATATTCCGATCTGCAAATTGGGGATCTTTAAGACGCTGATTTTTAAGATCTATAAGCGATTCTTTGTCATTTGTCTCTCCATTGTTTGTGAAGTAATTGACCGGTAATTCAAGATTGCCGTGTTCGATTGCATTGGTCAACACTTCGTTGAATGCAAGAGCCACGGTGCTGATGCGATACCCTTCGATAAAGCCCATTTCGCCGAGATGGGTCGCCAGATACAGCGATACCTTATCAGAGCTGATCTCACCGGTTTTAAAAATAAATTCCATATGGCCACGCTTCAAATACGGAAGGATGGGACCGAGTTCTTTTTTGCTCTTTGAGGTGTTGAGTACCAGCCTGAGATTTTTCAGGACATCGTTGAGGCTAAACGGCTTTTTGATAAAACCGATAGCACCAAGCCGCAGAGCTTCAAGGGTATTATCACGCGTTCGGTATCCGCTGATCATCAGTACCGGAAGCTTAGGGTTGATTTCCTTGACGGCCGCCAGAAATTCAAGGCCGTTCATTTTCGGCATGACAAAATCAAGGAGTACTAAATCATAGGTTGCCCCCTTGCTGATCTTTTCAAGCGCTTCCAGACCGTTTTCAGCAGTATCGCAGACATATCCCTCATCTTCAAGAAAATTAAAGAGGAGGAGGGTAATATATTTGTCGTCATCGACAATAAGAATCTTTTCTTTCATGATAGCACCCTCTTTACGGGACAGGATTTAGTATATGCCGAACCATGGGACGAACGAGCTCTGTACGGTGTCGGAAGAGGCGTATACCCGTACAAAAAAAATATAGCATAAAATATTTCAGCTTGTACAACATTATTCTCTAACAAAAAATAAGAAACAAGAGACAGCCGCTGTAAGAAAATGCTTTTTATAAAAGATTTTGCGTCAAGGACTCATGCTGAGAATGATATGCTTTGCACGGCGGCACATTTCCCTGCCGTAATCTGTCCACTGTCCTTGTCCCCAGTATCGGTAGCAACTTGTCTGAGATGCAAGCAAATAAAAGAGTGCTCTATGATAGCGCGGTTCATCGGGGGAAATCCCTTTGCAGGTGATATGCTCGTGAAATAGTGCGCTTGCTTCGAGCATGGTACCCAGAATGTTCTCATATCCGCGGACCCATGAAATATTATTTGTCCAGCTCCCACCTTCCATATGAAACTGAGGATCGCTGCGGTGGAGCTCGGTTATCACGTGTTCCATATGCTCAACACTATCACCCGGCGTAAAACGGTCCCATATCTTTTTTTGGTGCATCGGCTGCACAACCGGGAAATCATTTTCGGTGATGCCGAGACTAAAGAGATATTCCAGGTATTCTGAGACGTTCAGCAGTGTCGTTGCACTGCCGCGTGCCTCACGAACAACTTCAAAAAATTTGCCCGGAAATTCGTTCATCATAACGCCGCCGTTTTCGCCGTCTGCAATCTGGGTGACGAGCGGCGGGATGGTTTTGCCGGCCAGATCCCGTCGGGAAAGGGTACGTGCCTCATAGTATGGCTGCATTTGCCCGACGAGTTTTGTATCGCTCCCTTGTGTCTTGATGATGGCAATAATGCTCGCGCATTCACCGGCTGCGTTTCGGCATACCAGTCGATGCGGTATGTGCTTTAACTGAGGAGGCGATCCGTTATCCGGCTGTTCAATCGTATGTTCCTGAACGAGTACCCATTGATAACCGCATTCTTTAAGGGTTTTAACAAAAGCATAGGCAACTTCTGGGTGGTTGGGCAGGGCCATTTCTGCTGGTGAGAACCCTTTGACCCGCTGCAGCGCTTCAACACCAAAGAGGGACAAAAAATGGTGCTGCCATGCACGAACGTGAAGCCGGAAATCCTGCACCGGCGTTGACGGAGCAACTGCATGCCCCCACGTGCAGCCGAGCCATTCGACACATCGGCGATATTCTCGGCTGCAGGTAATGCTTGTCAGTGCATGAATAACATCGTTCAGCCCCATGTGCTGGAGTCCGTAGAGCAGAGTTCCTGAATATTCAAGCATAACACGCGGTTCATTACCTTCGTTGAGGAGCTGCGGGATGAATTCCCCCATGCGCTTATAGCACCAGTGGAAGACTGGTGCATTATGGTTGTCACCGATATGCTGATGTTCCATCATATACTGAAGATTGCTGATAACCGGAGCAGTGGAGAGATCAGGGCCTCCGGCAGGGATGAGCGGCTGATGCATATGCAGGGCAATTGCCGCAGCACTTTGGATGCGATGAAAATCGAGAGGGGATTCAGGCAGATACAAGCATGCAGGTCGATTACGAACGATTCTGTCGATATCGCGCTCTAATCCTCCAAGTGGAGGGATGTCATTTGGGATATAGATATCAGCCATTCATGAAGCTTGAGAAAATATTTTTTTATTTACAATACCACAGACCAACTTTACAGGCACTAAAAAAGAATGGATTTTAAACAGACTATGATGTAAAACTCTCTAAAAAATGACTGTGGTCAAAAATAGCTTGACAACCATCACCAGACGCAGTAGAAACCATACTAAGGTAACCTAACGATAATACAGGTGGGTTTACAATGTCATTAAGTAGTGATTTACAAGCATACTTCGGCAGTGAGGCTGTCAGTACAGATCCGCTGGTCTTGGATGCATATCGACAAGACCAAAGTTTTGTGAAACCACGCCGGCCTGACGCTGTTGTCAAGGTGAAGGATGTTACGCAGATACAGGAACTCATACGCTATGCAAACAAGACATTAATCCCTGTGATTCCTTTCAGCTCAGGGCTTAATCTGCACGGTGGGACGATTCCAACTCAGGGTGGCATTGTTATTGATATGTCTGGTATGAACCGGATTCTGATGATCGATGATAAGAACTGGTCTGCGGTTATCGAACCGGGTGTCACAGCACAGCAGCTTCAAGATGAGCTGTCGCGTCATAATCTCCGTGCTCTGCTTCCCTTTGGTATCCATCCGCGACGGTCTGCTTTGACCAGTTTTGTAGAGCGGGATCCTGCGGTTGCTGCGGCAAGCTTTGAATATGGAAATGAACACATTATGGACACAGAACTAGTGCTGCCGACCGGGGAACTTTTTAGGACCGGCCTCTGGTCGGCAGGAGAAAAACCCGGGTCACCGCTTGGTCCGGTCCGCGCTATGCTGAACAGACTTTGGACAGGAGCTCAGGGGACTCTTGGCATTTTCACCAAAATTAACATAAAGGTTGAGTATCTCCCCATGCAGCGGATGGTAAGATTATTCCACTTTGATGCTTTCCCTGAAATAATCGAACCTCTGCGAGTGATGCAGCGCCGCGAGATTGGATGGGAATGCTTTGTCATCAATAACGTTAATGCCGCCGCTTTGTTCTGTGAGTCATGGATGGTGCCCGAACAACTGCCAACAGACCTCCGTGATGCTTCTGAATTTTATGCGCTGAGAAAAGCCCTCCCGCCATGGCTGCTTGTCGTATGTATGAACGGAGGCCCGCGACTTCCTGAGGAAAAACTTGCTTATGAAGTGGCAGCTTTAGACGAAGTTGCCCGGCAAACAGGCATGTCGAGATATGAGAATGATGTCTATGAAGATCTTTTGTGCCGTGAAATGATAAGACCGTGGGGCATTTTGAAAAAGTTTTGCTACCGAGGCGCCGTGCATGATGTAAGCTTTAAAACAACATTGCGACGTGTGCCTGAATTTCAGAGGATTTTATTGGAGGTGCTTAATCGGTATGGGTATCCTTTTGATGATGTCGGGGTCTACATTTTGATTATGGAGCGCGGAAGGGCGGTACATTGTGAAATAGATATCCACGGCGGTATTCCCGGAACCGAAGATGCCGAGCGGATATACCAATTGTGGCTTGAGATCAGTGAACGTTTTATCGACGAAGGCGCTTTTTTTGACCGGCCATATGGGGCATGGGCACCGCTGGTGTACAGCCGCGCAGGGACCTATACGGAAAAGCTTAAGCAGATCAAAAAATCGCTTGACCCAAACAACATCATGAACCCCGGGAAGCTCTGTTTTTAAACATTGGAGCACTCAATTGTGTGTTTCGGTGCACCATCAATAACAAGGAAGGCTCCTTATGACATATTACGAAAAAAAGCCTGAAAAGAAGTTTTTTGAAAAGGAACTTGTTGATTATCGGGATATGGTCTGGGGATGTGCACGCTGTAATTGGTGTCAAAACCAGTGGGGCTGGAATGTTAAAAGCGCTGAGTTTTCAGAAATTTGCCCGGCGTTTCATGAGTTCAGGATATTTCCGTATTCGGGTATGGGGAAAATGCATATTGCCCGCGCATTGCTCGAAGGGGATTTCGATTACGACGATGCACCTGAAATGCTCGATTTTATCTATACCTGCACCACGTGCGGTGCATGTGAAATGAATTGTCAGCGTTTACAGGATAAAGAACCGCTCAAGGTCAATGAAACCCTGCGCGCACAGTTTGTCAGAGACGGATTCGGCCCAAAGCCCGAACACAAACGCCTGATTACCGGTGTTCAGCATTATGATAACCCATGGATGCAACCGCGATCACAGCGGGATCGTTGGGCACGCACGGTTCCGATAAAAGACTTGGGCCGTGAACCTGCACAGACGCTTTTCTTTGTCGGGTGTACAGCTGCCTTTAATAATACGCTCTGGAAAATGGCGCAATCAACGGCGATGATTTTACACGAGGCAGGTATCGATCTCGGGATGTTTGGCAAACAGGAAATCTGCTGCGGCAGCCCAATCGCCCGCATTGGCGATCGGGAAACATTTTTTACCATCGCACGGCGAAACATTGATCTCATCCATACATCCGGAGTGAGGCAAATCATTACCTTTTGCCCAGGATGTTACCGGTCGCTCAAATACGACTATCCAGAAGTGCCGGGTTTGCCGAAACTGAAGCCTGCGGTCTATCATGCAGCAGAATACATTGCGCAACTCATTGATGAAGAGCGCATAACCTGTCACAATACGGTGCCCCTTAAGGTAACGTGGCATGATCCCTGTCATCTTGGACGACATTGCGGGATCTATGAAGCTCCACGCCGGATACTTAGGGCGATACCTGGAATTGAGCTCATCGAGATGGAGCGCATAAAAGATCAAGCATGGTGCTGCGGCGGGGGAGGAGGCGCGCGAGCAGCATATCCTGACTTTGCCAGGGCAACGGCCCTCAAACGCATTGCCGAGGCACAAAAAACTGGCGCGCAGGCGCTGGTGACGCAATGCCCGTTTTGCGAGCAGAATCTTATGGATGCGCTTGCACAGGTGCAGAACGGAATGCAGCTTTTTGACCTCAATGAACTGGTCATCAGGGCATCGCAAAAAACAAAGAAGTAAAACATGGGTAATAACCTTAGTAGGGACGAAAAACATGGCTGAAAATAAGCCCAGAAAAGTCGTTCAAAAACGGTTGCCGCGAGAGGTGTACTCGGCGCTGAAAAACGTTGTCGGCGAACGCTGGATTTATGAGCAACGATCCGTTGTTGAGACCTACAGTAAATTATCAATTGAGGCATCCACTTTTTTGAGAAAACATGAAAAAGATCCCCATCTATTGCCCGCTTGCGTTGTCCTCCCCAATTCAACCGAGGAGATTCAGGCAATCGTTAAAATCTGCAACCGTTATCGTGTGCCGTTTATCCCGTTTACCAACGGACAGGTATTTTGCGCGCCAACCAATGCCCAACCAACACTCATTATCCACTTGTCCCGCATGAACAAAATACTGCGCATCGATACAGAAAACCTTTCGGCAACGCTCCAGCCGTATGTCGATTACGGCCAATTGCAGGCCGAGGCTATGAAGCGAGGCTTATGGAACGGCGGCTGTCCGTTGGCAACCTCACTGTGCAAACTTGCATCGCAATATTCATTTGCCGGACTCTGGCAGACCGATTTAAAATATGGGCTTTTGAACCGTAATATCGTCAGCGTCAAAATGGTGCTTCCGGACGGTGAAATACTGGTCACCGGTTCGCGATGCATTCCCAAAGCTGGTGATTTTTGGGAATACGGGCCCGGACCAGATCTTTTGGGTCTGCAGCGTGCTGCAGCGGGTACGAGCGGTATTGTGACAGAAATAACGGTTAAATTACATACATGGGTGGGGGATGCATCTTTTCCGGAAATACCAGCAGGACGACCGAGCCTTGTTGATGTTCATGAGCCAAAATATGATAGCCCTCCTGCTCCGCTGAAAAACCATAAACTCTATTGGATAGAATTCAAAGATTTTCAGTCGCAGATCCGGGCAATGCGTGAAATTGCTCATGCAGGTATTGCGATTGGTCTTAATGCAACCGGTGTATATTCTGCATTTTATTGTTCACAAACCCAGGAGATGACTATTCAGCGCTGTCGCACCAAGTTTTTCCCGGACTGGAACTGCTATGTCATTCTTGCCAATATAACATCAGATCAACAGATACCGTATGAGGAAAGGGTTTTGCGTCAAATTGTCGAAGAAACAGGCGGGATATTTTTAAGTGAAACGCATAAGCCTGAGGTTTTAGATGCCCTTAAACCGTGGAATTACGATTGCATCCGGCATACGACAGGTTTTAGAATGAACCGAAAAATGTATGCTAATGCCTGGTTGCCGGTCGGTCCGCTTGATAGCGCATTTGAAACAACAGAACAATGGAAAAAAGCGCTCGATCTTTTCGGCGAGTGTGATATCACCGACAGAGGCGGGGCAGATGATACGCCGTTTGTCTATGCCCTGCAACGCGGACATTTTTGCTTTTTCGAAACCGATAACTATCCCGATCCGGTTTTGCCTGAAGAAATCAAAAAAGCGCAGGCCTTCGGTATTTACGGCAATGCGGTTTTTGTCACCCACAACCTTGGGCCGATGCTTATGGCATTTTTAAACGTCGAGCCGCTCACCACAATGTTTCCTGAAGTAGGTCCTAACGCGCATCTGCTGATGCGAAAATTGCGGGAAGTTTTTGATCCTAACAGTGTGTGTGCCCCCGGCCGTCAGGTGTTTACAGAGGAAGAATGGCGGCAGTTCCCGGAAGATATAAAGGCAGCTGTCAACAAAATGCGCGCGATGCATAACCTCCCGGCTGTTGTATAGAATAAGAGTTGTTGTGCGGTTTACCTGTTATATTTTAATTACCCTTATAGCGTTTTTTAATCCTCCCGTTTGATATCATATCGCAACATTCTTTCCCCAACATCAGTCTTTGAACTTTAGCCTTAAAAGGGGTGTAACTATTTTGCTGTAACAATTATTGACAGAAAGAATAAATAATTCTATTTTTCTAAAAAGAATTAATCATAACATATTGAATTTCTTAAAAAGAACACATTAAAGGCCCAAAAAAGATTTCTTATGAAAATTAAATACGCACTGCTAAGAGGAAGATTCCCTGCAGTACTATGTACGGTCTTTTTCTTTATAAACATGTTTTATTCACAGGCATATTCAGATGCAGCAGAACCTACCATAAAGCAAAAAAGTTACACCCTCTTGATGTTACTATCACAGTCAGGCAATCCTTATGATGAAATCAGCGATGCACTAATCAATAAGCTCAAAGAATATGGGTACGAAACCGGAAATAATCTTTTTATTCGGATATTGGCAAGCGGCAATGACATTAAAGAAGGAGAGCGTATTCTCAAGAGTGAACTCAAAAACGAATATGATGTTATATTCGTCGGTGGTACGGCTGCAACAATTTCCGCTAAAAACGTTTTATACGGCTCAAAACAAAAGGTGGTGTTCGGCGGGCCTACCGACCCGATCGGCATAGGTGTTATTAAAGACTTTGAAAGTAACCCGGAGGCAAACTTTACCGGTGTTTGCTATCCCGTACCGGTGAAAGCGCGTTTGCGTTTTGTGAAGCAGCTGATGCCGCATGTTAAAACGTTGGGATTAATTTATGCCGATATGCCCCAATCGCATAGTTATAACCGTTGGATCAAAGAGCTATTAGAAAAAGATCCAGAATTCAAAGATATAAAGGTTATATTTCAACCAGTTCCGCTCGTAACCGGCGAAGAAGGGGACAAAGCTATGGCGCACGCGGCAATTAACTATATAAAAGAACTTGATTCCAAGGTTGATGCTTTTATCAAACCCTGCGATCAAATGGGAACGCGCAGGCATTATTCAGCAGTCGTGTATCAGTATGCCACAAAACCGCTTATAGGGATTACCAAGGACGATGTTATGGACAATTGGGGGGCGACGGCAACAATGTATCCCTCACACAAAAGCATTGGCGTTCAGGCAGCAAGAATGATTAAGGAGCTTTTTGAAGGAAAACCAGTGAGCGCTATCATCCCTGAATGGCCAAAAGAATTTGGTCTTGCCTTTGACCTGACCAAGGCAAAACGTTTCGGGGTTACCGTGCCCATTTTTATGCTCGAGATAGCAGGTCACAATATAGTGAAGTAGGATGCTATGAAGGGATTGTAATGAATTTAAATAAAAAAATTATTTTAATGACGGTCAGCATTCTGTTTGTCTCGCTCCTGACCAATGCAGCTTTTAATATTGTCAGCTTCCAGAAAAACTATACCCAAGCCTTGCTCACCGGAAGTTTTGGATTAGCACATACCATTAATTCTGTTATTACCGAGATGCTCAACCTTGGCCTACCGCTGGATTCTCTGGGTGGCATGAATGCAAAATGCCGGCAACTTATCGAAAAGAATCCTCATATCATATACTGTGGTGTTGTGGATACAACCGGAAAAGTGCTCTATCACAGCGACCCTGAGCTGATCGGTAGGGTCTTCACCGATACGGTTATGAAAAAGAGCATAGCTGCGCTCCAACCGCTTGCGCAACAATATCAGCGATTTGACGGGCATACTTACATGGATGTGAGTGTCCCGATTCTTGACCTCAATCAACAACATCTTGGTGCTGTGCGACTGGGATTTCGCAAAAGTGTTATCGATGAAGAAGTTATGTCAGCAGGAATACAGGTAGCAATAAACTTTGTTGCCTCCTTTCTGTTTATTGCCTTTTTGATTAATTACGGCATGAGGAAATTTGTCGTTCATCCTCTTAAAATTTTATCAAAAAATGCATCTCGGATTGTAGCCGGAGATTTCGATGTTCAGGTTCCCGTAACAAGTCATGATGAGGTCGGGGCGCTGTCCGAGACGTTTAATACCATGGCCCTGGCCATCAAAAAGTCGCATACTGAACTTGAAGAATTGGTAGCCAAAAGAACAGCGGCATTAGAGGTTGAAATAGCGGAACGCAAGAAAACAGAGGGCCGGCTTATTGTTTTAAACCGACTGTATCGGGATTTACTGAGTGGTGGTAGTTTAAAGGAGAAGGCGCAGCGAATTACCGATACGCTGAACGAGGTACTTGGGGCAGATTTCACGCGGATATGGGTGATACGGGAG
>JAOAHH010000018.1 GCA_026415325.1 Thermodesulfobacteriota bacterium | reverse complement strand
ACCGAAAAGGCTAACAACAGGTTCCCAGATCTGCATGGGGTAAAGGTATATGTTGTAGCGCCCACCATTCAGTCAAGCGAGCGGTTTTTCCAGATTCAGAAATTCTGGCTCCAGTATTTCGCTGCCGCTGGTGCCATATTGCCCAAAGAGCATTACAGCAACACTTTGCTCGGGTTTCAAGAATGACACACAGCGCGCTCAGGGCAATTCCTATAATGCCGCACTCCATAATAATTTTTGCAACCCCTGCCCCATAAGAACGAATAGCTGCCAGGATAGCCGGACAACAGCGCTGGATAGAATATGTATCACTCATCGCCCGCAGCATTGCCTCCTGCGGCGCCGGTTTCGATGCCGAGCGCCATGCACACAAGCTCGGTGATATCGCGCATCCGAATCGGCGCGTTCTTTGCCTGAATGCCAATCTGAAGGCCTTGATAGCAGAAGGGGCAGGCCGACACCAGTTCGCTTGCGCCAGTTGCAAGCGCGTCGTCGATCCGCTTTTGAGAGATCCTGTTCTGCATGTCGGGATACCCTGATTTCAGCCCGCCGCCCGCACCGCAGCATCGGGAATATTCACGGTTGCGCTCCATCTCAATAATCCTGAGGCCCGGGATCATCTGCAACAGCCGGCGCGGTGCATCGAACACGCCTGCATGCCGGCCGAGATGGCATGGGTCGTGATAGGTCACGGTCAGCGGCACATCACGGGTAAAGGTGAGCTTTCCCTCCTTGATAAGATCAAGGATGAACTCAATTGTGTGCTGCACTTTGAAGTTCAGGGAACCGATTTTGGGATAATCTTCGCGAATCGTTTTGAGACACCCAGCACATGAAGTTACCAAGGTAGTTATGCCGAGCCCGTTAAACTGTTCGATGTTCTGGGTGCAGATCGACACAAAGCTCGGCCGGTCGCCCATGCGCAGCAACACACTGCCGCAACACCGCTCTTTAACGCCGAGAATGCCGAAGTCAACGCCCGCTGCCTGAAAGATGTTGGTGGTATTGATGCCTACCTCTTCGACGTTATTGTCATAGGATGCGGTGCAGCCGACAAAATAGAGCACCGGCGATTTGCTCTTCAGGATGTCTTTTGGCTCTTCGGTAATGCGCTTCTTTTTCTTGGCAACCTTTGTCCACCGGCTTCGCGAGCTTCTCGGCTGCCCCCACGGGTTGTCGTAATTCTTGGTTTTCAGCACCAGATCCTTCTGCGAATCAAGCGGCCCGAAACCGCAATCAACAATGCACTCACGGATTTTTTCCCAGAGCTCAACCGTATCGATCCGCACCGGGCAGACGTAGTGGCACTGCATGCACGTGCTACATGCATACAGATCTTTTGCAAACGCGCGCATCTCGTCAGGGCTGACTGGCTTTTTCCCGAGCAGCTTCCCGAGCAGGCTCCCTGCTCGGAACACCCCGTGCTGACGGGAAAGAATGTCTTTAAACAGCCGCGCCCTGCCGCGGGGAGTGAGGGGTTCGCGGCTGTCTTGATCGTACGCCGGGCACCAGTTGGCACACTCACCGCAGCGGGTACAGGCGTCGAGCTCTAACAGTTGCCGGGCACTGAATTTTTCGATCGGAATATGCGCCGGTGCTGTGTCGTGAGGCTCGGACGCTGAAGCGCTCGTTTCTTGGGGGGTCTGTTTTTCTTCCTGTTCCATTGCTCTTCTCCTTTATGCCCGTTCTGAAGCATCCAGCACGATTTCAAGTGGGCTCACAAAAATATGCCATGCCTTACTGAAAGGAATATAGGCGCAGAATGCAAGCGATATCACGGCATGCGTCCAGACCCATGCCTGATACGACGCCGCGCTCCACCCTATGTTTTTCAGCAGCGCGGCAAGCAGGTTCCCGACAAATGAGTACCGGGCAACATCGGCATACGCAGGGTCGGTCAGCCTGAGGCCTTCACACAGAAAACCGGTGAGCGCAATCACCGTGAGAAACGTGAGCGACAGCGTGTCTTTGAGCAGGGTCTCGAGCTGCGGCAGCCGGAGGACATAGCGGCGGATGATTGCAATGGCAAGCCCGATGAGCAAAAGCAGCCCGAACACGTCACCCCACATGTCAAGCACCCGTGCGCCGGCACCGCCAAGCCTGCTCTCAGGTGAAACGAAAAAGGTTTTTGCAATAAAGGTATCCGGCGGCACGAAGTGGCTCATGAACGCCATAAGCGCGGTCTGGGCAAACAGCCCCAAAAACCCGATAAAAATGCAAAAATGCATGAGCCAGCGGACAACGCTTATTCTGAGAATCTGCACCTGCAACAGGCATTCAAGCACAAATGCCTTGATGATCGCAGGCGCGTTCAGCGGATGGTGCAGGCTCGGCGCCTTGCCTTTCATCCAGAGGGTCGTGCTCGCGATAACGCCTGCCAGGAGCACCAGAACGGTTACAACCGACAAGGTGTAGAGCGCCGCGGTCGCCGGAAAGTAGAGATAGTTGTCGTACATGATCGCCTCCCATTCTTAGGTACCATACCTTTGTGCATAGAGAGAAAATATGCATTCAACACCTCAGCAGCCAATACCCGAAGTTCGTCTATCAGCGCCTGCGCTGCAGCCTGCGTTGCGTCGCCGTCGCCGCGTTCGCGTATCGTGTGCAGGTGCGCGATGATGGTCGTGGCCGATGCCTGCCACCGGCTGCTGTCCTCCGCGGAAATGCAACGGCTGCATCCGGTTTTGTGAAGAAACTGGGCACGGCTGAACAGTGCGTCAAACAACACCAATATCCGCTCGGGATCGTAGAGTTTTGTGCCGATCCGCCACCGGTATGCAGCGCGTTCAAGCCCGGAGGCCATAATCCGGCCGCTGCTGAGGGCGCTCAAAAAAGCACGGTATGCATGCTGGGCGTGCACCGGATCAGAGGATGATGCCGCATCCTGCAACGTCATCGAATAACGGCCTGAGCTGCGCGCATGCCGAATAATGTCGAGCAGCAGCCGGTTTGCCTCAGGATACGATGGGTGCTCGCAATGCGGTCCGAACAGGTACAGATATCCGCTGCCGAGCCGTTTTCTGACCGCCGCTGCAGTTCCTAAAAACAAAGACTGCGCCACGGTAGTATCCATCAGGAACTCGGTTTCTTCAGTAAATCCTGCATACGTTGCAAGCACCGCGACGTCCTCAGACGGCAGGATTGCAGGACCGCCGTAGAGCGGGGCCATAATACACCGGTCGCGTGTAGCCCCATCTTGCGCATGGAGCTGAAGTCGCAGTGCTCCCCGTACCGGATGCAACACATACCGACACCCATAGGCTGTGCAACTCTTTTCTGGCTGCTGCCGTACATGAGGCGCACAGCGGGCAAGATTGCTGATTTTTGCCCGTACAAAATTAAAAAGATGCAGGGGCGCGAGCGACGAGGTGAGCGGCAAATAGGCGCCTGCGCAAGCACCGATATACGTGCCGCCGTTGCGCACAAATTGTTCTAATGCGGCTGCGCCCGCATGCCCGAGTGCCGCAGCAATCGCAAAGGTATCACCGCCTGACAGCATGAGAACATCATGGTTACAAAGGGTGCCGCCGGCAATATCATGTTCAGTGATAAACGTAACCGCATCGTAGCGTTCCCGGTCAAACACATCGGCAAACCACGTCCATGAATGCGATGCACCGCTTCCAGCATACACCGCAACGCGTGGCACAGCCATACCGTGAGCACGAGCATTTTGCTGCATATATAATATGGATAATTAAAAAGATTTCTTTTTGTATCAAAAGATGCTTATTTTTGCAAGGCCGAACTTCCCTTGACAGAACCTGCAAAACCGATTACAAAACAAACACACAAATGCTTGTCGTTGCCATCTTACGGCATCTGGTATTTGAACCTATCTTCAGAGGCGCTTATGCAAACACTTTCTGTTGGAGTCATTGACGACAGCCCTGACATACGCGATATTCTCAAGCAGCGGCTCTCGTCGCACGGCTATGACGTTCGAGTCTTTGAAAACGGCGACGCTGCCGTCCCGGCGCTGGAACAACAACCGGTCGATGTCATCATCACCGATCTGAAAATGCCGGGCACAATCGACGGCATCAGGTTGCTGGACATCGTCAAACAGAACCACCCTGCCACCGAGGTTATCATCATCACCGGCTTTGCAACGGTAGAAACCGCAATTGAAGCCCTCCGGAAAGGCGCGGTTGATTATCTCATCAAGCCGTTTAACTTTGAGGAACTGCTCCTGTGGCTTAAGCGCATCGCGAGAAAACGCGAAATTCTGGCAACGCTGCAACACGCCGAATATAACAAGGAACAGGGTTTTTCCGACCTCCATGCCATTATTAACTCACTCGTTGCAACCTGCAGTAAGATTGAAAAAATCCTCAGCAACCAGCACGAACCCGAAGCCGCGCGCATCGAAAAAGCATTGCGCCTCCTCTCCCAGCGCACGGCCTGATACCACGACGATATCATGCCCTGGCGCTGTGTGTTCTCCGCTTGACAATGCGCTGCCTTTATTTCTATACTGCCCGTTCACATACTTCTTTTGAGAAGGATGTCCCTATGCACTGGTATAACAAAGTAATGGTTTTAGCACTCATGGTCATGCTCTGCGCTGCAGCAGAAACACACGCAGCGAAGCCCACGGCCAAAAAAACGCCGCCTGCACAGCAGCCCCGGCGCGATGCAGCGCCGCAGGGATCGGCTCAGGGCACGGCCACACTCGCCGCGGCACCGTACCGCGGCGCAATCCTTGTGGACGCGGCAAGCGGCGCCGTGCTGTGGGAAGACAATGCCGATGCCACTGCCTATCCGGCAAGCATCGTGAAGCTGATGACCTTGTTGCTGATTCTTGAACAGGTGCAGGCACATACCCTTTCGTTTCAGGATGTTGTCACGGTCACGGCAGGAGCGTCAAAAATCGGCGGTTCACAAGTCTTTCTCAAAGAACATGAAACCTTCACCGTTGACGAGCTTCTGTATGCACTGATCGTGCAATCGGCAAACGATGCCGCAGTGGCACTTGCACTGCATGTTGCCGGCACCACCGAGGCGTTTGTCGAGTTGATGAACCGAAAGGCACGGGATCTCGGCATGACGGCAACGGTTTTTCACTCGGTGCACGGGCTGCCGCCCGGCAAAGACCAGCAGCCCGATGTGAGCACACCGCGTGATATCGTGAAGCTCTGCCGCGAACTCTTAAAATATCCTGATGCGCTCCGGTATACGGCAACCCGTGAGCGCCCGCTCAGGGCAGATGCGCCCCAGCCGTTCATCATGCGCACCCACAATCATCTGCTCCGTAGTTTTGAAGGATGCGATGGATTCAAGACCGGCTATTTTCGCGCCGCTGGCTACTCGATTGCGGCAACGGCAACAAAAAAAGGCGTGCGGGTTATCGCTGTGGTCATGGGGAGCACCGACCGGAAACAGCGTGATGCCAAAGCACGGGAACTACTGGCGCGCGGGATTGCCGAACTTGTCCGTCAGCTGCCGCCGCCACCACCTATAAAGGCCGTTGCGCCGATCCGTCCAGCACCTCACGCCACGGTATCGGTATCCGATAACGACACCACCCGCCCCGACAGCAGCACGTTCATTGTTCCGAAATATGTTGTGTGGCGGTCGTTGCTTGCTGGCGCGGTATTGGTGCTTGTGCTTATCGCCATATCCCTGCTCAGAAATGTGAAGCGCAAAAGCAAACTCTAACGAACCCTCCGGAAACAAGAGAGGCGCGCTCAGGTGCGGGGAACAAAGTTGAGAAGCCGGATGACCGGGCTGTCATCAAAAAAATCGATCACATTGAGACAGCCGTATGCCTGATCAATGCGGGCAAGGTGCTCCAGCGAAAGCCCGAGCACAGTACAGATGATGACACGGTTCACCCCACCGTGCGCCACGATAAGGATGTTTTCACCGCAATAGTTTCGGCGGATAACGTCAAGCCGCGGCATAACTCTTGCCTGCACCTCGAGAAAACTTTCTCCGCCCTCAATCCGGTAGGTTGCAATTGACCGGTTTCGTTCCTCAAACGCTTCCGGAAAACACGCGATAATCTCATCGCGCGTCATGCCTTCCCATCGGCCGAGATTGAGCTCCCGAAATGCCGGATCAGGCTGCGGCTGGATGCCGAGAACAGCGCCGATCACACAGGCTGCATGGAATGTTCTGCGAAGATCGCTGCAGATAATGCGCTGAATCCCTTCATGCTGCAGATAGTGTGCAATGCGCTGCATTTGCGCCACGCCCTCTTCGGTCATGTCCACGTCGCTGTGACCGACATACCGCCATTCCTGGGATGTTGTCAGCTCGCCATGTCTGACAAGGTACAGCCGCGTGCGGCCGCTCTCGAGCTGTTCAAGCTCCCGGTGCGATGCGCTCAGGCGGGGCGGTGATGGAAAAGAGGCGCTCATGGAGTTTGTTCAAAAGTCCGGTGCACAGGGTCACAGACCGAGTTTATCCCGAAGCATACGGACAAACGCGGCGTTTTCGGTATGGCCGGTCATGTTTGCCGTAATCTTGCCGCGGATCGGCCGGCCGAGCAGATAAAGATCCCCCATCATGTCAAGAATCTTGTGGCGGGCAAATTCATCGGGATACCGCAAATCCGTGTTGACGATCTTTTCATCATCGATCAGGATAACGTTATTGAGCCTGCCGCCGCTCGCAAGGCCTTTTTTCTCCATTGCCTCCACGTCCTTTAAAAATCCGAAGGTGCGCGCAGGAGCTATTTCAGTTTTGAACATCTCTTCGTCCTTCAGGACAAAGGTGTACTCTTGGGTGCCGACCGGCTTGGGGTACTGGAGCGTATAGCTTATTGAAAAAACATCAGCGGGCTCGATCATGATGAATTTCGCGTTCTTTTTGACCTCGCCCAGCACATAGCGGTCGGTGACGATGATTTCTTCGAGCGGCGCATCCTGTTCCTCGATGCCGGCATCTTCAATAACCTGACAGAAGTCAACCGCCGATCCGTCCATGATCGGCACTTCATTGTTGATCTTGATCATGAGGTTGGTGATCCGGTACGCATGCAGCGTTGCGAGAAAGTGCTCAATCGTTCGTGCGATCGCGCCGTTTGCCTGAACGCAGGTGGAAAGTTCCGTTGACACAACATTGTCAATATCAGCCCGCACGGTTTCCCCAGTTGAAATATTGCCGAATACGATCCCGCTGTTTGGCGGCAGTGGAGTCAGAATAATGCCCGTTTTGTCACCAGAATGCAACCCTCTGCCGCTCAGCACCATACTCCGTTTCAGGGTGCGTTGGCGCAACTGTGGCGTCTTTTTCTTGCCGGCGATCACGATACCGTATTGCCGTATGTATTTTTTCAGCGTTTTTTCCTTGACCCGAATCTGGGCCGCGGTTGCTGCAATATCCCGATTGTTTTTTCGCAAATGGTAGAGAATATAGTTTTTCCGCCACGCAGCCTCTGCATCATCCATGCTCCGGTATCTCTCATAATACCGCGACATGCTGTGCTGGAGCTCGTCACGCACTGCAAGCGGAATATCGTGTATGGAAATGTGGGAAGTCGGTACCGAAACAACCAACTTCTCCGCCATGTTTTTGAGCTCCTTCACATTACCCGGCCAGTCATAATTAACAAGTAGTTCCAGCGCAGCATCATCAATGGTCTTCTCCTTGCAGTTATATTCCATGCAATACTGCTTGATAAAATATTCGAGCAGCACGGGAATATCGCCGCGCCGCTCCCGCAGCGGCGGCACGAGCAAGCTCTCGCTAAAACACGCGGCAAGCTGCGGCTGCAGGGTCGGTTCCTCGTCGGCACCGGCCGTGAGCGGCATGGAAGCAATAATCCGGGGCGCTGAAGCTTTGCCGATCGCATCGGCAAGCCGTTGCTGTAACCGCGGTGGCAGCTGAAATAAAGACTCGAAAAAGAGCGTGCCGATTGACCGGTCGCGCAGCAAACCCGTTCGGGAAGCGGAAGCATCAGCGGTCTTTGGTAGTCCAAACAGCTCGGCTTCAATCTCTTCAGGTGCATAGAACGCCGCATTGCATTTTTCAAAACGGCGTTTTGCAGCGCGTGAACCCGCGTGAATCAATCGGGCAATAAGTTCTTTGCCCGTACCGGTCTCGCCGCAGATGGTGACATGACTGTTGCCGGAAGCAAGCTGCGATATCTTTTCCTGCAGCATCCTGAGAGTATGGGATGTTCCGATCAGCGCAGGGGGTTCTTCAGAAGGAGGGGTACGGCTCATGTCCGAGCGTATGGCGGCGCGCTTGTGTTCTATTTTATGGATGATATCGAGCACCGTATCGAGCGAAAACGGTTTCTCGAGAAAATCAAATGCGCCCTGCTTGACCGCCTGGACTGCCGTGCTGACCGTGCCGTGCCCGGTCATGATCACCACATCGATATCGCTGTCAAAATCCTTGATCGCCTTGAGGGTTTCAAGGCCATCGATACCCGGAAGCCAAATATCCAAAAAAACGATATCGAGCGGCTGTGATTTAACGATGTCAACCGCCTTAACGCCGTCAGTGGCGGTGATCACGATATAGCCTTCGTCTTCAAGGCCCCCTCTGAGCGACGTCACAATAGCTTCTTCGTCGTCAACCAGCAGAATGACCGGTTTTTTCATCATGCAGATCTCCATGCAGATGTGCGATTTGCGTTACCGGAAGCTCAATAATAAAACAGGCGCCGCGGGGGTGATTGTCGCGGACCCTGATATAGCCTCCGTGGTCGGAAATAATGGTGGTGACGATCGCAAGCCCGAGTCCGGTGCCGGTCTTTTTCGTGGAAAAATACGGTTCGAACATGCGTTGCTTGATCTCCGGCGGGATACCGGTTCCGGTATCGGCAACTTCAATGACAACAACGTTGCGGATGCGGTTATAGGAGGTTGCAATCGTAACCGTACCGCCATTTTCCATGGAGTCAACCGCATTGTCAAGGAGATTAATCAAGACGCGTTTGATCTGGGTGCGGTCAAAACTCAAACGGATTTCGCTGGCATGCGGGCGAAACACAAACGTAATGCCCTTGTGCGCCTCGCGGTACAGTGCCAGCGTTTCTTCAATGACAGCACGGAGATCGCCGGGAACAGGATTGGTCGCCGGCATGCGCGCAAAGTTGGAAAACTCGTTGACCAGCGTTTTGAGCTCGTCGACCTGATTGATGATTGTCTGCGTGCATTGCTCAAACACCGCCGCATCGGCCGGAACCTGGGGCTGAAATTTCTTCCGAAGCCGCTGGGCAGACAGCTTAATCGGCGTCAGCGGGTTTTTGATTTCATGGGCAATGCGTCGTGCGACCTCGCGCCATGCAAATGCCCGCTGTGCCTGTTGGATCTGCGTGAGATCCTCGGCGATGATGACAAGGCCGCGATATTGGCCGTCTGCATCAAACAGCATGTTCGACCGCAGGTAGAGAAAGACCGTACGGTCGGGGAAGGCGAGCGTGACTTGCCGCTCGACAAACTGGAGATTATAGGAAATAATTTCATGAATACAATCCCGAAGCGGGTGCAGCGCTTCGCCGCCGAGCACCTCACGATATGGCCGGCCGACAACATCCTCCATCCTGATCCCGAACATACGCTCTGCAGACTTATTAAATGTGGAAATGCATCCATCGTGGTCAACAGAGAGGACAACCGCCGCAACGTTATCGAGCAATGTTTCGATATACAATCGTCGATGTTCAAGTTCTCGGATGGTATCGCGCAGGTTTGCCGTCGTGATTTCGACCTGCTGTTTACTGGCGCGCAGGTCGCGGGTCATCCTGTTAAACGACGCAATGAGGCTCCCGATCTCATCATCTGCCCCCGGCTCAAGCGTAATATCGAGGTTGCCGTGAGCGATCTGCTGCGTGGCGTCGGCAAGCGTTCCGATCGGCACGGAAATAACCCGCGAAAGATGGAATCCGAACCACGTGGCAGAAAAAATAATGAGCAGCGTCACAGCGGAAAACAGAATGACGTACATCCCCTTGATGGGATCTTTGGAGAGTTTGAGTTGCTTGAACTCCTGAAACGCCCGGTTAATGGAGTCCATCTTTGACACGAGGCTCTGGGGATTGTAATAATTCACGATAACGACCCCCACGATGTCACGGGGGTTCCACGTCGAATAAACCGGTACCACCCCGCGGACAATGTCCCCCTCACCGATGGGCTGAATGCGCGTGAGACGTCTGCCCTCAAGGGCCTGCTGGACGATTGAAGAATCGGCACTGATAAAGTTTCGATCGGGGATGGAAGGGTTCATAATCCGCAGCAGCTCCTCGCGCTGCGCGGAAAACACCTCAACCACCCCAAGGTTGTATTCTGCCTGCTTGCGGGCGACCAAGGTGCGCAGTTCATCGAGATTTTTCTGGTTCAAAAGTCTGCCTTCGGTAATCGCCGTGCTGATCTGGGTTGCGTAATGGAGTGCATTTTCAGCGGAATGCCGGTAATATATTTCCACAACGTTGAGCGCCTGCTCAAGCGATCGCTCAACTTTAAAACTGAACCAGTTTTCGATGGTATTGGTGATGAACCCAATGGACACCCAAAACATAAGCACGGTCGGTACCAGCGACAATCCCACAAACGCACCGACGAGCTTTGTACGCAACTTAGAACCGAGTATCCCCTTGCGCCGCTCAAAAAAAAGCTTCACAAAATTGCGCACCACAAGATACATGAGCAGCAGAAGCAGGATGGCATTGACATTGATAAGGATAAACACCAGAATGTTCTGGGGAAGGAGCGCCTCGCCCCGGCGTCCGGTCAAATAGATGAGCAGCGAGGTCACGCCGATCACCAGGACGATGGTGAGAATGATAACAACAAGCTCGCGGCGGCGCCGTTGTCGCTCTTGTCGATGTCTGTATCGATCAATATCGCGAGACGGTTCTTGCATGATGCTTGTTCCCGGGGGCAGTCGGTACGTTCATTACCTGCTGCTAACCATAGCACAGTTCACGGTCAGCGTGAACCTGTTTCACAGAGCCCATTGCTAAACGGATGGGGCTAAATTCCTTGACAATTCCTTTTTTTTATGGTTTTTTATTTATTTCTTTTATATAAACAAGTATCATAGA
>JAOAHH010000148.1 GCA_026415325.1 Thermodesulfobacteriota bacterium | reverse complement strand
CTCCCGTATCACCCATATCCGCGTGAAATCTGCCCCAAGTACCTCGTTCAGCGTATCGGTAATTCGCTGCGCCTTCTCCTTTAAACTACCACCACTCAGTAAATCCCGATACAGTCGGTTTAAAACAATAAGCCGGCCCTCCACCCGCTTACGCTCAATGATTCTGGCAATCCGCTCTGAAATTATTGCTATAAGGCGCGATGCTTCCGGGAGAGAGACGTATTCCGCAGTGTTGTTTAAGAAACCGATTTCTATTAACCCTTCTCGCCTCCCATACGGCAGGATATCCTGCTTTTGGATAACGCACGGCTCCTTGAAGTTGTCGGTGTGGTACACATCCTCATTCAGCGAAATTCGCACGCAAATCTGGTCAGGGTGCTGAAAGGCAGAGGGGATTACCCGCATGATTCCATCTATAAGTATTTTGAGTGGAGCGGTGTACAAGGATTCGATCGTGCGCGAAATATCGTGCAGGCAGGTAAGCTCTTTTACGCGCTCGTTTAAGTTTTTTGCCAACCTGTCTTTTTCTTCAGAGTACACATTCAGTTCGGCAAACAGACGGCGGTTGACCATCTGATACAAACTGAAAGTAAGAATGATGAAAAGCAGTAGGTACATAAGAAGTATCAGAGCGTCAAGCGAGCTTGAGCGGAAAAAATCATCGCTGGATGTATGCATACTGTCTGTGATGATGCGGGCAATGCTGAACACTCCGTAGGCTGCAAAAACATAGCCGACCCCACTTGTTAAGGGTCTCATTGAGCTTTCAACCCTCCTCAGCATCAACCATACACACTGTATACATACGATAATCAGGAATACTGAAAAGTTGATATTGCGTGCCTGCAGGTTGTTGTCTGCAAAGAGAAAGTAGAGGTGGATGCACACAAAGGTTAGAAAAAGAAGCGCGTTATGCATTTGGGGGCTGCGCTTTCCGGTAAAGCGTTCAAGCCCCAGGTACAGGATCATGGTACCGCCGAGAGAGAGGGGGTTCCCCAATGCTATAGAGATACTGTCAGGTACAATGCCGCGAAGGCTTATGATCATTGTTGCACCCACGTGCATTATGAAGTCAACCAGCCAGAACCCAATGCCCTGAAAACGACAGCGGTTGTCCCTCCAGAGAAACGCCATGATCACGCTGCACACGATCGTGCAGAGCACAAAGATGATCATGATTGTTCTTATATCGAGCATGTTCATTTTATATGCCTTTCATATCATTGGCTGACAGAACACTCTCTCGTATGGTAGAGTGTACTATAACGTACTGTTATAGTATAGCCCATGGTGCGTTATCAAATAAGAATTGATGTTTATCGTGAAAGAGGCTCTGCCTAATGCCATGAGACATTTTTTTAAAATTCAGCAAAAAATGAAGATCCGGGTCTTGATGATGATCGCGTTTGTTTCGGCAGTTATGCTCAATTCAGCATGTTACCGCACCGCAAGTGCAACCGAAGGGGGGACATGCCCGTACTTGCCGGGGACGCGCGATATTTTTATGGGAGGCATGTCTGCCCCCGGCCTCCATGTTCGTGAGGATGCGATATGGGTTGTGTCAAGGTTTTATGATATGGCACCGCGGCAAGCATTTCACGCTGACGGCAGGGCACGTGCATATATTAACATGATCAGGCTGAGCTATTTTTTCGACAAAAAAGTTCTGGGTGCTCGCTGGGGGTGTGGCATGCTGCTGCCGTATGCGCACGGCAATATTTCCGTCAGGATCACGGCAAACGGCCGCACCATAAAGCGCATGCGCGACAGCAACACCGGTTTCGGTGATCTTTCCATAATGCCGGTCATTCTCGGCTGGTCGGCCGGCAGGCTTTTATGGAATGCAGCGCTTACCCTGTATCCTCCCACAGGAGAATACAACCGGCACCGCATCGTCAATATCGGCAGGAACCGTTTTGCCGCTGCGCCTGCGTTGGGGGTCACCTGGTATGATCCCAAACGCAAACAGGAGGCTTCGTTTGCCTTCAACTATGTTTTTAATTTTGAAAACCATGCAACCAACTACCGCTCGGGCGATCAGATTGTTGTTGACTGGGGGCTCCGCCAGCATACTGCATGGGGCTTTACAGCAGGCATTTCCGGTTACGTGGTCGCGCAGACAACACCCGACCGGGGCAGCGGGGCAAAATCCGGAAGCTTTCGCGGCACTTCGTTTGCCGCCGGTCCTCTTGCAACCTATAGCTTCAAGCTCGCAGGACGCACTGTTGATTTCATAGTTAAATACTATGACGAGTTTCATGTGAAAAACCGGTGGGAAGGAGATGTGCTCTGGTTGTCTTTCAGAACGAGGTTGTTTTGAAGAAAAACTGCGTTCAAGGTTGAGGGCAATTTGCTCACAGAATGCCATTGAAAAAATCAAGGACGGCTTCAATGGTCAAGCGTGTACATATCCATGAACTGTCTTTAATACTTCACCCATCCAGCTTTAAAATCCTACGCACAACAGGATTGTGCACGTCTGAAGCATAGTGATACCGCAACGGTCCGGAATATCAGCCGCCCCTATACCGGAAGATTCCATTGCGCTGCATGCTCATGATCGGACAATTCCCAAACCCTCTGATGCAGGTGCTTCATGCAAGTAGGGTCAGAGAGGAGTTCTTTCTTTTCTTTTACCGTGAGGGCGTTCGGTCCTTGGGAGAGTGCTCTTGCAACAAGTGCCTCTCTGCGTTTTTTGATCATTTCGGCAACAGTGCGATTGCTCCGGATGATACGAGTGTGCAATGCATTGACAAAAGGCTCAACCACCGCGCGGGGGAACCCATGAAGGGTGGGGAGTGCGAGCAGCGGCGATGGCCGCTGCAATGCAGCAAGGTATTGCTGCAACCATAAAAGCTCCTGCGGCGGCTCAACCTCTTCCGGGATGAGCAGCAGCCCCATGCGGCGCAACGCACGACCCCAGCTTACCTTGCTGGTAATGACGCATAAGGGGATTGAGAGCGCAAGGCCGGTGAGAATCGGCGTCAGCCACCAAAAAAATGTCCTGTTGATCAAAAACATCGAACTTCCCCACAGCAGCGCAAGCAACGTTCCTCCCCAGTGGAACCTCACTGCATCGCGCCAGCTTGTTTCCCGTTCACCGCGTTGCTGCCCTGCCCAACCGACCTGCCCTCCAAGGAGCGTGACGAACACAAATTTGCTGTGAAACAGCATCCTGACCGGTGCAAGGAGAGTTGAAAAGATAATTTCAAGCACTGCGCTCACAAACAGTTTCAGCGCGCCCCCATGCAGACGTGCAGCGCCTCTTTGAAACAGAATAAACAGCACGGCAAGCCCTTTCGGCATAAACAGGATAATTGCCGTGAACGCAAGCAGGATGACAGACCACTGCGGCTGCCAGACTGGCCAGATAGGGAATAGGGTTTTATCAGGTGGGAAATAGACCGGTTTGTGGAATGCATGATAGAATGCCGCAGCGGTGCAGAGCGTTAAAAAAAGCAACCACAGCAATGCCGATACATAGGCAAACGCGCCGTTAAGAAACAGTGCCCGATGCACGGGGCACAATCCTTTGGTAAACAGAAGCCGGAGATGCTGCATGTTTCCCTGGCACCACCGACGGTCGCGTTTTAGTTCGTCAAGCAGTGTCGGCGGCATTTCTTCGTAACTGCCGCCGAGGTCAAAGGCGAGCCATACCGCCCATCCAGCGCGGCGCATCAGCGCCGCTTCCACAAAATCATGGCTCATGATCTCACCGCCCAGCGGCGGTTTGCCCGGTAGTTTATCAAGGGCGCAGTAGCGCATAAACGGTTCAACGCGCAGGATTGCATTGTGGCCCCAAAAATGGGCATCGCCGAGCTGCCAGAAATGCAGCCCGACATTGAAGATGGGACCGTACACGTTGTTGGCAAACTGCTGAAGTCGCGCTAGCAGACTCTCTTTGCCAATGCCCCGCGGCGCGGTCTGGAGAATGCCCACTTCGGGATGCTGCTCCATGATTTCAACCATCCGCACGATGGTTGCACCGCACATGATGCTGTCAGCATCGAGAACGATCATGTAGGTATAATTTTTCCCCCAGCGCCTGCAGAAGTCAGCAATGTTGCCGCTTTTGCGTTTTACGTTGAGTTTGCGACGGCGGTAAAAAAGCCGGCCGTGGGCACCGAGCATTCTGCAGGTGCGGTCCCACATGAGTTCTTCTTCGACCATGATATCAGGATCACCGGTATCGCTGAGCACAAAAAAATCAAAGGGGTCGAGTCTGCCGGTCTTCTCAAGCGAGCGGTAAATGGCAGCTATGCCGGCAAACACCCGGACTGAATCTTCGTTGCACACCGGTACTAAAATTGCGGTTTTGGGCAATGCCGCTATAGATTCTTGTGTATGAGGAGGGCTTCCCGGTATGTAAAACCGGTTGTAGCGACTGCAAAGGGTGAGGAATCCGACGAGTGCCGTCCAGAATCCCATGGAGATCCATGCAAAGAGGATAGTGAAGACGATGACCAGAGCGGTTTCATACCACACCGTCCCTTTGTTCGGCAGTACGCTTGCCATATAGCCGCTTGCAAAGAAGGTCGGTACAAACAGCAGCACGAGCAGGATCAAGCGCCGCCATCGTGCGACCCTTCCCCATACTTCATGCATGTGTTCTCTGGTAGTTGTGTGGGGCATTATTCCCTCACCGCATGGTTTGCCAAATGAAGAGCGCAATGAGCGCAGCAAGGAGCAGACAGAGTGTTGCCAGTCTAAAAGGCGGCCGGAGCGGCGCAAGGATCATCCGCACAAGGAGGAAGAAAAAAAATTTAAGCGGTCCCGTGCGTTCAAGGGGCACCGGAATCATGCTCGATCTGTTTAGTGGCGGCATGACTATAAATTTGCCCTCCTGACCAAAAAAGAAATCTTCCAAATCCTGGGTGCGATTGAATCGGGGATCTGCAGAGAGCACCTCGCGAAGACAGCGCATAGCAGTACTGACGATATCACTGTCGGCAACATGCAGGGCAGCGGCACGGTTCAGCGCTGCCTCGGCAAGATCGTAGCGCTGGTAAACGGGGATATTGAGGGCTTTAAGATATAACAGGAGGCGCTGGTGTGCCGTTTCCAGCGGATCTGTGGTGAACTGCAGTACCACACTACTTTTATGACTTTCAGAACCGTCGATCGGCGAACCGGATTGCGTGTCAGGATCCATAGATGTTTCTTCGGATCGGCGCGGATCGTATGCCGTCGCGCCGGAACATGCTACAACTGTGACGCGTAGCTCCACGTTTCAGTCAGGATATTGAAACCGTGGCGCAAAAACGCCCTGATTTCCACCATCGGTCTGCGTTCAGGTATCAGTTTCTCGGTGAGTGATGGATTGGTCTCGGGCTGTACCTGAAATACAAGGCGCCACCCCCCGGTTTCCGTATTTTTGTACACCTGCTTTTCGACAATCCGCGCCTCAGGACTTACCGTCACATCGGCATCAACCGGATCGCCCGGCTGCAATTTTGCAAGCTCAGGACCCTCAAAATCAACGATATATTTTTTTCTGCCGCCCGAGAGTTTCCATGTTTCGGTCCGTGTTGCAACCACTCGTCCTCCGGGTGGATGCTGCTGGTCAGGATATTGCCAGCTTATGCTATAGGAATATGAAACCGGTTGATTGATCGGTACCGAGGCCGGACGCCAAAACGCAACGATGTTATCGTGGATTTCATCATCGGTCGGTATTTGGACAAGCTCAACCCATCCTTTGCCCCATGCTCCTTTTGTCGTAATCCATGCACTCGGTCGTTTTTGGTAGTGCGCTTCAAGGTCCTGGTAATGGTCAAAATTGAGGTCGCGCTGCATCAGCCCAAAGCCGCGCACATTATCGGCCTCAAACGCATTAACCTGCAGGAGTGTCGGATTGCGCACCGGCCGCCAGATCCATTCGCCGGTTTCCATCTCGATCATCAAACCGTCAGAGTCGTGTACTTCCGGACGGAATGAATCTTTAGGCCTGTTATTCGTGTTTTCGCCGTAAAAAAACATGCTGGTCAGCGGCGCAATACCCAATTTGTCAACCTCTTTGCGCAGAAAGATCGTGCAATCAACATCCATTACCGTCTTTATGCCGGGTGTAACAATGAACCGGTATGCGCCTGTTGCCCGCTCGCTGTCAAGGAGTGCATAAACCGTAATCTGCGTGTCATCGGGTTTGGGACGCCGTATCCAGAACTCGCGGAACCACGGGAACTCTTCGCCTTTCGGATGCGCGGTATCGATGGCAAGCCCGCGTGCAGACAGTCCGTACACCTGCCCTTTGGCGAGAGACTTAAAATACGAGGCGCCCAGAAACACTGCAATCTCATCCTTATAGTTCGGCGTGTTGATGTTGCCGTGTATGCGAAAGCCGGCAAAGCCGAGTGTGGGCGGTATCTTTTCCTTCAGCTCCCGCGCTGTCTTTTCATAGTTAAACAGATCGACTGAAAACTTTATCGGTACAACGGCGTCATCGGTGATTTCGTTGATTTTAACCGTGCGGTCAAAATACAGTCCGGGGTGGAAAAACTGCAGCTCAAACGGCAGTCCCTCCTGGCGCCAGTGTGACTTTTCGGGGAAAAAACGGATATCGCGCAGTTGATCGTAGGTGATTTCAAGAAGCCATGTGGGCACCATGTTTTTCGGGGGTTGGTACGGAGATTTTGCAAGCGAGCGCGCCCGTTCAACGACCTTGTCAAATTCAAAGATTGGTTTTTTTGCGACGAGTTGCTTTTGCTTCTGCTTGCTTTTTCCCTTTTGCAGCCCTTCTGCCTGTGCACCCCCACCACAAGAGATGCAGACGCAGAGCACCATGGACCAGATCCATGTCTGTCGTGATATCCTGAACAGCCGATGGATGTTGATCATGCCCGTTCCTTCCTCGTATATCTGCAGTATCGTTCCCCTACCAGCCGCAGTCATCGCAGCCGTTGATCGAGCGGTAATCTTATACAAAACCTATGCGAGAGTCAAATGGTATCGCGCGCGTGTTCAGCCATCTCTGATGTGCTTTCCGGCAACATTATTGCAGCTCCCTGTTTGTTGTCAGGGGTATACCTAACCCCATTATAGATGAGGGAGTGCACTGCTAACTCCCCTTTAGGCCGAAACAGATCGTTCCCCACATTTATCACACCATTGTGTATATGAATCCCAAGGAGCTGATAGGCAGCGTACAGCATGCGTGCGGCTGCACCCGTGTACCAACTCCAACCGCCTTTGCCCTCGTATCCATAGCCGTAATAGATGTCCGCAGCCTGCTGGTGCGGTGGCAGACCATAGCGCGGCAGTGCATGAGCGGTGGTATGGCAGAGCGGTGAAATTTTCCACCAAACCTCAAACGCTTTGCACCGGTATGCATCTGCCTGACGGAAATCGCCGCACTGTTCGGCCATTTCTGCAAGCCTGACAAGGCCATCAACAAACCATGACACGCCGTGTGAATACTGGCCGCCGTTTTCCCTGATGCCGGGCGGATAATCGGCAATTTTCCCCGGATATGGATCCGCGTGTTCGGTGAACGGCGGCGTAAGCAGCAGCACCATGTTTTCTTTTTCAAGGTCCTGAAGACCGTGGAGGAGCGCCTGTGCGCTGCGATCAGGATCGGCAGCGCCGGAGATGGCCGGCCATGCTGCGGTCAGGGCATCGGCAAAGACCATTTCACGGCCGTCATCGGTTATGGCGCGCACATACCGTCCGTCACGCCACATGCTGTCAAGCGCATGGCGGAGGCGCTGTGCGTGTGCACGGTATGCTTTTTCTCGCTCCGCTCCTTCGCGGTGCCGTATCAGCGGGGCAAATCCGGTGATGATATCGAAGAGGAAAAACCCGAGCCAGACACTTTCACCTCTGCCGCGAATACCGATACTGTTCAGCCCATCATTCCAGTCGCCGGTGCCGATGAGCGGCAGACCGTGGGGCCCGAGACGGCCCAGCGTCGTGTCGATCGCCTTGATGCAGTGGACGTACAGCGGCGCTCTGTCAAGCGATGGACGAGGGGCAAACACAACACCTTCACGGTCGCGGGGAATACGGCGCCGTTCAAGAAACGGAATATCTTCATCAAGGATCGAGCTGTCACCGGTTGTCCTGACATAATGGTACACCAGATACGGCAGCCATAGATGTGGATCTGATGCGCGGTTGCGGGCGCCAAGACCGCTTTTCCCTTCCCAGCTTTGATGCCACCACTGCAGTACATCGCCGCTTGCATAGAACTGCTGGGCTGCATGCAGCAGAATCTGTCTACGTGCGAGCGCTGGGTTGGTGGGGAGCAGAGGAAGCACAGCTTGGAGCTGGTCGCGATAGCCGTATCCGCCGCTGCGCTGATTTGGCCCGACCCGGCCCCACAGATGCGCGGTATAAACCTGATAAGGAAGCCAGTCATTGACCAAGCGGTCAAACTCCGGTTTATTGGTCGTAATGCGCAGCACAGATAACAACTCTGCCCACCATGCTTGTGCAGCACGAAACGCAGCCCTCGCATTTGCAGGAATGCGGTACTGTTCAGCGAGTTGTACGGCCTCCTCAGAGGTTTGGGCCTGGCCGACGATTACGACAACGGTATGTTCACCCCCTGCAGGAACCGTTATGGTGCCCACCAACGCTGCAGCAGGAGGATCGCCTGCAGGAATCGTCATGTCAGGAATGCCATGCCTCACCATATGCGGACATGAAAAGTTATGGTTATCGGCTCCTAAAAAGCGACTGCGTGACGTGGTGTACGATTCAAGCGGCAGGCTCATTGCGACAAACGCCCAGCCACGGCAAAACTGGTTTGTCGGATTGGCGAACATGAGCATCTGGTGGTGCTCGTCGTATTGGGAAATGATCTGACCACGGGTGTCAAGCGGGGTTTCACCGAGCACGATCTGCAGGTATGGAACAACTCTGAATGTCTGTTCGGTTGAGGATGTGTTGCGGACGGTAAGTAGCCGCAGTTCTGCAGGGGCATCAGGCAGCACGCATACGGAAAGGGAGAGATGCGCTGTAAGAGTTTTCTTTTCAAACACCGCATAGCCGCGTCCGTACGTTACAGAACAACAATCTGGTGCAGTCCTGCACGGCGCAAACGTCGGAGTGTCGATCTCGCCGGTCCGTGTGTTACAGAGATAAAGTGCCTGACCCGGGAAGGCAATCGGTTCATCGTTCAGGAAAAACGGGGTCAAGCCGTTTTGCTGCGAATTGCCCATGAAAGAATAGATTTCACCGTGATTGTTAATAACCATGCCGTAGCCTTGTTCATTGGCAATCACATGGCTCCATGGACGGGGGGTATCAATACCAACGCGAAGTTCGGTGCCATCGGCAGAGAAGGAGAACGGGAGCGGTGACGGCATCCCCTCCGGCTGACCTTCAAAACCGTGGAGCGTTCTCTTTTTTTTAAGAGAGGCGTCAAGCGGCACCGTACACAAAAGCGGCAGCCGGAGATGTTCCCGCAATACCATAGCAGCTTCCTCCAGGGAGGCTGCATATCCGTCAGCAAACACAATCGTTGTTTCGGCATTGGGTCTGAGCGTCACATGGAGGTGCAGGCTTGCGGCAGGATCACCGGTATACAGGAGCCCGTCGTCTGCAATTCCTCGGGGCTTTTTCATGAGTGCCGCAGGCATGCGAAGAGTCTCCTTACCGATAAAATACTTCCGGTCGTCTTCGTATCCGG
This sequence comes from Thermodesulfobacteriota bacterium, assembly GCA_026415325.1. Lineage (GTDB taxonomy): Bacteria > Desulfobacterota > WTBG01 > CAIYCZ01 > CAIRTM01 > JAOAHH01. The sequence continues at coordinate 4,672 of JAOAHH010000148.1, read as the reverse complement.
TGAGCAGCACGGTGTTCCCGCGGGGTTCCCCGACTGCATGGAAAGCGACTTCGCCCGACAGATGCTGGTGCTCGAGATGTCGGGCAGGCTGCTTCAGGAGTCTATTTGAAGCGACCAGGGCATTCAGACTGGGGATGAACCAGGTGCCGATATGTAACCCGTTGTATTCAGGGTGGCGAAGGTACATGTCAGAGGTATTGAGCGCGAATTCCTGATAGCTGACAAGCCGTATGTGTCGGGTATGAGCGCTTGTATTGCGCAGCGTAATCGTCCATATCTCAAGCGGCAGATGGGGATGAATGCGCACCAGAGCACGGGCTGCAATATTGTTCCATGTGTTTCGTATGGTAAGGGTCAAACGGTCGATTTTGCAAACCGTATAGTCATGACCTGCGATGCCAGTGGGTTCGCGGAAAAGCGACCAGATAAGTTCGGGATCTTCGGTATTCTGCAGATACACGAACTTACCCCGCTGTTGCAATTCATCGTGCGGGCGACGGGTAAGATCAAACTCAGTCCCCCTGCGGACAAAACTGTAGACACGGCTAAATCCTCTACCGTCACGGCTTATGCACAGGGTGTACAGGCCGTTGCCGATTTCAAAAATATCGAGCGCAGCAGTTCGCAGCGGTGATGATGGAGGCTGCCGTATCGTACGAATCAGCAGCGCCATGCCAGTACCGACGGCGATAACGGCAAACAGTCCGATAAGGAGGGCAGGTGAAAGCACGGTTGTTGATTGCTGGCGGGCAATGCGCTCAGCAGTGTTCCAGGCATGGCTCCAGTCAGCGCCCCGGGGCAGATAGAAAGGTATGAGCAGCGGCGCCCAGGTCACAAACCGTCGGAGCCCCTGCGGGATGACGCGGGTACGGATTGAATGACCGTAGAGGCGTGCGAGCTTTTCATCAAGCACGTCCATGCCGACAAACGAAAAGTTGACCAGTGTTGCCACCCGCAACAACATGTGGTCGATGTAAATGGCGATTCGCAGCCAGTCATAAGCGAGCATATTGGTGAATATTGCGAGACTCCAGGCATGAAACTCCTCAGGCGAGCTCATGATACATTTTAGGGCGGCAATCACAGTGCGGACCGCGCCGTCCTGATTGTACCATGTCGGGATCGGCGAGAGACGCAGAAACGAGTAGATAATCGGCGCCATCCATAATCCCCATCGCTGCACCCGAAACGCCTGCTCGACCACGCTGACAAGCCCTTGTCGTGTTGTGAGCATTTTAAGTGGTGTCGTACTTCGGTGCACCACAGCACTGAGCAGCACCAGATTAATGCTGAACAGCGGTGCTGCAATTGCCCACATCACAACCCCGGACAGTGCTTCGCAGAAAAACAGCCGTACCCCTCCTTGCACTGTGCCGAGGTTCATGGCTCCCCATTTGTTGCAGAGCGGATAAATGACATAATCTTTAACCGGGATGCCTGCCGCATCATAGCGGATTGTTGCGTACTGCTTGAATTTTTCGGCAATGACGCCAAGCTGCAGCGCATCGAAATACCAGCCAACCGCTCCTCCTGCAAACCCTCCCAGCACGGCTTCACACAGATAGATTCTTATTGCCTGAAGGCGTATGCGACGGTTCAAGACGAGAACACCCACGGCATCCCGAAGAAAATTGACGCCGCCGTACGCAAGCGCACCAAAGGCGGCACCGATAAGAAACCGCAATTCAGGATCTGCTGTTGCAAGTCCGGAGCGCAATGCCCAGGCGATGCCTGCACCAACCACGGCACCCCGCATCCAGTGATCAATCCGTCCGTAGTTGTTGTGTAACCGAACAAAGAAAGGAAGGCTCCCGTCAAAACTTTCGACTAGGGTTTTGACCAGCGGGAAAAGGATGATACCACTCAAGGCGCCGAACAGCACCGGTACGCTGCCGATAAAAAAGCGAATATTTTCACGAGCAGCAGCACTTGCGATACCGTAGATCAGGCAAAAAAAGACGCCGGTAAAGATGCTGCCTTTGATAATCCCTTCGGCGCCATGCATCCGTCCCCAGTACCAGAGTGGCGGCCGACCCCGAAGCGCGTCGATGAGGATGCCGGTGATAAGAAATGTTTCTGCCCACAGGCTTGCCTGCGACAGTAATGCCGCAAGAAGCGCACAGAAGTACGCGACAAAGGGATGCATGTTTAAAAGTGACTGGTGGCATCCGAAATCAGCCGTCAGCGGAGCGCTCGCACACAGCAGCGCAGTCGCAAGCAGCAGGCCATGCATCCTTTGGTCGGTGAGCAAGCGTCCGGCAAGCACCAGAAAGAGCAGCGTTGCCGTTGCCTCATTGATAAAAACAAGCACGGCAACACTGCCGAGCCACTGCACGAGCAGAGAGGGAGCAAAGGCGCCCCCTATCAGGAAACGCCCGATATCGGCGCGCAGCCCCTGAGATAGGAGGATGAGGAGCACGTTGCAGAGATATGGCACCAGCAGCAAGGATATGCTGCCGGTGAGCTTGATATGCCTACCGGTAGTCAGTGCCGTGGCGGCGGATAGCCCAAAGTATGCCACAGCAGCAAGCGCTGCTGTCGGTGTGGTCAAAGAGCAGAGATCGAGCCAGACGAGCGGCGCCTGCAAAACCTGTGCTTCGGGATCTGCGGATGCTGCAAATACAGCAGCCACAAGACCGTCGAGCAGTGCATGGCGCATTCGCACATGCGAGCCGGTTGCACCGTACGTGATGATTACCGAGGTCAGGATGCCGAGCACTGCTGCAACACTCACATTGCCTTGATATACTTCGTATCCTGTTGCGGCGATGCTGCAGCAGCCTAAAAGGTGAGAGATGACGTTGCCCAGCATAATGTTTGATTTCCACAAAAGCCCCGATCTGCTGTTCATCGTGGTATGCCCTGTGGCTGTAATTTAACGCGTGAGAGCAGAAGTGCGCCGATGATGAAAAAGAAGAGGAGCGATGCTATACCGGCACGGGGATTGCCGGTCAGGCGCGCTGTTATGCCGAGTACTGCAGGACCGAATAGTGCAGCATATTTCCCGACCATGTTGTACAAGCCGAAAAACTCGGCTGAGCGCTCCTTTGGGATGAGGTTTGCAAAAATCGAGCGACTCAATGCCTGTACCCCCCCTTGGACCATACCGACCATGCTTGCAAGGACGAAAAATTCCCACTCATGCCGGATCACCATGCCCCACAGAACGATGACGATATAGGCGCCGAGGCCTCCGATCACGGCTTTGTGCGGTCCCCATCTTGAGCCTAAGGCGCCGAATGCGAGTGCACAGGGAAAGGCAATGCATTGTGTCAGCAGGAGTGCACCGACAAGCGCACCGGATGAAAGCCCCAGCGAAATGCCGTAGTCAAGAGCCATTTTAATCACCGTATCCACGCCGTCGATATAGAGCCAATAGGCGAGCAGGAAAAGCCAGACCTGTCGCCTCGTGCGTATCTGTTTGAGTGTTGCGAGCAGTTCTGCCAGCCCTGACCGGATTAATCGCGGCGATCTGACATCCGTACGGTACGCGGGTTCGTCCACATACAGCATGAGCGGCACCGAGAAGGCAAGCCACCAGATACCCACCATCAAAAATGATGCTCTCACAGCCTGTTCGGTGGTATATCCACCACGGTCGGCAAGCGCAGCGGCGGCAACGCATGCCGCAAAGATGAGTCCGCCGCCTGCATATCCGAGTGCAAACCCATACGAGGAAACCCGGTGAGCTTCCTGAGAAGATGCAATGGCAGGCAGGAGACTGTCGTAAAAGATAAGTGCTCCTGAAAAACCAACGGATGCTGCACAGTAGCAAGCGATTGCGGTGCGCCAACCGCCACAGGGCACAACGGCAAGCAGAGCGGTCGATGCGGCGCCGAGTACCGTGAACAGGAGGAGGTGCTTTTTTCGGGATGTGCTGCAATCGGCGATGGCGCCGAGCAGCGGCGCAAGGAGTGCGATGAAAACACCGGCAACGGTATTTGCCATCCCAAGCTGGGCGGTCGAGACGGTTACATCAGAGCTGCTTGACCAGCAGGTTTTCAGCAGGAGGGGGACAAATCCGGCCATAACAACGGTTGCGAACGCGCTATTGCCGGCATCATACAATGCCCATGCCCAAACCTGTTTATTCCGAATAGTCATGCATAGTTTGTTGGCAGGTCTAATAATACATCAGTGACCGGAGTCACCCTTTAATAACACCGAGCGGCCGTAGCCGCACCACCTTTTTGGCAAGTCCGGCACGGGTGACCGTGTCAACAACTTGCGCCACATCCTTATATGCATCCGGCATTTCTTCGCTGAGTGTTTCCCTGCCTGCTGCCCGAACGATAATGCCGTGCTCGTGCAGTTCCCGGGCAATAGAGCGGCCCCGGGCAGCTTTCATTGCCTGATTGCGGCTCATCATCCTGCCGGCGCCATGACATGCGCTTCCGAAAGTTTCATCCATCGCACGGTGCAGCCCAAGGAGCACATAGGAATATCGTCCCATATCGCCGGGAATAAGCACTGGCTGACCAATATCGGCATAATCTTCGGGAACAAGCGGATGGTGGGGTGGAAACGCTCTGGTTGCTCCTTTGCGATGCACGCAAAGGGTACGGCGTGTGCCGCCGAGGATATGGTCTTCGATTTTTGCAATGTTGTGACAGATGTCGTATACCAAAGTCATTCTAAGTGTTGATGGGGAAATGCCGAGCACATCGATGCA
>JAOAHH010000143.1 GCA_026415325.1 Thermodesulfobacteriota bacterium | reverse complement strand
GGGAAACAATGACGCTGTATGGCCATCACGGCCAAGACCGAGCACGATAAGATCAAATACCGGAAAACCACCGACAATACTGCCGGCTCTGGCACTAAAAAAATCACGCATCTCTTCTTCATAGCGCCGCGCTTCATCCTCTGGCAATGGACATTCTCCCCGTATGCGGTGCAGATTTTCAACCGGGATCACAACCCGAGACAAAAGCAGTTCCCATGCCGTGCAGTAGTTGCTGGCCGCATCCGTGGGCGGCACACACCGCTCATCCCCCCAGAAAACATGAGTTGCACTCCATGCAAGAGCATGCGCATAGTCAAGGCGGCTCAAACGTTCATACACATGCCGCGGTGTTGTGCCCCCACAGAGTGCAAGAGACCACCACCCCTTTGAGCGAATCTCGCGCTGCGATATATCACTGATAAAACGAGCTCCGTCATCGGCCATGCTGGTTAAATTGTTGCAGCGGATAACCTCCATCAGCAGTCCACCTCTTCTTTATACATACGTTCATTTCTGCTTTATCACATCGCTTTCTCAAGAACATCCCGGCGTGTCCTGTGTTTGTGGTTTGCAGTGCAAATAAAAAAACACGATCCCAAACACGGGCCACAAATCACCCTATGCTGCCGGGCAACTTGTGACGACTTCGTATTGTGCCACTACTTATCTTCTCTCGCAAAGAGACCGATATAGACGGCGCCTCATATTTTATGATATCATGCATTAACCCGATGGGATAGTGATCTCCTTGCAAATCACCCCATGAATATCAAACGGCTCTTCAATGCCCTTTTTCGCATTATCAGCACCATGCGACTCAGAACGCTTGCGGTTCTGTATGTTGCAGGGTTTTTGGTTGTCGAAGAATTCGTTCCCGATGTGATCCGGCACTATAATTTCGGTGTGCTGCTTGCCCTTTCGGGCATTTTCTTTGCGTGGCTCGTGGGCGGCAAGCGCACGATGTACTATGTAGCATTCTTTAATACCTTTCTTGTCTTTGTCTTTTCCTCTATCTTATGGAACAAAGGCATCATCATTCACAGCGGCCTTTTTGTTGCCCGAGCCTTTATCACCATCTATATCCTTGCGGCTCTCATCGCCTTTGTTATGCTTCTGCGCAAATCCCCTGCCGACGAGCGCAGCGAAGCGCAGCAGCGGGCTATCGAAGAAGCACGGCGCCGTCATCAGAATCTCGAGTTCATGGTTGCCAGCAAAAAACTGAAACAAGACCTTCTTGCGCAGGCAAACGCAGTAAAAGACGAACTGCTGATCCTCGAAGGGGTATGGCGTTCTAAAATCCATGACATCATCAATGATCTCCCCGATGTCAAGGAGCGAGAATTATACGGCCAAATCATCGCACCGTTTCAGGAAAAGATTATCAGTCACCTGCGCGACCTTGCAAAACATCTGACCTTTGAGCTTGAGCCGGTTACGCTTGATGCCCTTCATGGATTTTTGAAAGAAAAGGTAGATGCCTACCGCGGATCAATTTCTTCCGGTCATCAGATTACGTATGAAGACACCGGCTGGCAATCATGTAACAGGCAAACATTCATCGACAAACAAAAACTATGGGATATGCTGCTCAACATCATCCGCAACAGCCAAGCGGCGCTTGATCGCAAACGCATTGAACTGCTGCGAAACGGCACTGTCCAGCAGTTTATACCCCAAATCAAAATATGCACCGCACATACGGACGGAGAAGCTCTCGTCACGGTGCTTGATAATGCCGGCGGTGTGCCGCCTGACACATTAAAAATGCTGTATCGAGAGCCTGTTGTTTCGGCAAAGCGCACCTCCGCAACACCGGGACAGGGGACGATGTTTGTTAAATTCTTTGCAGAACGCATGAACCTCTCGGTTGGTGCCGATATGACAACGCTTCTCGGGGAACCGGGACTTGCGGTTAACATCAAACTCCCTGTTGCGGCAGGATAACCTTATCGACATTGCTATGGATAAAGAAGAAAAAACCACCTATGCCATCGCGCTTGTCGATGACGAGCCGCGCATCCACACCATGATCCGCGAAGTGCTTGAGCAGGGAGGCCTTGTCAGCAGGTTTGAAAGCTTTTACGATCCGTTTTCGTTCATCGAGCGCATTAAAATACACGGTGAAGCTCCCGACCTTGTGCTGCTTGATGTGCATTTTGCAAATTCTGGTCTCAGCGGCATCGACTGCATCCCCCACATCAAAGACGAGCACCCTTACCTGCCGATTATACTCCTTACCGGTATGGAAGACGCAGACATCGAGCAAGCGCAGGACTATGAACTCGTTTACTATATCCCCAAACCCGTACGCCCAGAACAACTGATTCGCATGATCCGCTTTTACGTGAGCACCGCCCGCAAAAGCGGCACGCGGGTTGCCGAGCTAAAAGGGGATCTTGAGGAACATAAACGTCTTGTCAAGCAGCTTTCAACCGAACTTGCACAGACCGAGATCAATACATGGTCGGCAGATCCCAAACAACGCGGCACTGAAGACCGCAAAGCATTCCAGAGAATCGTTGATATCATCCTACCGCTCATGCACAGAACAGAACTTTCGCCGCATTTTATTGCCGACCTTGAAGATCTTTTTACAAAAGATTTTCCGCTTTTTAAACGGACAGTTGATGCAATCGTGCGGTTTGATACATCGGAAACTACACCCCCGGGCATGCGCATCCATAAATTTCATGCTGGCGCAGACACCTATACCATCTCCGTTACTCACAAAGCACGGATCCTTTACCGCGTCATTTCCGCTACCGGTAAAAAACTTCTCCTGCGGCTTGACCCCGACCACAACGACAAACTGATAGAAAAATGGCTCAGGGAGTATTTGGAGCCTACCTTGAAAGGAACTCTTTACTAATATACAAGTTTACCCCTGCATATACCTGCCTCAACCAAAAACGAGTTCATAGTGCTGTATAGGACATTGGTAAAGTGGCTTTTAAACAATAACGTGTTTCTCATTCTGTGCTATGTTGTAAAACATGGTAAAAAACTGGCATTGCGAACGAAACGAAGCAATCTCATGAGAACAAAATATAGTGCATGATGAGCATCAATATCCTTTTACGAGATTGCCGCGGCGTACCGTTCCTCGCAATGGCAGTGTTCGATATAGCTCTAAAACAATATGGCAAAAAACAATTATGGGGGAGGAAAAACAATGGCTACTCGTCAGCATTATAAAAGAAAGGCCTTCTTGGTCGTCATCATGT
>JAOAHH010000060.1 GCA_026415325.1 Thermodesulfobacteriota bacterium | reverse complement strand
TGGTCAATTGCCGGTATCTGTTTTGCACTGACAAGTTGGACACAGTATCGGATTTGTGCCGAACAGGGAAAGGAAACACCCGATCCAACTGTGCTCGAACGCCTGCAAAACGATCTGACGACCATGGGTATCGGAACGCTTATTGCCGCAGGCAGCGGCACGGTGTTCCGGGCAGGCTGTGCCGAATCATTCTTTAATTTTAAATTTTTGAACCGCAAACGGAAAAAATAACACACTGCGTGAAACGCAATACTCCGGCTCATTTTGCGGCATCAGGATGAACGTTATGCACGTGCGCGGTGCTGCAAAAACGCTCCTGCAGCTTTATCCGGATAGGAGATTGAGGTTAAACGATAAACGATCAGATCCTGTATCATAACACCCATGCCGCACCATCTGCAAAGCAACTTCATACCCCTCGCCTAATCGCGATGAAACCAAACCCTGATCCCCTGAAAACATTCGGTAAAGGATGGCTCTTTAACGTCAAGCATTCGCCTGATGGGGCACGGCTTGCTGTAGCAACCTCGGTCGGTATCTCCCTGTACGATACCCGCTCATATCTGCAAACCATGTGTCTTGCCGGCCATACCAATTATGTGACGTCACTGTGTTTTAACGACGACGGGACACAGCTTGTTTCAGGCTCTGACGACACCTCGATAAAACTCTGGGATCTTGGAAGCGGCCGCGAAAGAGCAACGCTGAACGGCCATGCAGGCGGTGTTATGTCGGTTCGCTTCAGCCCCGACGGCACACGGATTGTATCCGGTTCTGAGGACACAACGGTCAAAGTTTGGGATACTGCGAGCAGGAAAGAGCTCTTCACCCTGAAAGGTCACCGGCATGATGTTACAACCGTCCGGTTCAGTCCTGACGGCACGTGCATTGCGTCAGGGTCATATGACGACACCATCATCCTGTGGGACGGCCGCAGCGGTGAAAAATTAAGGACGCTGCATGGCCATCAGCACATTATTAACGCGCTTTCATTCAGTCCCGACGGCTCACGCATTGCCTCGGCATCAGATGACATGACCATAAAAATCTGGGATACTGCATCCGGTCATTGTGTTCAGACACTCCACGGGCACCGCGACTATGTAACTGCCGTGAGTTTCACCGCCGATGGCACTCGGCTCGTGTCGGCCTCTGATGACGGCACCCTAAAACTTTGGGATGTTGCCTCAGGTCGCGAACTCCGCACCTATATCGGACATACAGGTTTTGTCTGGTCGGTTAGCATCAGCCCCGATGACTCCTCGCTTGCCTCATGTTCCTATGATGGCACCATAAGATTCTGGGACATCACGCGCCGCAAACCGGTCTCTACCATTAATGGTTTTACGCACCCGGTATGGTCGGTCAAAATGCACCCGAATCGGCCGATCTTTGCATCAGGAACAAAAGGCCGTTCGATCATGGTATGGGATAAAGAACGGGGAACCCTCATAACCTCGCTCAACCAGCACACCGACGATGTGAACACCCTGTGTTTTGCTCCCGACGGATCCCTGCTTGCCTCGGGCGCCGACGACCATACCATCAGGCTGTGGCATGCAACCACCTGGACAGAGGCAGGAACACTGCTCGGCCATGATGATTATGTCGTGTGTGTTGATTTCAGTCCCGACGGTACCCTGCTCGCTTCTGGATCGGATGACGCGACCGTGCGGATTTGGGATGTTGCCACCCGATCGCTCCTGAAAACACTCAATGACCATACCGGCTATGTCTGGGCAGTCAGGTTTTCGCCGTCGGGTACCGAGCTTGCCTCAGGTTCGTGGGACAAAACTATTAGAATCTGGGATATCGCATCGGGGAAAACCGTAAGAACACTGCGCGGCCATACCGGATACGTCTGGGCACTTGCCTATTGCAACAACGGTCATACCCTTGTCTCTGCAGCAGACGATGCAACCATCAGGATATGGGATGTACGCTCCGGGGAAACACATCGGATACTCTCCCATAATGATGCCCCGATCTTTTGCCTTGACGTATCATCCGATGGCAACTACCTTGCTGCTGGGTGCGGCGACCGCTCAATCTGTATCTGGGAAATACAGACAGGATCCTGTATTGCAACACTGACCGCCCATACCAACATCGTGGAATCCGTCCACTTCAGTCCGGACGGCACCTGTCTCCTGGCTGGCTCTGATGACGGCACTTGCACCCTGTGGGACCTCGGCGTGTAATGCTTCATCACGTTTATACACAGTGGCACCGTATGCGATGAAACCGTTTGCTGCGATCCTCATCCACTCAGGGTCGGAAGATATCAGCACCTGTCTCCGTTCACTTCGCACAAGCACAAGCATAGAGAAAATTCTGCTTCTCTCCCCTACCCCCTGCAGCGATCCGGGCATCATATCCATCGTGACACCTTATCCCTTCGGCGGCCACGCACTGCAACAGGCATTGCACCATGCATGCAGTTGCCCGTATCTGCTCGTCATCACCAATCCCACCACCTGTAGAGTCACAACCGATGATGTCGCGCGTGCCCTTGCCTTGGGCACATCCTGCGGTGCAGGGATATGGTATGCCGACTATTATGTCGGGAAGCGCCTTCCTGCCACTGTCATGCCGGTGTGCCCGTACCAACTCGGGAGCATCCGCGATGACTTTGATTTCGGTCCGGCGCACTGTTATGCAACAGCACAGGTTATGCAGGCACTTGAGCGTTTTGGCCAACTTAAAGATACACGGTGGGCGGGATTATATGAGCTGCGGCTCAAGGTTTCATGCACGGCACCGGTACAGAAGGTGGCTGAACCTCTTTTTTATGCTACCGCAGTGCAGCGCTCTTCGCATTTCATGTATATTGATCCGAAAAACCTTGCCTATCAAAAAGAAATGGAATACATCTGCACCGAGCATTTGCGCCGCATCAATGCCCTGTGCACCCATGATCCCCTCCCAATTCCCGAAGACCGTTCATCGTACCCGGTCGTTGCCAGTGTGGTCATCCCGGTACGAAACCGTGAACGAACCATTGCAGATGCAATCCGCAGTGCCCTCTCCCAAACAACAGATTTCCCGTTCAACATACTTGTTGTTGACAACCATTCGACCGACCAGACCGGCACTGCAATAGAGCGCATTGCATGCACCGACAGACGCGTCATCCGCATTGTGCCCGATTCCGCCGATCTTGGCATTGGCGGGTGCTGGAATATTGCCGTACAGTCGGCGCATTGCGGCACATACGTGTGTCAGCTTGACTCTGATGATCTCTATGCCGATACGTCTGCCCTTGCTGCGATGGTTTCTCTCCTGCGCGAGGGATTCGGAATGGTTGTCGGCAGTTACCGGGTCGTCAATTTTTCTCTTGAGGAGATACCACCCGGCGTTGTCGACCATCGGGAATGGAGTGATGAGAACGGCAGAAACAATCTGCTCCGCGTTGCCGGTATCGGCGCGCCGCGGGCTTTTCCAACCGTGCTGCTGCGTCGGTTTCCTTTTCCAAACGTCAGTTACGGCGAGGATTATGCCATTGCGCTGCGCATTGCGCGCGATTACCGCGTGGGTCGCATCTATACGCCGCTGTATCTGTGCCGCCGCTGGGAAGACAATACTGATGCTGCGTTGACCCCTGAACAAACAGTGAGGTTCGCAACGTTCAAAGATACCCTCCGCACCCGCGAGATTACCGAACGACAAAAGGCTGCTGCATAATGCAACGTTATATTATTCTCACGCATGAAGACGTACAGCCGTATGCTGCTGGCGCGAATATCGGCCGCTTTCCAGATCTGCTTGCCGCGTTTATCAAGCACCAATGCACTACCTGGCCGGAGCTGGCATATGCACGGGGTGCATTGTCATCAAGCATGACCAGACGTATCGTCCTCAGAGAACGGGAGGTCATGTTACAGCACATTCCGCACCGCATCACCAGTTCATCATCACGGGTTGACCATGAATACATTGCGCAGCGCCCCTGCTTTCTTTGTCCTGATATGCTGTATGAGCAGCAACGGGCACTTCCTTTTCGTGATGCATGGCTTGTGCTCAACAACCCGTTTCCGATATTTCCTGACCATTTGGTCATCGTGCATCGCCGTCATCTTCCCCAACGCATTGACGCATGTCTTGCTGCAATGATCGATTTTGTGCAGGATACCGCGTGCGCCTATACTGCCTTTTACAATGGTCCTGCATGCGGGGCATCTGCACCCGACCATCTCCATTTTCAAGCATGCCCTGACGGGGGTATTCCGCTTACCCGACAACTTGACGATCTGACAAGCTCTCCGTCTTTTTCATGCATTGCCACTGATGGGGAAAGTCGGTGGTATATCGGTGAGCTTGACTGCAGAGCGCTCTTTGTCTGCATTGCCCGTCATCCCGAGAAGCTCGCAGCAGCAATGACCTGTGTTGTGCAATACCTTGAGCAAAAAACCGGGCACACTCCTGAGCCGATGGTCAACGTGATTATTACAAAAGTGCCGCCGCATCGCCATATCCCACCCCATGCACCAACCCCGGTTGATCATGGGTCAGTGAAAACCACCACGGACGCAGATACCTATAACAACGCTGCTGATTCGTATATGGGCATCATTGCTCCGAGAAAGGCACATCGTCCTGTATGCTTTTTTAAATCGGGTACTGATAATCTCATGGTAAGCCCGGGTGCCGTGGATATCGGCGGTCGCCTCATCCTGCCGCGGCACGATGACTTCCACAGGATGAACCGAGACCTTGTGCTAGAGATATTTTCTGAGGTGTGTTTCGGAAAGACAATATTTGATGACCTTTGCCTGTATCGTGATCGTGTCAAAACTGGTAAGAGTGCAACGCCTCTGCCATACACATAATGCATCCTTGGGCACCCGTGATGCAGCTTGTTTTCATCCTTGACATTTCTGGAGCGCTCAAGGAAAATGCTTACCACTGCTGCATATTCGCCTGTGTGCTTCCATGAGCATGACAATACTTATCGTCGATGATAACGAGGCCATCCACGAGCTGTTTCAAGAATATTGCACCGCTCAAGGATATTGTGCGGAGAGTGCCCGCAATGGAGAGGAAGGACTTGCAAAATATTGTGCAATAAAACCCGACATCGTACTGATGGATATGCGCATGCCGATCATGAACGGTTATGAAGCCAGTAAAGGTATAAAATCAGTAGATCCCGATGCAAAAATCCTCTTGGTGACCGGTCACCCCGAAGATCCTCTCGCCACAAAAAGCCTTGCTGAAGGGTATGTCCGCACCATCATCCCGAAACCGTTTACCCTCGGCATGTTGTTTCAGGAAATCAACAGAACCCTTGCCGCCTAATCCATCCCTTCTGCCATGAGCGTCTACCCTGAAAGGTCGATAAAAAACTCGGCAATGCGGGTATCAGCAGAAAGCACCTCGATGGTGTAGATTAAGCCGTGGCCATCTTTGGAATACCGGGCGATAAGGTCTTGTCCTGTATCAATGACATAGCCGCGGTCTTCGGCATCGTTGCCGGCCTGGTTCCCGACAAATCCCCGAAAGTTTACCTTTAGCCCCGGTTCGCGAAACGGAACCGTCACCAGGTCGTCGATGATTATCCGGTCTCCTCTGCGCACACGCCGGTGCTCGCCTGGTCTGAGTGCAACGCGCTGTTCATTAACCCGCATAATGAGATACTGCACGGATATATCAGCAGTTGGCGGCAGGGATGGGGTATTTTCCGCTCGAGCAAGTAGTTCCTGTGAAGGACTTTCGAAGGCTACGGCTACCGTCCCGCAGCGCATATTATCTTTCTTGGCAATGATTTCGGTCTCTTTGGTGATGGTCATACGCTTGCGCATATCATTGTATGAGCCGACGTCCTTGACATCGACGCTGAGACCGCGCTCATAATTTGCCTCAACGTGCAGCACGGTAATCGTGTCGCCATACCGTACCCGAAGTGTCTCGCCGTTAAACACAACAACCGGTCGCTGGTCGTTCACCGACACGAACAGGTACTTTAAAACAGGGTCAGGGAGGGCTATGGAAGGTTGTTCCGGAACAATACCGAATTGTTCCATAAATGCGTTGATGACCATGCTCTGGTAGCGCACTCGATCACGGGCAGATGGTATGTCTTTTGATGTTTCGATGCCGAATGCCGGTATTTCGATTTGGTTGACGGCAAAATAGGTTGCCGATTTTCGCTGTTCCTTATGCGGCGAATACGGTGCGGCAGTCTGGTGATTGTTGAAATGAAAATGGTGTTCGGGGTTGGCGATCTCTCGATTGACCTTTACACACACTGCCCGGGCAATGTCGCCGACACTGATCTCGGAGCCTCGCTTCCGGGACGGAAACCGTTCACAATCAGCAATAACCGATTGCCCATAGCGCAACGGATTGCGCCGATCCGACTCCCATACAGGGCTGTAAAATCCGCTCCCGTCATGCAGGTTCAGCAGGACGTCACTCTCGGCGATCAGGTCTTTCAGCTTCTGGATGATCATGCTGTCATGATCGTCGGGCTTGAGATTCGCAAATTTGCGGTTCATATCGCCGTTCACACCCCGAACATTTAAAAGGATTGAACAGAAATTTGCACGCGGCACGATAATAAGATTTCCCTTTCGCAGCGTCATTTCTACATAGAGGTCGGCAGCCAAATAGCCGCCGGGCTCATCCCCTTGCATGCCGCCGATGATCAGCATTGTCGTGCCTGGTTCCGCGCCGTGAATTCGATACACATTGAGTTCATAATCGGTGTTTTGAAAAAACACCTGATGCTGGTCGTACCCGAACGCCGTGAGTGGGCACAGAACGGCAGCGGCAATCATGCACCGTATAATCCGGCCAGCCGTTGCAGGGACGGCAATGTATCGCTTACGCATGATCATCCTCTGCATGAAGGGACGGACAAGCGTGCTCATGTCGTGCCATCAGGTTGCCGTGTTCGTCATAAACCAGCACCGCGACACGGGTGAAGTTCTGTCCGTCGGCAGCATGCTTGATGTGCGCCTCAATGTATTTATACCTGAGGATTGAAAATGCATGCCCGCGACGATACTCACGGGGCACGCCGTCCTTGACCTCAAGTTCAGGCCATGTCCCATACCCGCCGGTATCGTCGTATGCCACCACACAGAGATAACCGGTGATCCGTGTACCGGCAGTACGATTGAGAAGACGAAACGACACCCGGAGGGCATGCCCTGCTTCGGTACTGTGCACCGATATCGCCTCAATGGCAATTGGCGTATAATGCCCGGCAAAATTTTGCACCGTGCCTGTCTGATTATCTTTCACCGACGACGTCGGCTGCATGAGCTTGTCGGGAGCAGCGTTGGGAGCTTCGGGAAACAGTTGGAGAGACGTGCGGCTTTGCGTTTCCTTCTGTATGCGGTGAAGTTCCCGTTCAAGCCGCGCATATGCGTCAAGCAGTGCATCGTGTTTCCTGCAGAGTGTGATATATCCTGCGCTGCTCATCACGGAAACAACAGTGAGCACGAAGATAACAACAACGATGCAAAGGAGAATAACCGGTTGGATTTTCAGAGAATAGCTTTTTCCGCTCTTTTCCGATATCAGCACAAGGCTGAATTTCCGTTCCATACCGCATGACCGCCCCCGTTCAGAGCGGCTCCCAAACTTCCTTCACAATATTCCAGTCATTGCCCGCGCGCCGCAGGTGGAGCGTTTTTTTACCGTAATCGGAATGCGCGTCTGAGGAATAGCGCTGTGCAAATGTGACGACCGCAGTAGGTCCTTTAACGGTGATCATAATGTTCTCAACCCCGACCGTGATACGGCGCGTTGCCCTGCCGATCCCTTCCTTGTATTCTTTCCATTGTCGGCGGTTCATCTTGTGCGAAGTAAAATCAGGAGCATAGCAGTCGATATATGCTTCCATGTCTTTTTCTTCCCATGCCTTAATCCATCGGTTCAGCATTCTGCAAATGCGGCGTTCATCGCTTACTTCGCCCGCAGGAGGCGCAACCGGTGCCTCGTTCTCCCAGTCTTCCCCAACAATGGCAAGACGTTCGCTATTTTTCTGCAGATACAGTTTTTTGAACCCAGTACTACAGAACGTATCTGATTCATAATCCTGGACAAAACCGGCAACGATCGTATCACCGTGCTTGAGGATGTTGAGCCGATGCAAATCGATGCTGATAAACTTATAGCGCGCATTCAGGTCTTTTTTGGTAGCGGCAAGGGTGCGAAGTTTCCCCTGCCCGTATCGGTCGGGAGAATAACATGCAAGAAAACGCTGCAAATCTTTTCCCTGCCATGCATTCCGCCACGCAGCAAGAAGCTGCAGCGCCTCAGTGCGCTCGCGATCATATCGTTCGGGATCAACAGCCGTGAGTGTTTCTGTAATCAAAATCGGCGTATCGTACAGGCGGATATACCGACTCAGTTCAATAATGTCCTCGTTGCACAATGCAACACACCCCTGTGTATCGAACGGCATGAGCGGTTTATCCAGACCGTGCAGCCAGATACCGTTGCCGCGTTTCCCGCGCTGCTGATCGACGTAATTCGGAAAGTCGAGAACAAACGCCATGGCGCCGTATCGGGACGGTAGGCTTGTGCCTTTGTGCAGGGTGGTAAAGAAGTAGCAGCCTTCCGGGGTTCTTAAATCCCCTGGTTCTATTTTATCACCCTTGTTCTTGCCGGTTGAGCATGAATAAGTTTTTATGAGTTCAAGACCGTGTTGGCTGTTGCCGTACAGATAAAGGCGCTGGTTTGATTTTTCCACGACGATTGCATGAGGACTGGCAAGAGCAAGCAACCCGTCCGGTATGCTGCGCGGCACATCATCCCCGCGGGAGGACACTGCTGCGTGCGCCATAGTTACCGCAGAAGCAATAATACTGAAAAGTATGCCAAGCGCCCGGCAGTGCCGAGCGCTCGTGAAAGATACGATGCTGTCCGTGCTATGCGGAGTACCCATATCACCCCTTTGTCGATATGTTCAGCTTTTTCATTTTTTCCACAAGCGTTGTTCTATTTATATTCAACAGCTGCGCCGCTTTGTTTTTGACGCCTGCGCTTCTTTCAAGTGCCTGAAGAATGAGTTGGCGTTCAAAATTGGTGACCATCGTCGCAAAAGAACAGTTTTGTTCACTCGGAAGGCTGGAAGGTGGAGTGTTCAAGTGCGATCGCTGCTGCCGTACCATTTTTTCGGGCAGGTCATCGCAATCAATAACCCCGCTTTCGTTTAAAATAACAACCCGTTCGATAATGTTTTGCAACTCGCGCACATTCCCTGGCCAGTGATAGTGCAGAAAGCATTCCATGGCACGGTCGGTTATCGTTTCAACCGGTTTCCCCTTTTCGCTGCTGAATCGACTGATAAAATGCTTGACCAGCAGCGGAATGTCGGTTGGTCGCTCACGCAGCGGTGGCAGGTAAATCGGCACGACATTGAGCCGATAGTAAAGGTCTTCGCGAAACTTCCCCTCTGCAACCGCTTTCTCAAGATCACGGTGGGTCGCCGCAATCACCCTGATATCGGTTTTAATCGGCTTGGTACCGCCAACCCGTTCAAACTCATGCTCCTGAAGCACGCGAAGGAGTTTGACCTGCAGCACAGGACTCATGTCTCCGATTTCATCAAGGAATATCGTACCGCCCTTGGCGAGCTCGAATCTCCCAATGCGTGTTCGGTACGCGCTGGTGAAAGAACCCTTTTCATGGCCGAACAGTTCACTTTCCAGCAATTCTGCAGGGATTGCACCGCAATTTACCGGAATTAATGGGTGCTGTGCACGGCGGCTTTTCGCATGAATAGCACGGGCAACCAGTTCTTTCCCCGTACCGCTTTCCCCGTAGACAATTACCGTACTGTCGACCGCGGCGAGCTTATCGATAAGCTGGTACACCTTTTTCATTGCCGGGCTTGACCCGATAATGCCTTCATACCACACTGCACCGCATTCGGCCTTCTGTGCCCGGCGCTGCTGTGTCTTTTTTGCAAGAATTGCCTGTAACAGGTGGTGCAGTTCCTCGCTATTGACCGGTTTTGTCAAAAAATCCTCGGCACCGGTTTTCATTGCTTTCACCGCCACACTTACCGAAGCAGATCCGGTTACCACCAGCACCGGCACTGCAGCATAGTCGGTTTTGAGCTTTTTTAAAAACGCGTATCCGTCAATCCGCGGCAGGCGAAGTTCTGTCAGAATAATATCGATATGATGTGTCTGCAGCATGCTGATGCTTGAGTCGGCGTCGCGGGCCTCAATAACGGTATAGCCCTGCGGTTTTAGAAAACCGGCAAGAGCGGCTCTGCACGCCTCATCAGGGTCGATCACAAGCACTGTTGTTGTCTGCATACACACAGATGAATGAAATCAGAAGTCAGAATACAGGAGTCAGAACCAAACAAAGAAGAAGAATACGCTGATGCCTAATCCTATATTCTTTTCTACACTATAAAACACCCATTTTAAAGATTTCAAGTATAAACTTGCCACCTGTTTTCCACCGCATGTTGTGCTCCGCTGCTGCCGATGCTGGAGCAGTACGGACAGACAATCCACACCACAAAAAAAGACGGGGCTCAAAACCAAGCCCCGTCTGCGTGCGTTCTCTGCATGCCGTGGCGTTATTTCACTGTAACAGTCATGCTGGTTGTCGGATCTCCCTTGGCGATATGAGAGGTAAATTTCACCACCGCCTTTTTATCCATCTTCGTTTCTTTGAGGATGTTCTTTACGAAATCCTCGTCCATTGCCACAAGTGCTGTTTTGTACGCTTTGTCTGCTTTAAGCATGTCGGCAACTTCAACAAAAGGATCTGCCTTTGCCGTCAGCACGACACTTCCGTCAGCCTGTGCCTTTTTGGTAAAGGCAATGTACTTGCGCTTTTCGCAGTACGCAATGATCGTCGCAAGCTCGTCTGCGGTTTTAACCTTACCGATTTCACAGTCTATCTTTGCATCCTTGACCCACATCTTCGGGAATGTCTGCCACAGCTTTAGATAAATATCTTGTGCTTTGGAACGCACGTTTTGGAACAGCTGGAGCCATGCAAGATAATCAACCGCAAAGAATCCGAGGAACGTACCCGGTCCCTGCTCCTCGAGCGAACGTTTTTGTTTCTTGAGTACGTACACCACCGGCTCCTGCTCTCCCATTTCAAGATCAACAAACCGGCGTTCCACAGCAGGAAGCGGCAGATCAGGGTTTGCATCACGCGTCCGCAAAACGATCTGGCAGGCGCATGCAGACCCGTCACGGCATCTTCCGGAGGGCAGGTCGACCAGGATATCCTCCTTGAGCCCAACCTTCTTTGCTTTTTCAATCAGCTCCCAGAGATATACATACGTCAGGTAGACTTCCTGCCGATAGTAATCGTGCCGTTTATAGGTATTGTCGGCCGGGCCATAGGCGGGATTTGCGCACCACAGAACGTGTCCGACATGTTCGGTCGGCGTGTTGCGGCGCGTCACGTACAGCGCAGGGACACCGATAAAGCAGTCCTCGACAATCCTCCCCAGTGTCGGAAGGTCCTTAACCTCTTTGAGCCCGAATTTCTGCATCGCGCCGTCAAAGCTCATGTCTGCAAGAGCTGCCCAGACATTGCCGTAATACTTGAGGCCGTCCTTTTCTCCGAGCGCAGGTTTGAAAGTCCTCCAAATGTAATACACGTGCCCAAACAGCGATTTAAGTGCAGCAACGGTCAGATCCTTCAAGCTCATGCCGAGCAGTTTTGCATGCCCCTCCATAAACGGTAAAAACGGCGACACTCCCTTACTCTTTGCTTTTGCCATATGCCTTTCCTCCTTCATCCGTGTTTAAACTCGACCGGCTGACAATGCCGTGCCATACCCTGCGTTTAAGAAGCCATGCCGTATCATCGGCTCCTGTTGTTCTGTTTTTATTTGAATCCTCCGTACTTGTCAAATGATAAATCGCGGCATTGCAAACCCGCCGATACCGCTGTCTGCTGTTTGCTTGACAAAGACCTGCTGGCGCGGTATGAAAAAGAAAACGTCTCCGAGTCGCGATGCCTGCACCACTGCGGATGCATCGGACCGATAGGGTTCTGCATCGAATGCAGAGCCTCCCGGATATGGAAAGGAGACGGGAGCGCATATTCATGCCCGACATCTCTGAGACGTTTCCGAGTGCCGGGCATTTTTATGAGCGCATCCCCAAAACGCTTCATGCAAAAACTTATCGATTCCTACAATCGCCCTATCAACTACCTGCGCATGTCGGTTACCGATCGGTGTAACCTGCGGTGTATTTATTGTATGCCACGCGAGGGTGTTTCTGCAATCGGGCATGATGAAATCTTACGGTATGAAGAACTTATCAGGATTGCCCGCGTTGCAGCTTCCCGCGGTATTACCAAAATCCGCATCACCGGCGGAGAACCACTTGTTCGTCGTAATATTGTTGCATTTATTGCACAGCTAAGCCGTCTGCCCGGCATCACCGATTTGAGCATGACCACCAACGGCATACTCCTGCACCGGTATGCAGAGCAGCTCAGGGCAGCGGGGCTGAACCGGCTTAACATCAGTCTTGACAGTCTTGACCCAGACCGCTACCGCGCCATAACACGGGGCGGCAATCTTTCTTTGGTTCTCGCAGGCATCAGAAAGGCGCGCGAAGTGGGTTTTGCGCCGATTAAAATCAATGTCGTTGCCATGCGTGGCATCAACGACGACGAATTTGTCGCGTTTGCTCGGCTGACACTCGATCGCCCCATAGATATACGGTTTATCGAATTTATGCCGGTCGGCGCATCCACACCGTGGGAACACGAGCGTTTTATTTCGGCTCCGGAAATCGAAGAGCGCATCGGCACCATCGGCACGCTGACGGAGGAGCCACTTCCCGGTCAGCACGGGCCCGCCCGCATGTACCGTCTCGATCAGGCACAGGGCAGAATCGGATTCATTACAGCGCTGAGCAACCACTTTTGCTCGGCGTGCAACCGCCTTCGGCTCACCGCCGACGGGAAACTCCGCACCTGCTTGTTCTCAGACGATGAAATTGATCTAAAAACGCTGCTGCGTAATGGATGTAGTGATCAGGAGCTTGAGCACCGTATCGCTGCTGCGATTGCAGCAAAACCGCTGCGCCATCGGGCGCTTGAGCCTGCTTTCAAAAAATGCATGCGCACCATGTCGTCAATCGGTGGTTAGGTGACAGGTTATGAACAGTAGCAGCGCTCTTATCCGCATGCCACATGCCATTGTGGTCTCAGGGCTTCGCTCCGGAATTGGCAAGACGCTGCTCGCAGAACATATCGTTGAACTGGTGCCGGACATCGCGGCGATCAAAATAACGGTTCATGATGGACCGACCGTGGTGTCGGCGGCAGATGCCGACATTATGGTACAGGGTAAGGATACCTGGCGCCTTCGGTCACGCGGTGCATTCCCGGTCGTGTGGGTCCGGGCATGCGAAACCGAGGTCGGTACAGGCCTTCAACAGGCGCTCCCGCTTATCAGCGGACGCCCGGCACTCCTTATCGAGGGCAATAGTGTGCTCCAGTTCATCCAGCCTGCGCTGGCACTCTTTATCTGCGATAGCGGCATACTGAGTGAAGACATCAAGCACAGCCGTATTGAAGCGCTGCGCAAGGCAACGGCGGTAATCAACAACGTGCGGGATACAGCAGCACAGGGCGCTGATAGAGTTACGGCCCGCTGCAAAACGCTTAATCCGCAGGCACCGATCTCCAGTCTCTCCCTTACCGATAGCACCGCGGTGCGGCATCTCCTCCGGCAATTGCTGGAGCGCGCCGGTATCGGGGTACGGACAGGAAATAGCTCACCCAATGTGTCGTGAGATCATCTTTTGGAGGGTTTCTTTTGACTGAACGCCGATCGTTTGGTCGACGATCTGTCCGTTTTTGAACAGCATAATTGTTGGAATGCTGCGGATGGCAAATCGCTCGGAAAGTTCGGGGTTCTGATCCACATTGACCTTCCCGACCTTCACCGTGCTGCTGTATTCCCGCGCAATTTCTTCAATGGTGGGTGCCAGCATCCGACACGGGCCACACCATTCTGCCCAAAAATCAACGAGCACAGGGATAGTCGATTGCATCACTTCGGTCTCAAAATTTGCATCGGTCAGGGTGATTTCATAACTCATGATATGCTCCTCCCGAATTAAAATGCCGGTCAGGCACACAACTGGAGTACTGCAGCAAGGATTTCATCTCGTGAAAACGGTTTGGCAAAGGTGCGTTGCACGCCAAGGCGTTTTGCAATGGCAAGATACTGCTCAGGAGCAAGTATGCCACCGCCGGATATGGCAATGATGTTTACCTGCGGATCGAGCGCCTTGAGTTCGCGGATCGTCTCAATGCCCTCCTTCTCCGGCATGATGAGATCCGTAATCACAAGGTCAATGCCGCCTTCTTGAAATTTTTTAATACCGATTGCACCGTTTTCCGCTCTGACCACCGTATATCCCTCGGTCTCCAAAACCTTGCAGAGCATCGACATGACGAGCTCGTCGTCTTCGATTACAAGAATTCTCTTTTGCATATCCCCTCGGTTTTCTGA
>JAOAHH010000040.1 GCA_026415325.1 Thermodesulfobacteriota bacterium | reverse complement strand
GAAAGTAACTCTTTCTGCTCTTTCACAATCCCGGAGACGTAGTAGGGGAGACCGCACCCAGCATAGGAAAGCAGATCTCCCTTTTCGATGATCGTCACGAGCGTGTCGGGTTTAAGACGGATGACCTTGGATGCCACCTTCGGACCTGCGGCAACGCCGCCGATGATTACGACCTTCATGCGATCGCCATCAGGCATGTGTCCCTCGCGCGGAAGCTCTGCCTCATCAACACGCGGCAGGACAATGGCGAACTCTGCACCGCCCAGATCAGACTTTTGCACCCAAATGCGACCGCCGGCAGCGTTAATCAACGCCTTGACAAAGGCAAGCCCGAGTCCGACACCGGGTACCGACGTATTCTGTGCGGTCGGTGCCCTGAAAAAGGGTTCAAATATTTTCTCGCGCTGATCCTCAGGAACACCAATGCCGGAATCGGCTACTGAAAGGTACACCGAAGAATGTTCGCTTGAATAGGCAACGGTGAGCCTGATCTTACCGTTGTCAGGTGTGTACTTGAGCGCATTGTTGACAAGGGCATGCAATGCTTCGGAAAGTGCCGATTCGGCAAGCCGAACATAGGCAGGCTCCATATAAAGATCAGCGCCGAGTGCGATACCGCGGCTTCGTGCCTCTTCCATGAAATACATCTGTACCCGCCGCACGATTGCAGCAGCATCGCTGATGGACAATAGATCGCCAGTACTTGCTTCTGGCCGCACAATCGCAAGCATGCGCTGGACCGCGTCAAGCGCTTCTTCGATCCGCTTATCAGCCCGTGCGATGAGGTCTTTTTGCTTCGGATTAAGATGTCCGGCATATTCACCGAGCAGGGTCTTCAGCAGGGATCCGGCAGCGCCGACCGGCGAGCGGAGCTGGTGGGCGATGAGTGCGGCAAACTGCAGAGGATCGTCGCGTCCTTTTTTCTGATCCATAGACAGTCAACCTTTAACACCGAAGTTATCGAAGTATAGGATACGGAACCGCTCTGTGTCAATCAAAATGGCAGAAAAAACCCTTGCACGGTCTGATAAGTGGAGATGTTTTTTTCTTGTATTCTCTCTCAGAGCGACATAGTATGGAGCTTATCGTGCTGCTGAAATCCACACACCTTTGCAGAGGAGGAGCGTGCTTATGGATCAAGCGGCGTTAGAAACAGCTCGCACCATTATTGAAAAATGGCGCCCTAAAAAAGGCAACCTCATCATGATTTTGCACGACGTGCAGGATGCCTTTGGCTACATCCCCCCCGATATTGCCCGCTATCTTGCACGCACCCTTCATATCCCCCTTGCCCGCATCTATGAGGTTCTGACCTTCTATCACTACTTCAAGCTCCAGCCGCCGGGCAAATATAAGATTTCGGTTTGCATGGGCACCGCCTGTTATCTCAAAGGAAGCCCCTCCCTTCTCCAGGAACTTAAAAATATCCTCAACGTCGAGGAAGGGCAAACCACCAAGGACGGCATGTTCTATCTTGAAAGCGTGCGATGTCTTGGCTGCTGTGGACTTTCGCCTGCTCTTGCCGTCAACGAAACGGTACACGGCACGTTGACAAAGTCCGATGTAATCGACATTGTCTCACAATATGCAAAGGAGGCATAAGTGATGGCAGCACTCACAGCCGATGACCTTGCTGCAATCGCGAGCAGGATTCATGATCAGAATGCATCGTGGATCAGGGTCGGGATGAGCACCTGCGGCATTGCCGCTGGCGCTGAACGCGTGTATGCTGCACTGGAGGATGAACTGCAACGGCAGGGGGCTGGGGTGCAGCTAAAAAAATGCGGTTGCCTTGGCATGTGTGCTGCCGAGCCGCTGGTGGAGGTCAATATCGCGGGAATGCCGCGGGTGATCTATTGCCGCGTGGATGAAGCCTGTGCCCGTGATATCGTCCGAGGCCACGTGTGCGGCGGAAAACTCCTGCAGGATTATATCATCGATATGCAAAGCGAGGATGCGTCGTGATCACAAAAACAGTGCTCATCAAAGACACAACACCGGGCAGCACCAGTGGTACCAAGGAGTTTTTCGATGTGTTCACCGCAGCGCTACGCGAAAGCAAACTGGCAGATGAAATTCGTCTTGTGCGGGCTGCCGACATCGGTGTGTATAACCACGGGATCGTGCTGAAAATTTTGCCGGACAATATCACTTACGCTAATGTGCAGCATCATGACATCAAACGCATTATCGGCGTCACGCTCAAGCATGGCAATCCGATCAAAGATCTCCTTTACCAACCTCGTGCATACCAGCTTCGCCTGGTGCTCAAAAACTGCGGAAGAATCGATCCTGAGAGCATCGATGACTACATTGCACACGACGGCTATCGGGCGCTCTCCGCTGCTTTGCAGGCAGGGCCCGATACGGTGATTCGCGAGATTACAGCAAGCGGCCTTCGCGGCAGAGGCGGCGGCGGTTTTCCAACCGGGCTGAAATGGAGCATGACACGAAGCACACCGGGCAATGAAAAATATATGATCTGCAATGCCGATGAAGGCGATCCCGGCGCGTATATGGATCGCAGTGTGCTTGAAGGAGATCCCCACGCAGTAATCGAGGGTATGTTGATCGCCGGTTTTGCGATCGGTGCTTCGCAGGGATATTTTTACATCCGCGCCGAATATCCGCTTGCAATTGAACGGGTGCAAAAGGCGATTGATCAGGCGCACGCCTACGGCCTTGTCGGTGAACGAATCTTTGGGTCTGATTTTTCCATGGACCTTGAGATCAGGCTCGGCGCCGGTGCATTTGTCTGTGGTGAAGAAACCGCCCTCATCGCCTCAATCGAAGGCAAACGCGGCACTCCAAGCCCCCGGCCACCGTACCCCTCCGTCAAAGGGCTGTGGGGGAAACCAACCTGCATTAACAACGTCGAAACCCTTGCCAATGTGCCTTCGATTATCCGAAACGGCAGCGCATGGTTTAGCCGTATCGGCACCGAAAACTCAAAAGGAACAAAAGTCTTTGCGGTAACCGGCAAGGTGAGAAACTCCGGCCTGATTGAAGTGCCGATGGGAACAACGCTCCGCGATATCGTTTTTGAGATCGGTGGCGGCACTGCCTCGGGCAAACGATTCAAAGCGGTCCAGACCGGTGGGCCATCGGGCGGGGTAATACCTGAACACCTGCTTGATACGCCGGTTGATTACGATAACTTACAGAAATTGGGCTCGATCATGGGGTCAGGCGGCATGATCGTTATGGACGAAGACGATTGCATGGTGGATATCGCAAAGTTCTACCTGAAGTTCTGCGTTGACGAATCCTGCGGCAAGTGTGCACCATGCCGTATTGGCGGCTATCAGATGCTCAATCTCCTTGAGAACATTTCTCGCGGCAATGCCACGCTCGAGGATCTCGAGCGGCTCAGACTTATCGCAAAGGCCATGCAAAAAGCATCGTTGTGCGGCCTCGGACAGACCGCGGCAAATCCCGTCCTCTCCACGCTTCGGTACTTTGAAGATGAATACCGGGAACATATCCTGAACCGGCGTTGCCCTTCGAAAAAATGCACCGCACTCTTGCAGTTTATTATCGACCGCAGCCGGTGCAAAAAGTGTGGGCTGTGCGCGCGCTCCTGTCCGGAAAAGGCGATCACCGGCGATAAAGAACACGGATACACGATCGATACCGCACGGTGCATCAACTGTGGGATGTGCTTTGAAACATGCAAATTCGGCGCAGTCGAGAGGAACTAACGATGATCATAGCAACCATCAACGGCATTCCGGTGCATGTTGCCGAAGGCACCACCATTCTTGAGGCAGCACGGCAGGTGCAGGTAAAGATCCCGACGCTGTGTCACCATCCTGACCTGCCGCCGACCGCAGCCTGCGGCATTTGCATTGTCAAAGTTCAGGGCAGCAACAAAATGCTGCGTGCCTGCTGCACCCCGATCGAGGAAGGCATGAACATATTGACGCATGATCCTGAGATCGTAGAGGTCAGGCGCACGGTTCTCGAGCTGATTCTCTCGAACCACCCAAACGATTGTCTGAAATGCGGCCGCAACCAAAGCTGCGAGCTGCAAAACCTTGCCGCAGCGTTCGGCATTCGTGAAGAGCTGTTCCCTAAGTTTATCAGCGGTATTCCCAAAGACGATTCCACCAATGCCTTTGTCATCGATCCCGATAAATGTATCCATTGCGGACGGTGTATTGAAATCTGTCAGGAGCTGCAGCAGGTTTGGGCACTGTCGTTTCTCGGCCGTGGGTTTTCCTCGCGTTTTGCACCGGCGGCAGGCATGAGGCTGGTGGAGTCACCGTGCGTTGAGTGTGGGCAGTGTTCTTCTCACTGCCCGACCGGGGCAATCTTTGAGCTGGATGAGACTGTTAAGGTATGGCAGAAGTTGCAGGATCCGGACAATTACTGTGTCGTGCAGATCGCGCCGTCGGTCCGTGTGGCGATCGGCGAAGCATTCGGCATGCCTCCGGGAACCAATATGACTGGCAAGCTTTATACGGTGCTGCGACGGCTGGGATTCAAGGCCGTCTTTGACACCTCCTTTGCAGCAGATGTGACCGTGATGGAGTAAGCCACGGAATTTATCGAGCGGTTTATCAATAAAAAAGGCGTGCTACCCTTGATCACAACCTGCTGCCCCTCATGGGTTATCTATCTTGAAAAACAGGCCCCCGATATGATCGAACATTTTTCCTCATGCAAATCGCCACAGCAAATCATGGGGCTTTTGGCAAAAACCTACTATGCGCGCGCCCAGGGCATCGACCCGTCAAAGATCATCATGGTCTCGATCATGCCGTGTACGTCCAAAAAATGCGAGCTGACCCGTACCGAAGAAATGTTTGCCTCCGGCTATCAGGATGTTGACTATGCACTCACCACGCGCGAGCTTGCCCGCATGATTAAACAGACCGGCAAAGATTTTGTGAACCTCCCTGAAAGCGAGCCCGACCACATATTAGGTGATTATACCGGTGCCGGCGTCATCTTTGGCAGTACCGGCGGCGTGATGGAAGCAGCGCTGAGAAGCGCATATTACTTCATTACCGGAAACAATCTCGCACAGCTCGAATGTGAAGATATCCGCGGGCTTGCAGGGGTGAAAAAAATGTCGCTCAGGATCGGCAACGCTCCGGTGCGGGTTGCCGTTGCGCATGGACTAGGGAATGTTACGGCGGTGCTCGACCAGGTGCGGGAAGCAAAGGCAAAGGGCAAGCCTGCGCCGTATGACTTTATCGAGGTTATGGCATGCCCGGGCGGATGTGTGGGCGGTGGCGGACAGCCGTACGGCGTGACCAATGAAATACGAGCGCTTCGTGCCCAAGGGCTCTATGCTGATGACCGCAGCAAAAAAATTCGCTATGCACACGAAAATCCGTTTGTTAAAAAATTATATGAGGAATTCCTTCAAAAGCCGCTCAGCAGCATTTCACACGAATTACTGCGCACCCATTACGTGCCTCGCGGCGATGTATAGGCCCCGGCCCCAATTAGCCGATGCTCAGCATCTATTGGATCCCCACGCGCTTCAGCATCACCCGGCGTTACCGAAAACGTAATCGAAAACGGAATGGGAAACATCCTCGAGCTCGTTGCTCCAAGCACGGCCATACCCACATAATAGATTCCGAAGGTTGATTCTATGGGCACCTGTGCTTTCAGCACTGATGGGCTTGAAGTACCCAACACCTTGATAAATGGACCCCGGTCAAGACTGTACCCGAGGACAATCATTCCGAACACCACCCAGCCTGTTTGATAGCCCGGCACAACGGGGGGGGTGATCTCAAGCACGCCGGCAGTGCCGGTAATAGCCCATGAATAGACAAGAAACGCTTCGATTGGTCCGGGACGGGCAAGGGAGAAACGCTCGCTCACCAGAAACTCCCGGGTCTGATGCTCGCCCGGCCGCACGGAAATAA
>JAOAHH010000112.1 GCA_026415325.1 Thermodesulfobacteriota bacterium | reverse complement strand
TCCTTAATCAGGGTGTTTTCTTCCCGGCTGTTGCGCTGCTTTGGTGCCAACACAATACTGGCATCAATGATCTGGCCCCGCTTGGCGGCATAACCGTTTTCTGCAAGAAAGCCTTCAAACTGCTTGAAAAGGTTCTCACGTCGGCCTGCAGTCTTGAGCTGTTCCCGAAACAGCCAGATTGTTTTGGCATCAGGCATCGGGTCCCCTGCGTGCAGACCCAAAAAGCGCATAAAGGACATTCGGTCAAGTATCTGGTATTCCACGGCTTCATCAGAAAGGTTGTAAAGGGATTGGATAATCAGTATCTTGAACATCATAACCGCGTCATAAGGCTTAGCCCCTGCTTTGCTTTTACGCTGCTTGTCCCGCAGCGCCTCAAGCTCTGCTCGGAACATTTCCCAATTGACAGCTGTGTTAAGCTTCAGCAGGGGATCACCTGCTTTATCAAGTTTTTCAATTCTGTTTTGCCAATCAAAAAATCCGGGCTGCATCATTGTGCTCCTTGTTTTGTAAGGGTTAGAGGCGCTTTTGGTAATCAAAACTATATCAGCTGCTCTCTATGATGTGTACCGTTTTTTGATCGATATTTAGAGGAACCCATAAGTGGTTTGGGAAACTAAAAGGGCCACGATCGCCACGAACGACCATTTCTCCCGGGATCGACTCATCCACGTGATAACCTGGCCGAGTGCGGTGAAGAACAGTGGGGTAACAAGCATGAGATATTTGCTGCCCATCGCATGGCGAGGGTTTCTGCATGACACATACAGCAATGCGATAATGACGAAGCAAGCAGTCCCGCCGACAAAGGGCACCGAGTCAAATCGGGCTATCTGTCGTAGCGATAGCCTCCGCCTAAGGCGGCGGATGAGATATATGCTCGCCGCACTGCAAGCCAACGCCACAGTCAAGACAGGCAATCGGTAATATGAGAGGAAATTGATGAATGGGTGAACAAGGCGATGAGGGATGAATTGTTCCATCAGGGCGAGGAAAACGCGACCGAGGCGATGCGGAATCTCTGTCCATGTAAAGGGTGCAGCTTGAAGGGCCTGTTGTGGGAATGAAAGATAGAAGTTTGGATGAAGCGCTATGAAAAGAAGTGCTGCCACCGCGATAGAAATCCCAACTAATAAAAAAGTTCGCCACTGCCCGACGATGAGCGCCTGAGGTGCCGCCAGAGTTCCACAAGCTGCAAGCAGGAGAATGAAGTGGTAGTGAGTAAGCATTCCTGCTGCGCTCGTTAGGCACAGGCAAAGTGCGGAAGGTAATGTGGGGCGACGGAGAAGGCGAAGTAGAAACAGAATAAATAACGCAGAAATCGCTCCGAGCAGGCTGTATTGTCTTGCCTCAGATGCAACGGCCAGATTTGTGCCTGCAAACAGCCAGAGAAGACCTGCTCCCCCTGCCACCAACTGCGAACATCCGAGCATGCGGCATGATACGGTGATCGCTATGCACGAAATAAGATGGAACGGAATGTTGAGGAGTGGTCCAGCAGCAAGTGTTACTCCATGAATTGAAGTCCAAATGTGAAGCAACCAGAAGTACAATGGGGGATGGATGTCGAATGCTGCAAGATCACGGGATATCCGACTAAAGCACCAGAATTCGTCAGGCGTCCAGAATGCTTGCCATTGGCTAGCCTGAACCCACCTGCTCCCGGGCCTCGATGTGGCATACAGCCCCTGATGTCCCGTTGCCGCCAAATAAGATATGCCGTCGTCGTGCCTTATGCAGCGTACGGAGTATGCCTGCATAGTCATTAGCATGCCGGCAACAAAAAGGGCGATAACATAGATGATATTCAGGTAAGTCGTTTTCATGCTTCTCTGGTTTTTCGAACGCCAAACATTGTCTCTTATTTTATTCTGTTTTAGACACACATTACTAAAGCAAATCAAGCCGGGGCAAGAAAACAAAATAAATCTTTATTGTAATCAAGAAAAGGCTTCTTTAACTTTTTCTGCATTGAATGGCTAAATATATAAAAATGGATAACCCTTATGCTTGCCAATTTGAAAGCCCACCTTTCGCAAAAAGGTTTTATTTATGAAAACCTCACTTCATTAGGATAGCATGATATTATTTGACAAAGTCAGTACCGCAGGACAATCAAGATCGCACCGGCCATTTAGCGCTATGCTTTGCCTGTGCTGGCGCTGACTCTTATGGTTGTATTATCGAGAAGAATCGAGGCAGGGAGTGTAGTGTTAATACCTCCGGTGGATCATTTGGCGTTGCTTCTCTCAGCGGCCTGAAGCTCTTATCCGCTTTCGGTGGCTCTCCGTATCCATACGGTGATCTTTCAAATCATGTGCTACGGCATCAATTTTTTTGTCCAATGAGTTAATTGAATCGGTGTTTTTGTCCACTTTTTTCTTCAATGTCCTAATGAACTTGGTGTTTTCCTCAACCCGCTGGTGCAATACCTTTTATTGCCAATGTATTCATTTCAATTTTATCATTCAGGTCATCGCGTACCGCATCAATCTTTTTTGACAGGAGATCGTGCCCTTTCAGTATAAGGTCAAACTTATGATTGATGTCTTCAAACAGAATTTCCATATGTTCTTTCTCCATTGCCCCCTTTTTTGATCATGTATTCTGTTGACGGGTTCTTTCCTCTGTCAATTCGTTTCGCGGATTACGGTTATAAACTGCATACAGCGCACAGCACGAAGCGCGTGAAAACTGAAGAGTGAGATGTGGGCAAAAAGCATCTGTATTACCTCTACTCACTTTTCACGCTTCACAAAACACGTGCCACGCCCTCCGAGCTTTATTCCCCGACATCAATCATCACCTCAACGTTGGGATCAAGGTATGCACCGGTTGTGGTAACGTATTCACGCGCTGCGGCATCATCAAGGGCGAAGGCGCGCAGGAACAAGGCGCACCAGCGTGCTGCGGTTTCAACCGATACCTCCTGCCGCAGCGTCGGAGTATGAGGATCTTCGCTTGGCCCGGGCGGGTTATTCATGTCGCACATGGCATAATGATTGGCGCCGTTGATGAATACCAGCATTTTCGGCGGATCTTCGATCATTGCATACGATTGCCGGGTGATATGGGCTTTGGCGTTGTTATCAAGTAAGCCGTTCACAATGGCAATCGGCATGCCGGCGTTATTAACCGGACGGATTGCATAATCTCCCGGCTTGCCGCGGGGTTTGGTATTAATGCCGCACAACGCAACTGCCTTTAGTTGGGGCGGGCGGACAAACAAATCCCCTGAGCAGAGCGGATATTCGCAATGGTTCTGCAGAGCTTCAATCGTGCAGGCAGCACCGTAAGAATGGCCGAGCATGACCAGTGTGTTGGTATCCACCTTGCCGAACACGGATGATGCCGGATTTTCGTTCTCGTCGCGCATGAATGCGATTGCATCGTACATCTGCTGCTGCTCTGCAAAGAGGCCTTCTGCGGAAAAGCCCGGAATCGAGAAGCTGTTCAAATGATTGGGGACGAGCACGATGAACCCGTACCGGGCAACATGCATGGCAAATCCTTTGTAATAGAACTTATCAACCCGCCCGCCCTGTAAAAGAAGTGCTATGGGCAGTGCGGTATTGTTGTCGGTTCCAAGCGGATAATAGACATCCGTTGGATCGCCGTTGGTGGTCATGATGGTTTCGTAGGTCGCCACCGTGTCATAGGCAGGGGAAGGGGTTGCGGTAACGGAATCCTGTCGGAATACAAGCCCGCCTTCTTCGGGCTCAAGCCCGTGCGGACTGTCAACACTTGCCTTGTTGGCGCCAACATACAGTTTCCCCTTATAGACGGCAAAGCAGTCAAACGAGGTGATATGCGTATCGGTGAAACCGTTGCGCGTTATGGGGACCCAGGTTTTGCCGTCTGAGCTTTTCCATAACTGCGCGCCGGTCAAAGTTCGCTGGGTTGCGCCAAGGGTCGGCGCAAACAACGTCACAGTACCAGCATACAGATAATTGCCATACGGGAAAAGGTTGACGGCAATCTGCTGATAATAGGCAGGGTTGCCGCAGTTCTTCTTGCCGTCAAACCCGTTGGGGACATCAGAATCACCGCCAACGGTGTGGAACCAACTACCGTCATCGGGGCTGCCGTTTGGCGTGTACAGGATCCGCGCTCCGGCAAGCGACTGGATGCCGACATAGAGATACGATTTAAACTGGGCAAGGCTCCATGGCATGAAGTCGCCGTTATACATGCTGCAGCGCATGCCGCCACCGAATCCGTTTTCGTTAGTTCCCGTATCGTTTTCATCAACATCGCGGTCAACGATGAGCTGCCACCCCTGATCGGTCAGCACCGCAAGACGCGAACACCGACCTTTGTCGCCGCTTGAACCGGTGCCGCCTGCATACAGCAAGGTCTCGCCCGAAACCGATGACACGCAGAGCGAGGGGATGCTGGTACTGACCGGTTTTTGTCCGTTCGTATAATTTTCATCGGCATGGTAGTTGCCGAAACTGTTTGACGGTTGGGTGACCGTCCAGGTATCACCGTCTTCGGTATACCAAACCTGAGCGCCATTTTCATAATTGAGGCCTGTGCTGACATAGAGCCTCCCGTTAAACACAATCATCTCGGTCACCATCTTGTTCCAGAAGTCGCCAAACCCATTTTCATCCCAGCCAGTGCCGATTTCATAGGTAGCACCTTCGACAATGGCGCCGCGGTCGTATTCAAACGGCGGATAGGGATTTTTAAAATGCTGCGCTTCGCAGATCGTGTATTCATCAGGGGTTCCGGCACTTTCGTTTTGCTGGACGATGAGCGTATCGGCGGTATTGCCGACAATCCTAAACCGCCGGAACTTCCCGGTGCCTGAAGTAATCTGGAGCACGCCGCCTGCCCACTGATTCGGTTGCCAATTTTTTGAACTGTCGGTAATCTGTGCGGTTGTGTCACCGTCCTGATCGGCACAGCCGGAAATGGCAGTGATGGTGCCGGCATCTTCGGTATCCCGTTTGTCAGAAATTACTGGCTCCCAGTTTTGCCCGTCATAGCGCCAGATTTCGCATCCGGTTGAATCGTAATAGGTGCCCTGATGGCCTGAAGAAAAGCCGCAGTACAGCTTTCCGTTAAATACCGCCATTGCGCCCCACATCGAGGAGAGCCACGGGTTTCCGTACATACCGTTGGTTTGACCGCCGGGAAAGAGCACCTGCTCCCACCGGGTTCCGTCATAACGCCATATTTCAGCACCTTGTACTTCATTACGGGTCATCGCATAGAGATATCCATTGTATTCTGCCATTGCAACAACCGAATAATTTTTGACATTGCCAAAACCAGCCCGGTTGACACATGTCCAGGTCGAGCCGTCTTCGGTTGCAGTTGGCTGGTGTTGGGTGCAGCTTATGAAGGATGATGCTATGAGGGGAAGGATAAGCAGAGAAAAAGATACACGACACAGTCTGTTTTTTTCCATGGCATGACTCCTTTTATTAAACCTTAATATTGTAGTTTCTCCATACCACTGGTATTAGCTATGAGGCAAGATAAATAAAATGCCAACATAAATGTCTTAGCGGATAATATCTACAGAAGTATACAGCATTATCACCACATCACGAAAGGAGCCCTTATGGATTGGGAACAGA
>JAOAHH010000110.1 GCA_026415325.1 Thermodesulfobacteriota bacterium | reverse complement strand
TTCATTGCGCTCAAGCCGAACCAGTACTTCAGGCGAAGAACCAACAAGCGCGGCGTCATGAAGCTGCATGAAATACATGTACGGCGAAGGGTTCACAACACGAAGCGCGCGATACAGTTCGAAAGGATCGGTGCGCAAGGGAGTTGCAAAGCGCTGTGACAAAACGACCTGAATGATATCTCCTGCCCGGATATACTGGCGCGCTTTTGCAACCATATCAAGGAATGTTTTTTTTTGCATATTCGACGTTACCGATACGCGATGATACGTTTGCCGAGGTAGCGATTTCGGCAGCGGTTTATTCAGTTGCTCAATAATACGGGCAATTGTGGTGCGTGCACGCTCATAGGCAGCGGCAGGGGACGTGGTTGTTTCATCGACATATACATTGACGACGATTTTGAGATTGTGCTTGATATTGTCAAAAATAACTAATGTATCGGTTATCATGAAATACGCATCATGCCATCCAAGGGAATCCTGGGTGCGGACAGGCAGGCGCTCGAAAAAGCGGACCATATCATAACCGACATATCCTACGGCACCGCCGAAAAAGCGGGGAAGCCCCGCAACGGGTACCGGCCGATACGAACGCATAATCGTGCGCAAAACGGTTAGCGGGTTGTCCGATGTTATGTGTTGACGCCGACGTCCTTTTACCACCGTGACATCGGTACCTTTACTGGCAATAATCATGGAAGGATTCAGTCCGATAAAACTGTAGCGTGCCCATTTCTCACCACCTTCAACACTTTCCAGAAGGAAGCAGTTTCGGGACGATTTCAATTTCATGAACGCAGAAACTGGCGTTTCCGTATCGGCCCGCAGCTCATAATATACCGGGATAAGATTTCCCTGGCGGATCAACTTGTTGAACTCCCTGAAATCAGGGAAGATAATCGGGGTGCGTTTCATTGTTTGAAAAAACTTTGGTTAGAACGGTATTACTATATAGATAAAATGCCAAAGTCGCAAGGTGATTTTGGTTGAGGAGTTAAAAGCATCATTGGGTGATAGGGAAAATAGTCGTTGGCGTTATATTGTTTGACATTTGTAACGGTCTGGATTATTTTACATTTTTGCGGGGATGGAGTCCCCCGATAACCGCCGCTCACGGCTAATGACTCCTATCTTATATACCGGAGCGGCGGGAGCATGAATAATCGTAAGAGAAGCCCACCGCCTGAGCGGTGGGCTTTTTGTTATGCGATGACAGATTGTTTCCTGCCGTGAAACTTTTTATTGAACGGGGTAAGAGTCGGGATGGAAAACATGTGGCTACAGTCTGCTCTGTGGATAGGGCTTGCACTGGCTGCAACGCTTATCTCGATACGGCTTGCAGTTTCAGTGGCGCTTGTCGAAATTTTAGTCGGCGCATGTGGCGGAAATTTGATCGGGTTGCCGCTCACGCCGTGGATCAATTATCTTGCGGGCGTCGGCGCTCTTGTGCTCACCTTTCTTGCTGGCGCGGAAATCGACCCGATGGTTGTCAGAAAACATTTCTGGTCAAGCATGCTGATCGGCATGATGGGTTTTATTGCTCCATACGTTGGCGTACTGTGCTATACCCACTATGTCTATCAGTGGAATTGGCATCAAGCACAGATCGCCGGTCTTTCTTTGTCGACAACGTCGGTTGCTGTTGTTTATGCGGTGATGTTGGAAACCGGATTCAATCGCACAGAGATCGGCAAGATTATATTAGCCGCATGTTTTATCAACGATCTCGGAACGGTTGCAACGCTCGGAGTAATTTTTGCTCAATATAACGTGTGGCTTGCATTATTTTTAGGCGTTACGGGTGTTGCAATGTGGGCGCTGCCAAAATTTGTTCCATGGTTTTTCGGAAGGGTCGGCAATCGGATCAGCGAACCGGAAATTAAATTTATCCTGCTGGTGTTGTTTGCACTCGGCGGAATTGGATCAACGGCAAAGATGGAGGCAGTTCTCCCGGCATACCTTGTGGGTATGGTACTTGCGCCGTTCTTTCTCAAAGACCGGGTGCTTGCACAGCGCATGCGTGTTATCGCATTCACAATACTCACGCCGTTCTATTTTTTGAAAGCCGGTTCTTTAGTGAAATTTCAGACCGTTATGGCGGCTGCAGGAATTATTCTGGTGCTGTTGGTTCTCAAAATGATGACAAAAACAATTGGTATCTGGCCGCTGACCGGCGTTTTTCGATTCAACAGAAAAGAAGGAATTTATACAACACTTATGATGTCAACCGGTTTGACATTCGGCAGCATCTGTGCGTTATTTGGGTTTAATAATAACATTATTGATCAAGATCAATATACAATCCTTGTCACCGCAGTTATCGGGAGTGCTGTGGTGCCAACGCTGATCGCGCAGCAATGGTTTCAACCGGATGTCACCATCCCGGAGGAGGGAGACAACCATGCATAAAAAAATTCTTCACGGACTTGATGGTTCAGCAGGATCATTCAAAGCATTTGAAGAAGCGGTTCGGCTTGCAAAATTGTTCGGTGCAGAACTTCATTGTATTTCGGTGGAAGAGGTTCCCCGCTATGCCGAGACGATCGGCGAGGCTGAGGAGGAAAAGGCTGTCGCAAACGGGAAATATCACGCTGCGGTCGCCAGGGCAAAGGATATTGCCCGGCAGGAAGGGGTAACGTTGCATGCCCATGTGGTGGTCGGGCATGAGGTAAAGACAATTCTTGAATTCATCAAGAAGAACGGATTTGACCTTTTGATTATCGGTTTCATGGGGCATTCGGCAATCTATGACCGGGTAATGGGCAGCACCTGCCAGAGTTTGGTGCGTCTCGCTCCCTGCACTGTCCTTGTTGTTAAATAACCGAAAAGCGTTGTAAACAACATGGTACATGTGCCCATGTATTTTGTCGGACGTTTCCGTGAAACACGCTTTATTATCAACACGCTGCGTCGAGGCGAGCATGTTGTCATTGCAGGGAGGTTCGGGATGGGACGAACCAGTCTCGTGCGGCACGTATCCCGCGTAGCCACGAATGCTTTTCGATTCGTTTTTGTCGATTTCTCAAGTCCCCCGGCCGACATATGTCGCCAGCTGTTGATGGAAATGTTTCCCCACTATGCGGCGATGCATAATCCCACTTCAATACCGTATAAGCATGCGATCTTTCACCTGTTCAGCCAACCTCTTGAGGATCCGCGGCCCCATGTGCTTGTGCTTGATAATATTGAGCGCCTGTCGAGACAGAAGCTTATATTTCTGCGGCGTCTGGCATCTGAAAAACGATTTACCATTATTGCTATTATAGCAACCTCTTTGCCCGAACATCAGTATCAACAGGTGCGGGTTGCGCTCTTGAATATGCGCAGACTATCGCTCGGACATCTGGACAAAAAGAGCACCCGGGAATATTTTACCTATTGTTCCTCGTGCTATGGCTTCAACTGGACTGATGACAGAATAAAAAGCCTGTGTATACGTACCCAAGGGTACCCGCTGAGCATGAAGGAAATTGTTGATAACGAGCGACGCGCCTTGCAGCTTATGCCAATGAAAGAAGATAACCGTGCGGATATGCGGCATTGAAAAAAACGTTTTTTTTACCGGCATTGTCAGTTTTTTCATGGATCTAAGCTCGGAGATGGTCTATCCGCTTGTGCCGCTTTTTCTTACCGGTGTGCTCGGCGTTACTACGTCGGTAATTGGGCTTATCGAAGGCATTGCAGAATCAACGTCAAGTCTTTTGAAGGTTGTGTCAGGGCGACTCTCCGACCGCATGGGCAACCGAAAGATTTTCATGATCGTCGGATACGGTCTTGCTGCTTTGAGCAGGCCGATCCTTGCTGGCGCCGGCACATGGCACTCTGTATTGACGGCGCGCTTTATCGACCGCTTTGGCAAAGGGATCCGAACGGCACCACGAGATGCGCTTATCGCTGCATCAACTGAAACCCCGCACCTGGGACAAGCATTTGGTTTTCACCGTGCAATGGATACTGCAGGCGCACTGTGCGGCCCAGCAGCGGCTTTTTTGTTATTAACATCTTTTTCCCAAAATGTCCGCACTGTTTTTTGGATTTCTCTCCTCCCGGCAGTGGTTGCTGTCCTCATTATTGCTTTTTATATCGGAGAAACAAAAGCGGAGCATCCTCTACGGAGCCCTTCTCTACAGGGTGCTGCTCGCACAGCACTTGATCGAAAGGTTATATTTTTCATCGCTATTGCCGGTTTTTTTGCTCTGGGTAATTCAAGTGATGTGTTTCTTATTCTTAAAGCCAAACATGCCGGTATTTCTGTTCCGTTGATACCTGTTGTTTATCTGGTCTTCAACACCAGCTATGCACTGACAGCGATACCATCTGGTATTGCAGCAGATCGCTTTGGACCGGACAG